>JBKPNQ010000159.1:0-9429 GCA_046732715.1 Acidobacteriota bacterium | reverse complement strand
CGTCTCGTGGGCTCGGAGATGTGTATAAGAGACAGGACCCGCAGATTGGCCGGCAACTCGACAGTCCAACCGTCGACGAAACGCCAATCCTGGGCCGCAAAATCACGACGCTGCCGCTCTTCAACTCCGCCTTCCGGCAAGGGAAAGGAACCGGCGACCTGTTCGTCAACGCGACCTATTTCATCACTGGCTCGGGCAGCCGGCGAACGACCACGTTCATGCTCGATGGCGCGAGCAACGACGAAGGGTGGGGTCGCCAGACAATGCTTGCGGCGGTGCCGGTCGGTGCGGTGCAGGAGGTGTCGGTTCTCTCGAACGCGTTCTCCGCGGAGTTCGGGTGGACGGCGGGTCCCGCGTTCAACATCGTCACGAAGTCCGGCACGAACGCGCTTCGAGGTGAAGCCCTGTATATGGGGCGTCCTCGGGGTTCACAGGCCACGGACTTTTCGACCAAGGGCTTCTGTCCGCCTTCGGTCTCAACCTGTACGACCCCGACCACGCTCGAAGCGATCAACCCCGCGGATCTGCCCGACGTCCTGGATCAGTTCTCGGGCTCGATCGGCGGACCGATCGTGAAGGACAAGACGTTCTTCTTCCTCACGTCCGACTACACGATGCAGGACCGGACGACCTACCTCTCGTCGACGTTGCCGGCGTTCGTGCTGCCGCCCGACGGAAGCCTGACCTACGTTGGCCACTACCGGCAGGGACTGGTCAGCGGGCGACTCGACCACAAGCTCAGGCCAAATCAGACGCTGATGTGGCGAGGGAACGTCGATCACATGTACGACACCAATCCAAACGACGCCGTCGTGGGCACCAGTGCGCCGACGGTCGCGCGTCGGTACACACGCAAGTCGTGGACGACGCAGGTCAACCATACGACGGTGTTGAGCGGGAACCTCCTGAACGAGGCGCGGGTCGCATACCTGCACGGCGACCCGGTCACGTTGTGGGAGTCGCAGGATCTGTCGACGACTTACACGCGCGGCGGCTCTGTGCCGTTTACCATCGGCGAATCGCGTTCGTCCGATCTGTACAGTCATCAGCTCCAAATCGCGGACACGCTTTCGTGGAGCCGAGGGTCGCATAACCTTCGGTTCGGCGGCAGCCTCACGCGGCATTCGTCCGGCGGATTCGGGAGCGAGCCAGGTACCGCAATTCTCGGGACATTCACGTTCCTCAGCACGACAACGAAACCGTTCGAAGAGCTGACGCTGGCCGACGTCCAGCAGTACTCCGAACCGGTGAGCTATGGTGTCACCGACTACAAACTGAATCAGTGGATGTCCGTCGCGTTCGTGCAGGACAGCATGCGCTTGAGCGATCAGTTCACGGTTGACGCCGGTCTTCGCTACGACCGGCAGACCTTGACCGATGCGACGAAGAACTTCGCGCCGCGGCTCGGATTCAGCTGGCATCCCAACAACGACCCGCGCACCGTCGTCCGCGGTGGGTACGCGATGTACTACACCCAGATCCGGTCGAACGCGATCGCCGGCGCGCTGACTGGCGGGCTCGATGGTCTGGTGAGCTACACGGCCACGCCGGGCCAGACCGGGTTTCCGACCTGTCTGAGCTGCGTTCCGCTCAAGATCGACCCGCGCACGCTGCCAGTGTCGCAGCAGCCGGCCCGCAACATCACAATCCGGGCAGGTCAGCGCGACTTCTACGAGTCGCAGTTCGCCTCCTATGGGCTGAACTTCGACCTGCTGCCGAACTACCCGGACGCGTTCGTGAATCCGCGAAGCCAGGTGACGTCGATTGGCACGGAGAGGGAGGTCAGGTCGGGCCTGTTTGTCGGCGCCGATTACGTCCACCAGCACTGGACCAACCTCGATCGCAGCGTGGATCTGAACGCGCCCACCGCCTTCGATCGCACGGCGCCGGGACAGACGCGGACCGTCGCCGCCGCCAATGCGACGCGACCGATCGTCCCCGTGAATGGCGGCATCCGCAACGTCAACGTGCTGATGAATCTCGGGACGGCTGACTACGATGGCTTACAGACCCAGGTGACCTATCGCGGCAACGCGAAGATGTACGCCGCGGTGAGCTATACGCTGGCCAAGGCGACAAACACGGCCGAACCAGACGGCAACGGGATCAATCCGAACGACTCGAATATCAGCCGGCTCGGAGAAGTGGAGCGCGGCCCGAGCGTCGTCGATCAGCGCCATCGCGCGGTTGTGACCTTCAGCTATCAATTGCCGTATGCCATCACCGCCGGCACGGTCTCGCAGTTCGCCTCGGCGCGCCCATTCAACGCGACGACCGGAATCGACAACAACGGCGATGGTGCAAACAATGATCGGCCGGTGGTCGATGGCGCCGTGATCAGCAAGTCGGCATTTCGCGGTACCCGCACTGCCGAGGTCGGTGTATTTGTTGAAGGGCGCGTGAAACTTCAACGTGGCGCGCTGCTCCTGCGGGTGGAAGGGTTCAATCTCTTCAATCATGGGAACCTGCTTGGACGTGCGCAGACGACCTACGGTGATACCGGCGCGGCGAACCCAACGTTCGGCCAGTTGGTGGCCGTCGGCACAGCGACAAACGCGCTGCCCAGCCTGGCGAACATCGACCCGCCGCGCATGGCGCAGTTCCAGGTCAGGTATCAGTTCTGAGAATTGTTGAATTGGTGACTTGGTGGTTTTGGTGATTTGGTGAATTGGCATCGCGCGGCTACCGCCGCGCTTTCGTAGTACGCGCGGGTAGCGCGTGCGAAGCCCAATCCACAATCGTGTTGGGCACCGTTGTATCGGAGAGCTGGACACTGATTTGCACTGCGGATCAGTATGAGGGCCTCTGCGTCCCGCCGCGCTGATGAGTCGGATGTCCGCGAGCGCCGGTCGATCCACCTTCCGCTCGCCACCATTGTCAAACTCCTTCTAACGTTGTTCGCGCTGTGGGTGGTTTACGAGCTTCGAACCGTCATCGCGCTCGTGTTGGTCGCAGTCGTTCTGGCGATTGCTATTGAACCGGCGGTAGTTTGGTTGGAGCGCCGTCGTGTCCCGCGCTGGGCCGGTTCAACCTTGATCGTCTTGACTCTCGCTGGCTGTCTCATCGGCTTTGCCGTGGTGTGCGGCTCATCGCTGGTCGAAGAGGGACGAGACGTGGCCCAGCGTGTCCAATCGGTTCAGAAGGAAGCGGCCGAACGGCTGCCGCCAGCGCTCTCGCGGCTCATCCGCATCGGGCCGTCGTCGCCGAATTCATCGGTCTCGGATCTTGTGATGCGCGCGGGCGGCATGCTCGTGAGCGCGGTCCTCGGTGGCGCCGCAGCGTTCATCCTGACGATCTACTTCCTGATTGATGGGCGGCGGACGTGGCGCTGGCTGGTCGCGTATGTGCCGCGCCATAATCGCGCGCGCGTCGAGCAAACTGGGACCGCCGCTCGTGATGCGGTTCTGCATTACGTCGTCGGCAATGTCGCGACGTCCATCTTCGCGGGCGCTACCATCCTGCTTGCGCTGTCGGTTCTGCACGTGCCTGCCGCACTGCTCCTTGCGGTGCTGGCGTTCGTCTGCGACTTCGTTCCCGTGCTCGGCTTCATCGTCTCGGCGGTGCCGGCCGTGCTCCTGGCGCTGACGGTTTCGACCACGACCGGGTTGATCGTTGCCGCCATCTATGTCGCCTACCACTTCGTTGAGAACTACCTGATTGGCCCGAAGGTATATGGCGGCCAGCTGCGACTTTCCAACCTTGCGGTCCTCCTCGCGTTTGCGGCCGGCGCCGAGTTGTTCGGAGTACTGGGGGCACTACTGGCGCTGCCGGTGGCAGCGATGTACCCGTGCATCGAGGATGTCTGGCTGCGGGGCTATCTCGGCAGGGATGCGGTGGAGACACACCGCAGAATCGAAAAGAGCAGGGGTGGGACCGATGGCTAAATGCTCCTGACAGTTCCAGTGGCCAGTTTCCAGTTTGGCGCCAGCAGCCAGCAGCCGCTACTCCGCCAGCGCGCGCGCGGCAACTCGGGCGCTCGACCAGGCCCACTGAAAATTAAATCCCCCAATCCGTCCGTCCACATCAAGCATCTCGCCGACCAGGTACAATCCCGGACACTTGCGCGACGCCATGGTCGCCGGATCGATCTCGTCGAGCGCGACACCACCGGCCGTCGCTTCCGCATAGTTGTAGCCGCGGTTGCCGTCGACGTTGAGCGGCCACTCGATGAGACCATGTGCGAGCCGACGGCGATCGTCGCGGGGCAAGTCAGCCATGGACATCGCCGGATCGATGGCCAGTTGTTGAAGCACCGCGGTCGCGAGCGATGACGGCACCACTTCGGCCAGCCGGCGATGCGTCGACGCGCGACGGTTCGCCGCCCACTCTCGGTCCAGGGACTCGAACGATTTACCGGGGACAAAGCTGAGCGTCACGTGGGCGCTCCGCTCTTCCAGTCTGGCCCGGAGCCAATGTCGGGACGTGTCCAGTACGACCGGGCCACTGAAGCCGAAATGTGTCCAGAGGAGGGAGCCGCGAAGCCGTCGCGCGATTCGCCCGCCAACCCACAGCGCCAGTTCCGCTTCGTGTGACACGCCGGTCAGGGCATGGTGCAGCGCTTGATCGTTCGATGACGTCAGCGGCACGAGCGCCGGCGTTGTGGGAACGATCGTGTGCCCGAGGCCGCGCGCGATTTCCAGACCACGACCGTCGCTGCCGGTCTTTGGAAGTGACAGGCCGCCCGTTGCCATCACGACCGCGGTCGATCGAATCGGCTCCCGAGTCGTGTGCAGCGTGAACGGACCGTCCGGCGTGACGCTCTCGACGCGGGTGGCGGGTTGCAGCACGACTCCGGACGCGGCCGCCTCGTCGAGCAGCGCGTTCAGGACGTCGCGCGATCGATTGGAATTCGGAAAGAGCTTTCCGTGAGCCTCTGCGTGCAACGGCACGCCCAGCGAGCCGAACCAGTCGATCACGGCATCCGGCGGAAACGCTTTCACGATTCGGCGGATGATTGGTGGCTTGCCGCCGGCGAAGTCGCGCTCGCTCACGGCCGTGTTGGTGACGTTGCAGCGGGATCCGCCGCTGACCAGAATCTTCGCACCGGGCCTGGACGAAGAGTCGAGAAGAACGACCGAGCGCGACGGGTTGAGACGGCGGGTGAAGATCGCGGTTGCGAGGCCGGCAGCGCCTGCGCCTACGACCGCGATGTCAAATTGCTGGAAGTCGGTCGAATCAGAATTCACCGGCGGAGCCGAGGCGGTGTCCAGCGCGGCGGGTCCAACTCATCGGCGGCCGTCCTGCGCGGCGGGCCCCCACCATCCGTCGTCCTCGAAGCGGCGGTGAAGCTCGACCCAGCGACTGTGGACCTGTTCCGATGTAGCGAAGTGCTCAGTACGCGAAGTGCCGGTCTGGTCGGTGATCACGATCTCGTAGCCGGACCCGTCAGCCTCGGACCGCACTTCGCACTGGACAGTCTCGTTGCCGCGTTTGAAGAAGTAGAACACGCGAACGGATTATTGCACGGGTTACGCAGGAAACGGCATGGTGGCGCGGTGGCCCACCCATGACGCTACGCAAGCGTTGATGCGTATTCCTCGTAGGTTCCCTTGAAATCAGTCAGCTGCCCGCTGTCGAAATGCCAGACGCGAGTGCCGACTTCTTCCATCAGGTCTTGATCGTGGGTCACGAGCAGCACCGTGCCCTCGAACTTCTGCAGGGCCACGTTCAGCGCGTTAATCGATTCAAGGTCGAGGTGGTTGGTGGGCTCGTCGAGTACGAGGAGGTTCGGCTTCTGAAGCATGATCCGGCACAACAACAACCGGGCGGTCTCACCTCCCGAGAGCGCATCGGTGGGCTTGAGTCCCTCTTCGCCGCTGAAGAGCATCTGCCCGAGCAGGCCGTGAATGTCCTGCCGCGCCGCATCCGGATCGAACCGGTGCAGCCATTCCACGGCGGTGACTCCCTTCTCGATGACGCCGGTATGGTCCTGCGCAAAGTATCCGATCGAGACTTCGTGCCCCCACCGCACAGATCCGCTGTCGATGTCTCCCGGTGACGGCGGTAGATTGGGCGAATCCGCCAGCAGTGCCTTCAACAACGTCGTCTTGCCCTGTGCGTTGCGTCCGACCAGCACGATCTTCTCGCCGCGATTCACGACTGCGCTGAAGTTCGAAATGATTGGCGTCCCGCCATGCGCTTTGCTGACGCTCTTGATCTCAATCGCGGTACGTCCTGACGGCCGGTTCATCTGAAACTTGATGTACGGCCGCTGGATGTTCGATCGCGCGAGGTCGGCTGTCTGTAAGCGCTCGACTTCTTTGCGTCGCGACTGTACTTGACTTGATCGAGTCCCGGCCGAGAATCGCGCGATGAAGTCGTTGAGCTGCGCGATCTTCTTCTCGCGCTGAGCGTTGTCGGCTTCGACGCGGGCGCGGATCTGTGTCTTGGCCAGCACCATGTCGTCGTAGCCACCGGTGTAGCCGATGATGGTCTGGTAGTCGATGTCTGCGACGTGAGTGCAGACCGAGTTCAGGAAATGGCGATCGTGGGAAATCACGATCAGCGTGCCGTCGTACCGCACCAAGAACTCTCTGAGCCAGTGAATCGAGTCGAGGTCGAGGTGGTTGGTTGGCTCGTCGAGCAGCAGCGCTTCCGGATGGCCAAAGAGCGCCTGTGCGAGCAGGACACGGACCTTCTGGCCGCCCTGCAGCTCGCTCATCTTGCGCTCGTGCATCTCGTCAGGGATATCGAGGCCCTGCAGCAGAATGGCCGCATCGCTCTCGGCGGTGTAGCCGTCTTCCTCACCGACGATGCCCTCGAGTTCCCCGAGACGCATCCCATCGTCGTGAGTCATGTCGGCCTTGTTGTACAGGACCTCTCGTTCGGCGAGCGCACGCCACAGCCGGGTGTTGCCCATGATGACCGCATCGATGACGCGAAACTCGTCGAACGCGAACTGATCCTGACGCAGAACGCCGAGCTTCTCAGGCCGGTTGACCGTGCCCTGTTGCGGTGGCAGGTCTCCCGTCAGGAGCTTCATGAACGTGGTCTTGCCAGCGCCGTTGGGGCCCGTCAGCCCGTATCTCCGGCCGCGTGAAAACGTCGCCGTCACGTCGTCGAAGAGGACCTTCGATCCGTAACGCATCGACACACCCTGTACAGAAATCATTGTTTTATTACTCCGAGGGGCTGGCCCCTCGGAAGCCTCCACACGCGCTCTCGCGAGCCGCTTCGCCGGCTTGCTCCGTTCGCCTTCTGTCGTGGTGAAACTGACGCAGGGAACCATCCATTATAGCGCGGACCTGCGATATATTTTGAGGTCTGTCCTGTTGCCATTCATTTCCGGAGAGATGCGATGAGATTTGATTTGCGCAAGCACGTGCTTGCGGCCGGGGTTGCCGGTGTGCTCGCGACGCTGCCGCTCGGCGCCGCGGGGGAAAAGATCGACTACGAGGCGATCAACAAGATCAAGGAGCAGGGGCTGCAGCCGCAGAACTCGAAAGTGATGGAGATTTCGAGCTGGCTGACCGATGTCTACGGCCCCCGGCTCACCGGTTCACCAACGACGCAGAAGGCCGGTGAGTGGGCAGTTTCCAAGATGAAGGAGTGGGGACTGCAAAACGTCACGCTGGAAAAGTGGCCGGATCAGACGATGTTCCCGCGCGGGTGGGCGAACGAGAAGTTCTACATGTCGGCGGTCACGCCGCAATCGTTTCCGATCCCCGGCACACCGACAGGCTGGACGCCGGGCACAAACGGGCTGGTCCGAGGCGACGTGATTCTGGTGACGGAGACGACTCAGGAGGATCTGCAAAAGTACGCCGGAAAGCTGAAGGGAAAGTGGGTGCTCGCGCAGGCGGCGCCTGACGTCGCCGCGTACTGGACACCGCCGGCGACGCGCAACACGACCGAACAACTGGAAGACATGGAACTCGCGACGCCGAGAGGCCCCGAGTTTGGCGTCGCCGCGCCAGCGGGCAGAGGCGGGCGTCAGGGTGGGCCACCGTTCGGCGGGCGAGGCGGCCAGGCCGGCACGCCTCCGTTCAATCGCAACGAGTTCTTCCGCGCCGAAGGAGCGCTCGGGATTCTTTCCACCGCACCCCGAGGTCACGGCATCTACACGATCGGCGGCAGCCGGGCGACCGATCCAGCGCAGTCGCTGACCTCAGTCGTGATTCCCGCGGAGCAGTACGGCCGCATGGCGCGGATGCTCGCGAATAACCTGACGGTCACGATCGAGGCAGACATCAAAAACACCTACTATCCAAATCCCGTGATGTTCAACGTCGTCGGCGAAATCCCTGGCACCGACAAGGCCGACGAGCTCGTCATGCTCGGTGCGCACTTCGATTCGTGGCACGCCTCAACCGGTGCGACCGACAACGCCGCCGGATCGGCAGCGATGATGGAGGCGATGCGCATCCTGAAGCAGAGCGGTGTGAAACTGCGTCGCACCGTGCGCATTGGTCTGTGGACGGGTGAGGAACAGGGCCTTATCGGATCCGCTCAGTACGTTTCAGCGCATTTCGGTGCGCGTCAACCGCTCGCGAATGCGACGACGCCGACACCAGGCGCTGCGAACCAGCCCGCCGCCGGTGCACCGCCTTCGGATCAGTTCGGAGGTCGTGGCGGCGGACGCGGAGCAAACCTGGGTCCGCTCGAGCTGAAACCCGATCACGCGAAGTTCGCCGGCTACTTCAACATCGACAACGGAACGGGAGCGATTCGCGGAGTCTATCTGCAGGGGAACGACGCGGTGGCATCGATCTTTCGCGAATGGATGGAGCCGTTCCGCAGCCTCGGCATGTCGTACCTGACGATTCGCAACACTGGCGGAACGGATCACCAGTCATACGATCGCGTCGGCCTCCCGGGCTTCCAGTTCATCCAGGATGACGTCGAGTACGGCACGATGACTCACCACACAAACCTCGACAGCTACGAGCGTCTGCAGCCTACCGACATGATGAAGAACGCGACCATCGCCGCGGCGTTCGCATATCTGACCGCGAATCGCGACGACAAGCTGCCGCGCAAGCCGCTTCCGGCACCCGTCGCCGGCCGCGGAGCGCGCGGAAGCGCGCAATAAAAACGGAAAAAGGTGCCTGGCACTTTTCCGGGAAAGGTGCCAGGCACCTTTTTGTATTTGTTTACGCGGAAACGCTTTGCTGTGAGGAACTTAGCTGTCCTTGCGGCCGTGCGAGGAAGAACGATCCCACCACGAGGGCGGCGGCGAGGAGCTGTGCCCCGAGAGTCTCCACGGTCGGAAAGACCGCAAACCACAATCCCATCCATCCGGGAATGACGTGCTCCAGCGGGACGATTGGCGTTGTCGGCAACCACCGCGCCAGCTGCATCTCCTGCGCCTGCTCGCCAACCATCACCAACAGCACAAGACCGAGCATCACACCGGTGAATACAAGCATCCGCCGATAGGGGAGACGTCGATGCGCGACGAACGTGAGGAGTCCGACGATGGTCGTCAGT
>JBKPNQ010000158.1:0-22795 GCA_046732715.1 Acidobacteriota bacterium | reverse complement strand
GGCGCCGATCGCGTCGTCAACGGCGTCGCGGCCTACGAGGCCTACGGCCGCGCCACGCAGTCTCCGGTCATCGTCGTTGATTTCGGGACGGCGACGACGTTTGACGCGATCTCGTCGGCCGGCGAGTATCTGGGCGGCGTGATTTGTCCGGGAATCGGCATTTCAGCCGACGCGCTCTTTCAGCGAGCGGCACGCCTGCCGCGCGTGGATGTGCGAAAGCCTCCGGCCGTGATCGGTGACACGACGGTGACGTCGATGCAGTCCGGCCTGTTCTTCGGCTACGTCTCGATGGTCGACGGCATCGTCACGCGCATGCGAGCCGAGTTGGATCGAGGCAAGCGCTCAGCGTGCGTCGCCACCGGAGGGATGGCTGACATCATCGCGTCGGAAACCACCGTCATCGAACGCGTCGATCCCGATCTGACGCTCCAGGGCCTGCGATTGATCTGGGAACGGAACAAAAGTTAAAAGTTAAAGGTTAAAAGTTAGAAGTTAGACGTTGTACTTTTAACTTTGTACTTTTAACTTTTAACTTTTTATTCTCTCCATGAACGCTTCTGCCTACTGCCGGGAAATCGAAGCCTACCTCTGTCGCAAGAACGAAGGGCACCTCATCCGCATCGTCGGCCCAGCCTTTGAACAGGTGTGCGGATGGGCAACCCTCGGCGTACCGCTGAAGGTGGCGTTCCGCGGCATCGACCAGTATTGCGAGCGCTACTATGCGAAGGGACCCCGCCGGCGTCCAGTGCGGATTGAATTCTGTGAGGCAGACATCCTCGATCTTTTTGATGCCTGGCGGCGAGCGATCGGGGTCGGTCGGGCCGAGGGAGATCTCGCGGAGGCGAATCATCCGAAGAAGCCCGCGCTCGCGGCGCACATTGAGCGAGCTGTCGCCAGGCTGACCGGCCACCGCGCCGGTGACATGAGAAGCGCGCCGTTTGGGGATCGCCTCGACGCGATCGTCCGTCAGCTCGATCATATGGCGGCCGATGCGCGAGGAATCCGCGGCGATGGGCGCGCCGCGTTAATCGACAGGCTGCGAAGCCTGGACGATGAGCTGATCGCGGCGGCTCGCGAGGAGGCAGGCCCGGAACTGACCACCAGGCTCGCCGGCGAGGCGGAAGCGGAGCTCGCGCCGTTTGCCGCGCGCATGCCGGTCGCGGCGCTGGCCGATGCGCGCAGCCGTGCGTTCGACCGATTGCTCCGCGATGCTTTCGGCCTGCCGCTGCTGGTTTACGAGTGAGATGTTGACGATTGGGACCGCCGCGGCGGTCGACATCGAGAAGCCGGCGGCCGGCGGGCGGATGATTGCTCGGCACGAGGGACAGGTTCTGCTCGTATCCGGTGCAATTCCCGGCGAGCGCGTCAGCGTCAAGATCGAGCGGGTGGAAAAGCGGCTGGCGTTTGCGTCAACCATCGAGGTGTTGGAGCCATCAGCCGATCGACGTCCCACATCTGACCCGCTGTGTGGCGGCTGCGTGTACTCGCACATCGCCTATTCCCGCCAGGTGACTCTCAAGGCCGGGATCATCGCCGACGCGTTCACGAGAATCGGGCGCATTCCAGTCCAGGAGCATGTGGCGGTCGCGCCTTCGCCCGAGACCGGGTATCGACTTCGCGCGCGACTGCACGTCAGCGGGAATGCCGCTGGTTTCTACCGAGAAGGCACACACGAACTGTGTGACGCGAGGACTACGAACCAGCTATCTCCGGGTGCGATCGACGCGATCGATCGCACGCTTGCAGCGCTTGGCGACAACCGGGCCGGTGTCACCTCGCTCGAGCTGAGCGAGAACATCGCGGCGGACGAGCGCGCAGTGCACTTCGACCTCGTGCCGGATGCGCGGACGGCGGAGCCATGGCTTGCGCGCGCGGTGGACGAGGCTGGGCTGAGCGGATGCACCGCCCGAGGTCAGATTGGGCCGTTCGTGCGCGTCGGAAATCCCGTCGTGGTGGATCCGCTCTCGACGCTGACTCGCCGGCGCGTGTCGAACGGGGTGGTTCGCCGGCAACCGGCGTCGTTCTTTCAGGCAAACCGATTCCTGTTGCCCGAACTGGTGGTCAGCGTTCTCGAGGCGACGCCTGCGAACCGCAGCGTGTTGGATCTCTACGCCGGCGTCGGGTTGTTTTCGGTGTCGCTCGCGGCAGCCGGCTACGAACGGGTCATCGCCGTTGAAGGCGATCGGTATAGCGGCGGCGACCTGCGTGAGAACGCCGCCGGCTATCCGGATGGACTGCGAGTGTTCATCGGCCGGGTGGAGGACTACGTGCACAAACACCGCGGGCGCACGCAGACCATCGTTGTCGATCCGCCCCGCACCGGTATCTCGCGTGAGGCGATGGAGTCGATTGCAGGGCTCGGCGCGGAGCGCGTCATCTACGTCTCCTGCGACCCGCCGACGATGGCGCGTGACGCGCGCCGCCTGCTGGACGCCGGGTATCGGATGGTCTCGTTGACCGGGTTTGATCTGTTTCCCAACACGCCGCACGTGGAGACGATCGGGGTGTTCGATCGCTGAGGTATCGGAGATAGCGGAGAAGACTCACAACGAAGGAACGAAGCAAACGAAGACGAAACGAAGGGAAGAATGCCTATTTCTCTCCTTCGTTCGTCTCCGTTAACTTCGTTTCTTCGTTGTGAATCTTCTCCGTCCTCTTCGAAACCTCCGTCAGATTTTCTCCTCCATCCGTTCGCGAGCCGCGGCCACGAACGCATCAAAGAGCGGCTTGAACTCCCCCGTGCGCCAGAAATTCTCCGGGTGCCATTGAACGCCGACACAAAAGCTGCGGTAGGGCACCTCAATCGCCTCGATGACGCCGTCAGCGGCCGTGGCTGACGCGACCATGTCCCGACCAAGCATTCCGACCGACTGGTGGTGCCGGCTATTGACGCGACACGCGCACGAACTGTCGACGGCCGAGCCAAGCGCCGCGTAGAGACGTGAGTCGCTCGCGATCCGAATGTCGTGCGCGATGGAGTCCTTCGGTTCCTTGACGCGGTGCGTGAGCTCCGACGTCACTGCGCTTGGGATGTCCTGCACGAGCGTGCCGCCGGCTGCCACGTTCAACACCTGAGCCCCGCGGCAGATCGCGAGGACGGGCAGGTCGCGTTCGATCGCGCGTCGCGCGAGGTCGATTTCGAATTCGTCCCGGCCGGGTTCGGCATCTTCGACGGTTTCGTGGCGGGCCTCGCCGTACAGGGCCGGATCGACGTCGCCGCCGCCGGTCAACAAGACGCCGTCGATGGTTTGCAGCACCGCTCGCGGGCTTTCGCTGACGTCGAGCACGCGCGGCTGCGCGCCGGAGCGCTCGATTGATGCGACGTAGTCGTCGAGCCGGCTGCAGCGGGTGACACCGATCACGGGAGCGTTGTCCATAACTACATCTTGGCAGGCACGCCGCATCCCAGCAAATCCAATGCTCGCGCGAGCTGGGTGCTGTAGAACGCCACGGCTCCCGCGCGCCACCCGCGAGCATCCTCGCGCTCCTCATTGAGGATGGAATATTTGTGATAGAAGCCGTTGAACGCCTGCGCGAGGCCGAACGCGTACTTGGCGACCACGGAAAGCTCCAGGGTTCGTACCGCCTGTTCGACGATCTCGTCGAGGCGAGCGGCTTCGAACACCAGCCCCCACAGTTCGTGCGCTTCTTCGTTGTCGCTCGTCAGCACGTCCGTCGGCAGCGTCGCCATCGCCGCCACGACATCGGACGCGGCGAAGCCGTGGCGTTCCTTCATCTTGTTGAAGATGTTGTTCGCGCGGACGACGGCATACTGCAGGTACGGACCGCTCTCTCCCTCGAAACTCAACGCCTCGTCGATGTCGAACACAATCACCTTGCCGCGGGAGAACTTCACCATGAAGTAGCGAACGGCCGCGGTTGCGATCACCGCCGCGATCTGCTTGACCTGATCGGCTGACAGATCGGTGTTGCGCTTGGCCACCTCTTCGGCCGCCTTGTCAGTGAGACGATCGAGCAGATCGTCGGCTTTCACCCCAAGCCCCTTCCGTCCTGAGACTTCAACGAACGGCCGGTCGGCGTCCTCGCTCGTGTCGTATCCGAGCTCGCGAGCCGTGGCATGCGACAGCGCCACCATTTCATATGAGTAGTGGATCGAATGCGCCGCCTGCTCCTGGTATCCCAAAACGGCCAATGCCTGCTTCAACAGCTTTTGCAGATACGACTGCCGTGTGTCGATGACGTTGCAGACCCACGACGCTCGACCGAACTGTGGTGGCGAAGCCTGGTGCTGTTGCGGAGTCGACGCCGTTGACCAGAGCGGCGCAACGCCGTCCTCGAATACGCGGTAATGAAAGTCCTTCCCGAGCAGCCCGAATTTCCACAGTTGATACGCCATGTCCTTGCCGACGTAGGTCACGGTTCCGTCGGATCGGACGATGACTTTCTCCCGCGGCTCCTCATCACCTTCGCCGGCGACGGGCGACGACCCCTCGTCTTCCTTGGCTGGTGTCCCTTCACCGATGGTTTCATCGATGCGCATGACCCAGCAGCCCTTGAGCTTGCCTTCGGTCTGAAGGAACACGGCGCCCGTCTTCTTGAGAAAGTCGAAGGCGTGCGTCCAGAAGTGCAGGCGAAGGATATCTCCCTCCCACGTCAGGAGGTCGTAGTCGACGTTCATGCGGCGCATCGTCTTGAGATGCGTGCGAACAATGCGGTCGGCGATGAATGCAGCGAGGGCCGCCGTTTCGTTGTCGCCGCGCTCAATGTCGTGGAGGGCTTGTGTGCGGACCTTGAGGCGTTCTTGATCTCCAGCGTACCACTCCGTCACGCGTGCGTAGAGGTCCCAGCAGTAATAGTCAAACTTGCCTGTGTCGGCGATGGTTCGAACGTCGTCGAGCGTCTTGTGCTCGAGCTCCCGGAATCCCACCGTGACGTCGGCGACCTGGACCCCCGTGTCGTCAATGTAATTCTGGATTTCGACCTGACGCCCGAGGAAGCGGAGCAGGCGGCCGAAGGCGTCGCCAAGGGCGGCGTTCCTCAGGTGACCGATGTGCGCCGCCTTGTTCGGATTGATCGCGGTGTGCTCGACGATGGCCTTGCCGGCGGACGCCGCCGCCGTGGTGCCGGGACCAAGCCATTGCCGCAACCAGGCCGGCCGATCGAGGAAGAAATTGACGTATCCATTGGGCGCGGCTTCGATTTTCGCAAAGCCGTCGACCTGACCGAGCGCGCCGACAATCTCCTGCGCGATCACGCGCGGCGCCTTCCGCAGGCGACGCGCCAACTCGAAGGCGAGCGGCACGGCAAGATCGCCAAGCGCACGGCGCGGCGCCGGTTCCACCGGGATGGCTGCCAGAGCCGGATCGTCAGGCGGCAGGTTGTAAAGCCGGGTCACCGTCTCGGCGATTCGAGCGCGGACCAGTGCGTGGGCTGGCAGAATCATGAATCAGCGTCCGTCCTGCGGTGGGTTCGTCCAATCGTGATACGATCTTGCCGCGGTTGCGGCATCCGATCACTCAATTCCCTGGCGCGCTCGTAATCATGCGGCGTGTTCACGTTCACGAACATCACGTCATCATTCACGTCGAGTTCCGTCACTCGTACACCGGCCGGCAGCCTCGACGCTTGATTGATCCCCCGGGACAGCCGTTCACGCATGTCGTCCGTGCAGACCCGGGAATAGATCGCGCACAGCGGCTCATAACCGCGCGCGTGCCGTGGAATCACGACATCAGCGTCCTCGACCGCGGCGAGCCGCCTCAAGAGGTCGGCGGACACGAACGGCATGTCACAGGCGACGACCAGCGTCCGCTCGGAAGGAGAATGCACCAGGGCCGTATAGATGCCGCCGAGTGGGCCGGCCCCCGGCATCTCGTCGGCGATCACCTTCAATCCTCTGGACGTCCACGCCGGATCGTCGCGACCGACGATGAAGATGTCGTGCGTGATGCCGTGCAATGCGTCGAGCAGCCGATCCACGATGGCCGTCGATCCGACAACCAGCGTCCCCTTGTTCACGCCGTCAAAGCGCGTCGCGCGTCCGCCGGCCAGTATGCCGGCCGCCAGCCCGCGTTTTTCCGTCATGTCCAGATCGTCAAGAATATCAAACCTGGTGCGGCTTCGGCCGTTCGTGGAGACTCGGTGCTGAGTGCCATGGTGTCGTGTCGATGAGCGAACCTCGGATCGGACGTGTTCTGGTGGCGAGCCTTCATCAGGCAATCGCCGATGTGCTCCCGAATCGTCTGGAGTTCTATGAAAACTGGTTGAGCGTCTCCGGGCTTCGCGAGGGGACGATTGGCCTGGCGCCGCTGTTTGCCGTGCTGAGCTTCTTGCGGACCGAAGGGACGGCCTACGAGCACATCACCGCCCGTGCCGGCGAATACGCCGCAGAGTGGACCGTCACCAGCCTCGCGTCACTCGAGCGCCGATTCATTCGTGCGCTCCCCGCGGCTCTGCGGACCCGCGCGGCGCTGCGCACGGCGCGTGCCCTCGTCCGCGAGACCTACCCGGGTTCCCGCGCAATCATCCGACTGAAGCGCGGCACCGCCTCCATCGATCTTCGGGGGTCCTTGTTTTGTGAGGTTCGCGAAACATCTATTCTTCCTCTATGTGGGTTCTATGCGTCCGCGATCGCGCGTGTGCTGCAGCAGTTCGCGTTGCGAGCCGACGTCCGCGTCACCGAGTGCCGCGCCGCGGGGGGACGCAAGGGCTGCTTGCTGTCGGTTGTGGTGAGCAGCGTCACCGCCGACGAGCCGGCCGCTGCCGCGTGACGAACAAAAAGCGAACAAAAGGTGGCTGGCACCTTTCCGGGAAAGGTGCCAGCCACCTTTTCGGGGTTGCGGCGGCGATCGCGGCGATTTTCACAGTCGATCCGGTCGCCGCGCAGCGTCCGGTCACCGACCGGGTTCTCGTCGTGCCGTTCGAGAACACGCGACACGAGACGCGCCTGCAGTGGCTCGGCGAAGCCTCCGCGGTGCTGCTCGAAGATCATCTGCGCGCGCGCCGGGTCGGCGCGATCCCACGCGACGAACGGGTCCGCGCCTTCGAAGAGCTGCACCTTCCGCTGACCGCCTCACTCAGCCACGCAACCGTGATCAAGGTCGGGCATCTTGTCGGTGCCACCGAGGTCATCGTCGGCGGCTTTGCGCTCGAGGGCAGCACGCTGAGAGTTGACGCGCACCGCATCCGGATCGACGTCGGACGCGTCGAGCCCGACGTCTCGGACAAGGCACCGGTCACTGACCTCTTTGCCAGCCTTGGGCGCCTGGCCGGCAAGCTCGCCCCTGATGCCGCCGCTCCGAGTGCGCCGGCACGATCGGCCCCGCCGCTGCCAGCCTTCGAGAGCTACATCAAGGGGCTCGTTGCCGAAAACCCGGCGGCGCAGGCGGCCTTTCTCGAGGCAGCGATCAAAGCGTTTCCGGGATACGACCGCGCCGAGCTCGCGCTCTGGAACGTCCGTACGGGCGTGGCCGATCACGTCTCCGCTCTCGCCGCCGCCCGAGCGGTTCCCGCATCATCGCCGCTCTCGTGGCGCGCGAAGTTTCTGGCGGCGGTGTCCCTGACCGCGTTGAAGCGCTACGACGAGGCGTTCGCCGTTTTCAAAGCGTGGGTCGATGAAGGGCCGCCGGGAGCGGAGAAGACGGGAGGGGTGGGCGCTGCGCTGAACAACCTTGGTGTCATCCAGATTCGACGCGGGTCGACGCCGGAGACGGGGGTGGCGACGTTTTACCTGACGAAAGCGGCCGACGCGGATCCCGCCGACGTGGACTTTCTGTTCAATCTTGGCTACGCCTACATGCTCGATCGCAACAATCAGGCGGCGATCTACTGGCTGCGGGAAGCGGTTCGCCGCGACCCCGCGGATCCGGACGCACATTTTGTGCTCGCGGCAGCGCTCCAGGGATCGGGAAGCAGCGTTGAGGCCGATCGTGAGAAGGAACTCGCACAGCGATTGTCCTCGCGATATGGAGAGCTCGAACGTCGAGCGGCCAACGACAAGCTGCCGGTGCCCAGGGGGCTGGAACGGCTGCGCGACGAGCCGGCGACGCCGGGCGGCTTCCGCGCCGACCCCGCCGTGGTCACCTCAGCGCAACGCGATCAGCGCGAGCTGGTGACTTTTCACCTGGACCGCGCGCGGCGTCTTTACGAGCGCGAGGCAGACGGGGAGGCCATGGTTGAGTTGCGGCGCGCCATCTACCTGTCGCCCTATGAAGCCCAGGCCCACCTGCTCGTCGGCCGTATTCATTTACGGGCCGGGCGACCGCTGGAGGCCGTCAATGCACTCAAGATTTCCATCTGGAGCCAGGACACGGCGCCAGCGCGAGTGGTGCTTGCCGAGGCATACTTGAAGTTGCAGAATGCCGCCGCCGCGCGCACCGAGCTCGAACGGGCACTTACGTTGGATCCGAATTCGCCGGATGCGAAGCGGATGCTGGCGGAGATGAAATAGCCATTCGCGGTTCGCGGTTCATGGTTCGCGGTCCTGGGACTGGAAACTGGCAACTGGAAACTGGAGACTGACTATGCGCGCATGGAGCGTTCTGATTGCAGCGGGCGTGGCGCTCCTCTTCGGCGCCAGCCCACAGGCACAGCCTGAGCAGGCACCCCGTGTCTACACGGCTGAAGTCGACGGCATCATCCACCCGGTCGCAGCCGAATATGTCGCCGGAGTGATTGCGAAGGCGGACGCCGATAAGGCGGCACTCGTTGTCATCACCCTGCGAACGCCCGGAGGCCTCGTCGATTCCACCCGCGACATCAACAACTCGATCATTCACGCGAAGACGCCGGTTGCGGTCTTCGTGGGTCCTTCAGGGAATCGAGCGGCGTCAGCCGGATTCCTGATCACCATCGCCGCCGATATCGCCGCGATGGCGCCGGCGACGCATATCGGCGCGGCGCACCCTGTCGCCGGGAACGGCGAAAAGATCGACGACACGATGGCCAAGAAAATGGCGTCCGACGTTGCCGCCTACGCGCGGACGCTGGCGACCCAGCGGAAGCGCAACGTCTCGCTCGTCGAGCAGGCGGTTCAGGAAAGCCGGTCGTTCACCGAACAGGAAGCGCTCTCCGCGTCGCCGCCACTCATCGATCTCGTCGCGAACGATGTGCCCGACCTCCTCCACAAGCTCGATGGCCGGACCATCCGCCGCTTCGACGGTCAGACGCAGATCCTTCACACCTCCGCTTCGACGGTGGTGGCCGTCAACATGAGTTGGCAGCAGCGTGTACTCAGCGCCATCGCGCATCCGCAGATTGCCTATCTTCTGCTGACGCTGGGCACCCTGGGGCTCACCATCGAACTGTGGAGTCCCGGCGCCATCCTGCCGGGAATTGCCGGAGGCATTTGCCTGCTGCTTGCGTTCTTCGCATTCCAGGTGCTGCCCGTCAGCTACACCGGCGTCCTCTTGATCCTGTTCGGGCTGTTCCTTCTCGTGCTCGAGGTGAAGGTCACCAGCTATGGACTGCTCGGGGTTGGCGGCGTCATGTCGCTGCTTCTTGGTTCGATAATGCTCATCGATTCTCCGCTGCCGGAATTACAGATCGGTCTTCGCCTGATCGTTCCGGTGACGCTCGCGATTGCTTCGATCCTGGTCTTCCTGGTGACCTTGGCGGTCAACGCGCAGCGGACCGCGCCGGTGACCGGCGCGTCGGGAATGCTGGACGAGATCGGCTACGCGATGACAGCCATCGATGCCGGCGCCACCGGCCACGTCCGTGCCCACGGGGAGATTTGGACGGCGACTGCGGACGACCGTATCGAGGCAGGAGGGCCGGTCCGAGTGACGGCGGTCGAAGGGCTGCGGCTGCGCGTGGCATCCGCGGGAGGCGCCCCCAGCGCGTCGGCCGGTCTTCCCTCGGCCTAAAGACGGAAGCTACAAGAGGTTGGCCGCCGTCTAAAGACGAGGGACCTAAGTGGCGAAAGATCGTATGATGCGGGCCGGAGGCTAGCTGTGCTTTTTCCGCCCATACTGATAGTCGCCGTCATCGTAGCGTTCTGGCTCCTGAATTCCATCAAGGTCCTGAACGAATACGAGCGCGGAGTCATTTTCCGGTTAGGAAAGCTGCTCGGATCGCCGAAGGGTCCTGGCGTCATCCTCGTGTTCTGGCCCATCGATCGCATGGTTCGCGTCAGTCTGCGCACCATCGTCATGGACGTCCCCCCTCAGGACGTCATCACTCGCGACAACGTGTCGGTCAAGGTGAACGCCGTCGTCTATTTCCGGGTGATGGATCCGCGACGGGCGATCGTCGAAGTGGAAAGCTATCACTATGCGACGTCGCAGCTCGCGCAGACCACCCTACGAAGCGTGCTGGGGCAGGTTGAGCTCGACGACCTTCTGTCGGAGCGCGAACGGCTCAATCAGCAGCTGCAGCAGATTCTCGATCAGCACACCGATCCGTGGGGCGTGAAGGTGTCGTCAGTCGAAGTGAAGCACGTCGATCTCCCTCCTGACATGCAGCGCGCGATGGCGAAGCAGGCCGAGGCCGAGCGCGAGAAGCGTGCTAAGATTATTCACGCAGCGGGCGAACTGGAAGCGTCTGAAAAGCTCGCGTCAGCAGCGACCGTCATGTCGGTCGAGCCGATGACCATCACGCTGCGCTACCTCCAGACGTTGACCGAGATTGCCTCAGAAAAGAACTCCACCATCATCTTCCCGTTGCCGATTGAGCTGATGAACCTCATCACCGGGCGGAACAAGGTGTAAGTGTGACCAATCTGATGCACGACACAGCGGAAGACGGCTTCCACGAGATTCAGCTGAGCGGGAAACAGCTCGTCGCGCTGTTTCTGGTCGTCACGACCGTCATTGTCGTCGTGTTCCTTTGTGGCGTGAGGGTTGGACGAGGCGCGCGCGATGCGCAGCTCGACGAGCCCGATCAGATCGCGACGGCGTCGCCGACTTCGGCGGTGCCACAGCCGACATCCACCAGCGGGCCAGCTTCGGCGGAGCCGCCGGCCCCTGCCGCCGAGACGCCCGAGCAGCTGTCATACCCCCAGCGTCTATCGGGGGAGGACAAGGCTTCGGACACCTTGAAGAAGCCGGAAGAGGCGAAGAAAGACGAAGCGAAGAAGGTAGACGAGCCCAGGCCGCAGCCAGCACCAGCACCGGCAGCAGCGGCGCCACCGCGGTCGGCGGCGCCCGCCCCGGCGACCCGAGCGACGGCGCCTCCGCCGACGGCTGACACGCTTCCGACTACGGGCAAGCCGGGTACGTGGGCGGTGCAGGTCATCGCGACGCGCGATCACGACGTGGCGAGTTCGGTGCTGAAAAGACTTATCGGGAAGGGATATCCCGCATTTCTCGTCAACCCGCCGTCGGGCGCGTCACCGGCGTACTTCAAGGTCCACGTCGGTCGCTACGCGGATCGGGGCGAGGCCGAAAAGATCTCGACGCGGATCAAGAAAGAAGAACAGTTCCAGTCCTGGATTACGCGCTAGCTCTTCTCTCCGGCGCGCTCCTCGCGCTCAGCTTTCCGAAGTTTGGGCTTCCAGTCTGCGCCTGGTTCGCGCTGACCCCGCTCATCATCGCCGTGGTTCGCGCACCCGCGCCCGGCGCCCGGCGCGCGTTCCTGCTTGGCCTCTCGGGCGGTGCGGTCTATTTCGCCGGCACGCTCTACTGGCTGGTCGAGACGATGACCACATTTGGCGGCCTACCCACGGCTGGTGCCGTCTTTGCCGCCGGCTTGCTGGTCGCGTATCTCTCGCTCTTCCCCGCGGCCTTCGCGCTGATCCTCAATCGGCTGCATGTCCGATTCGGGCCGCCTGCGCTCTTTCTGGCGCCATCGATCTGGGTGTCGACGGAGCTGGGTCGTCAGTACGTGTGGGACGGCTTTCCCTGGACGTTGCTTGGGTACAGTCAGGTCACGACTCTGCCGATTGCGCAACTCGCGTCGCTCGTCGGCGTGTATGGCCTCTCGGCTCTCCTTGCCCTGGTCTCGACGGCTGGAGCGTTTGTGCTGATCGATCGCAGTCCCAAGCGCGGGCGCGTGGTCGCGTCCATGGTCTGCATCATTGCGGCCGTCGGGATCTGGGGCGAGATGAGGCTGCGGTCTTCGACCCTGCTCACCCGCGGCACGCCGGTCAGGGTTGGCGTACTGCAAGGCAACATCGCGCAGGATGAGAAGTGGAATCCGGCGAATCGCGAGGCGATCACCAGCCGCTACCTGTCAATGACGCGCCAGGCGCTGGCGCAGGGCGCGACCTTCATCCTGTGGCCTGAGTCGGCGACGCCGCTGCCGTTCGAGCAGGACATCCTCGGAGGTTCGGCGATCCGGCGTCTGGCAATCGAATCGAAAGCCACGCTCCTCATCGGCAGCGATCAGGCTGAACCGATCAAGGCGCCAGTGTCAGGGGAAAAGTCGCAGGAGCGTGCCTACAATGCTGCTTTTCTCGTGAAGGCCGATGGCACCGTCGGCGCGGTCTACCGCAAGATGCACCTCGTGCCTTTCGGCGAATACGTGCCGCTTCAGTCGGTTCTGTACTTCGTTGGGCCGATTATCGGCGCGGTCGCTGACTTCCCGTCGTTTACGCCTGGACAAACGCCGGTGCTCCTGCCCGTCGGCGATCATGTCGCCAGCACCGCGATCTGCTATGAAGTGATCTACCCCGATCTGATTCGCCGCTTTGTCCGCGACGGCAGTGAGCTGCTCACGACGATCACGAACGATGCGTGGTACGGCCGTTCGTCCGCCGCATACCAGCACTGGGATCAGGCGTCGATGCGCGCGATTGAAGAGGGAAGGTACCTCGCCCGCGCGGCGAATACCGGGATCAGCGGTTTTGTGGATCCTTACGGCCGCGTCATTGCGAAGACGCCGCTCTTCGAACAAGCGACGGTCGTGCGGGACGTCCGGTTCATCACCGATCGCACGATCTACAGCCGGATTGGAGACCTCGTTGCCTGGCTCTCCTTGGCGCTGACCGCGGCGGCCCTTCTCTCCGGGTGGAGAGTCCGGTAGACTGAAGGGGAGGCGACGAAGGGAACGAAGAAGATTCACAACGAAGGAACGAAGCTAACGGAGACGAACGAAGGGACGATGCGCCCGGTCATCCGTCAGCATGACTGCAGGAAACGCAGCTGACGGACGGCCGAGCGCATCGTATTCTTCGTTCGCCTTCGTTGACTTCGTTGCTTCGTTGTGGACTCCGTTATCTCAAGAGGACCCCGTTAACTATGCCAATACAACTCGACGACCAGCTTCGCAGGTACCAGGATCTCGCACGCCGCGCTGCCGACCTGCGGAGCTATCTTTGACACTGCTCGCTCCACCGAAGAGCTTTCATCAATCGAACAACGCGTAGCCGCGCCCGACTTCTGGAAGGACCAGGCGTCGGCGCAGAAGCTGCTTCAGCGTCGCCGGCGTCTTGAAGAAGATCGCGATCTGAGCGAATCGCTCAAGCGTCGCACCGAGGATCTCGCAGTCCTGGTGGAATGGGCCGAGGCTGGCGAGGCAGTGGCCGACGATCTCGCCCGCGGCCTCGAGGATCTCTCGGACGCCGTCGATGCGGGCGAGACGAAGAAAATGCTCGGTGGCGAGCACGATCGCAAGAACGCGATCGTGACGATTCATCCGGGAGCCGGCGGCACCGAGTCGCAGGACTGGGCGGAGATGTTGCTGCGCATGTATCTGCGATGGACCGAGCGCCGCGGGTTCAAGCGCGACGTGATCGATCTGCAGCCCGGCGATGAGGCCGGCATCAAGAGCGCGACCCTGACCATCCTGGGCGACTATGCCTACGGGATGATGCTGGCAGAAGCCGGGGTACATCGGCTCGTGCGGATCTCCCCGTTCGATCAGGCGTCCCGCCGGCACACGTCGTTTGCCTCCGTGTTCGTCTGGCCGGAGCTGCCCGAAGACGTGGAAGTCGAGATCGAAGAAAAAGACCTGCGAATCGACACCTACCGATCCAGCGGTGCCGGCGGACAGCACGTCAATGTCACCGATTCCGCGGTCCGCATCACCCATCTGCCCACCGGCATCGTCGTCTCATCGCAGAACGAACGGTCGCAGCACCGCAATCGCGACTCGGCGATGAAGGTTCTGAAGTCTCGTCTCTTCGATCTGAAGACGAAGGAGCAGCAGGCCAAGCTCGAGCAGCTCGGCGGTGAGAAAAAAGACATCGCCTTCGGCAGCCAGATTCGTAGCTACGTGCTGCACCCCTATCAGATGATCAAGGATCACCGAACGAAGGAGCAGGTGGGCGACGTCAACCGCGTGCTCGATGGCGATATCGACGGGTTCATCAAGACGTATCTGATGAGGAAAGCGGCCGGTACGCTCTCGGCTGCGGCTGCCGAAGACGACTAATAGTGAAAACCCACTACCTGATCCCAGTATCGAAGTGCAGGTCCAGCATCGTCATGCCGCTGGAGCCGACGGTGACGTCTTTGGACTGCGATCGCGGCGTCATGATGGGGGCGTCGGCGTCCGGGACGATGGTGTAGCCTCCCGCGGGCAGGCGGATTTCATAATGGCCCTGCGCATCGGACCTGAAACTCGCCACGATCGTACCGATTTTCAGAACCGTGAAGCCGCTGCTGAAGGGAGCGTCGCAGGTTTGATTCGCTGAGCAAACGGGCTGTGTTGGACCGCGTAACACCGTCCCGGATAGTCCGGTTGACGACGGAGCCGATGGTGACTCGCACGCCATCATCCAGAATGCGAGCACCGGGAGCAGTCGAGCGACTCGCATTCGCCAATTCACCAACTCACCAATTCACCGATTCACCGATTCACCAATTCACCGAATTGACCCCGGCTGTGTGCCGGCGATGAAGGCTTCCTGGATCGCGCCCGGTGCTCCGTCGGGCGCTGGGTCGCCTGATCCCTTGTCTACCGTCACAAAAACGATGTTGCCTGGAGACGCGAACTGCGGCGGTTCTTTGCGATCGCCGATCCATGCCTTCATGATGTCCATCCAGATCGGAAGCGCCGCCTCCGCGCCGGTCATGTTCGATCCGATCGGCTTTTTCTGATCGAGCCCGACCCAGACGCCGATGGTGATGTCCGGATCGAAGCCGACGAACCACGCGTCGGTGTAGTCGTCGGTCGTGCCCGTCTTCCCACCAAGCGGCCAGTTGAGCGATGCCGCCTTCTGTGCCGTGCCGCGCTGCACCACCCCACGAAGGAGGGTCGTCATGACGAACGCGGTATCGGCGCGGATCGCTTCCTTCGGCTCCGGCCGGTTCTCTTCGAGCAGGTTGCCTTCCCGATCCGAGACCTTGGCAATTGCGTACGGCCGCATCCGCACACCCTGATTGGGAAAGACCGAATACGCGCTGGTCATTTCCGTCAAGGTCGCCTCTGCGGCGCCGAGTGCGACGGCCAGGTAGGGCGGCAGTGGTGACTGCAGTCCAAGCCTGCGCGCGTATTGAATGACGTGCGCCGGTCCGAGCTGCTCCATCACACGCACGGCCGGCACGTTGCGCGAGTCTTCCAGCGCGCGGCGCAGCGTGATCGCCCCCTCGAACTTCTTGTCGTAGTTCATCGGCGCGTAGACCGGCGAACCGGCGCCGCCGGGGAAACTCGCCGGCGTGTCCATGATGATCGACGACGGCGTGTAGCCGCGGTCGATCGCGGCCGTGTAGACGATCGGTTTGAATGCGGAGCCGACCTGTCGATATGCCTGGGTCGCGCGGTTGAACTTGCTGCGGTCGAAGCTGTAGCCGCCAATCATCGCGCGGATCTGTCCGGTGCGGTTGTCAATCGCCAGGACCGCGCCTTCGATGAGAGGCGTCTGCTCGAGCGTGCCTGTGGCGGTGTGGGCGGTCGCGTCGATGGTCAGCAGCCGCGTCTCGACCAGATCGCCCACCGTGACGAGCTGGGTGCCAGTGGTCTTTCCCGTCCACGCGAAGCCCTTGCGATCGACCGTGACATGCAGGGGACCCGCTCGCAGCTGAATCATCGAGCCGTCAGCGGCCGTGACCAGCGCGGGCACCACGTCGGCGACGGCCATCGGCTGATCCCATCGTCCTTGTTTGAACGACTCGATCTTCTGACCGTCGGCAACGATGTTTTTTCGCGGCTTCCGGAAACCTCGCCGCCTGTCGATGCGACGCAACCCATCGTCCAGCGCCCGGTTGGCCGCCTCCTGGAGCTTGACGTCGAGCCCGGTCTGGATCGACAGACCGTTCTCGTACAGCGGTTTGGCACCATAGCGGCTTTCAAGGTCTTTGCGAACCTCCTCGACGAAGTACGGGGCGATCGAATTGGCACCGTTCGTCGGCGGCGCCAGCACGATCGGTCGTGCACTGGCGGCGTCGGCGTCCTTCTGCGTGACGTAGCCCTCTTCGGCCATGCGTTGCAGGACGTAGGCACGACGGCGCTTGGCCCGATCCATGTTGACGGTCGGGGCGTTGCGCCAGGTTTGAAAGATCCCGGCAATCGTCGCGGCTTCGTCGAGGGTCAGGTCTCGTGCCGACTTTCCGAAGTAGGTGCGTGCCGCCGCCTCCACTCCGTAAGCGCCTTCACCGAGGTACATCTGGTTCGCGTAGAGCGTAAAAATCTCGCGCTTCGTGTAGCGCTTCTCGATCTGCACGGCGACGATCGCTTCCTTGATCTTCCGCTCGAGGCTGACGTCGCCAATCTGAAACCCGACTGCCTCTGGAAACAGCCCGCGCGCGAGCTGCTGTGTGATGGTGCTGGCGCCCTTGGGCCGCGAACGCTGCCCGGTGATCCTGTCCCGTATCGCGCCGAGCACATCGCGCGTCGCGGCCATGACGATGTGCGGCATGCTGAGGCCGAAATGTCGCTCGAACTCGGCGTCTTCGGCGGCGATGATCGCCTGACGCA
This sequence comes from Acidobacteriota bacterium, assembly GCA_046732715.1. Lineage (GTDB taxonomy): Bacteria > Acidobacteriota > Vicinamibacteria > Vicinamibacterales > 2-12-FULL-66-21 > JALZOC01. Next base: position 6,037 of record JBKPNQ010000158.1, on the reverse strand, counting down.
GCTTCGGCGAGATTGCGTCGTACGGAATCACTTCACGACGCTGGATGGCGAATTCGCCGATGACTTCGCCGCGCGCTCCGTAGACGCGGCTGATCGTGCTCGGCGAGTAGTCGTCCAGCGCCGAAATCTGCGGGACGTCGCCCGCATACGCGAAGATGACGCCGGTGGCAATCCCGAGCAGCGCAGCGACCAGGAAGAGGACGATGAGCACGGCACTGCGAGCGATTTTGAGGACGTAAGTGGCCATCAGAAGGAATTGCTGATTGTTGATTGTTGAATGCTGATTGAGCCTCGATCTGCGATCTTAACCCCGTCGGGGCGTGATCAGCCTCATGTCCTCAATCGGCGTGTCGGCCACCCGAACGCTGAAAGCTGGAAGCCTTCAGCGTCCTCCGACGAAAGCTATCCCCGTGAGGCTGCCTTGACCGGACAGGACCGTGCGTCGATCTGAGCCATCGAGCCGGGCGCTGTAAACGGTGCCGCCGAGGTCGGTGACATACATGCGGTTCGCGGAAACGTCGAGGGCAATTCCGATCGCTTCCTTCAGTTCGCTGATGAGGACCTGTTGATCCGTTCGCGCGTGGAGAAACGTGCCCGGAGGCGGGTCCATCGCGGCGCGGCTGACGATGTTTGCGCCGCGATCGGTCCAATAGATCATCCGTCGCTCGAGATCGAGATCGAGGTCGATCGGTTCCGGCAGTCTCTGGAATAACACCTCGATGTCGGAGCGACTCGAGGGGCTCTCGCCGGCTGGCAGCTCCAGGTTGGCTCGGCGAATGCTGCCGACCCCGGCGTTGTCACTGCCCTTCTGCGTCCAGTAGACCTTGCCGCCGGCAACGTCGAGCGCGATCCCGACGCACCAGTTCGCCGCATCGCGTCGCTCCGTGTCGCCGTGGCCGGTCTCAACGAGCGTCTCGATGTTCGAGCCATCAAGACTCGCCCGCATGATGCGCATGCCCTCGCGATCGGACCAGTACAACTTGCGATGAACGGGATCGAGTTTCAGCTGCTTGGGAGTAAACGTTCCACCGGCCGACACGATCGTGGTCAAGTGGCTGCCATCGAGATCGACCCGCTCGATCATTCCATCATCGACGGCGGCCTTTCCCATGATCGTCCAGTAGATGTGGCCGCCCGCCGCGTCGACGACAATGCCGTCAGGAACGCCTGTGCGTCCCGCGATAAGGGTCTTGACCTCCGACCCGTCGGGCGTCGTGCTGACGACGCGGCCGCCACGAGCGTCGAGGAAGTAGAGTCGGGCGGAGCCGTCTCGGGCGTGCGCTGCGAACGCGCTGCACGCGACGAACAGTAGGACCACGAGGCGGAGCCTTGAATCCCTCATCACTAATCACTGATCCTGAATCGCTAATCCTCGAATCGCTAATCCTCGAATCCCCAATCCTCGAATCGCCAATCCTCGAATCCTCGAATCCTCGAATCTGCTGATCTTCGAATCCCTCAATATCGAAATCGTGAATCGTCGAATTTGGGAATCGTCCAATCGTGAAGCGACCGACGCAGGATCCAAGGATTCGACGATGTGAGGATCCGAGGATCGACGGATCCAAGGATCCAAGGATCCAAGGATCCAAGGATCCAAGGATCCAAGGATCAGCGATTCACGGATTAGGGATTCAGGATCAGCGATTAGTGATGAGGGATTCCCCCCCTCTATCCCCGTCCGCGCGGGACGGCTGTGCCAGTAGACGGTTGTCCGCCCCGCGAATGACCCTGTCCCGCCGGCGGTCCGCCTCCAGCCGGAGCGGACTGGGCAGGCCCGGGCGCGACTCCGGGATTCGCCCGGTACACGCCGGGTGGCGGCGCCGAAACTCCCGGCGGAGAGCCGGCTGGCCGGTCGACGCTGGGCGCTCGGCGCTCGCCGCCGGGCATTGCTGGCCGACCGGCGTCGGACGGTGCCCGGGGGGCGCCGTACGACGGAGACTCGAACCCCCCAGCGCGCGGGATTGCATACTGCTGATAATCCGGACGGGCGGCGGGGTTCATTCCAAGCGGTCTGGACGTATCCGGCGTGTGACGAATATATGGATTGGCTCGAGTCATCGGGTCGTCGCCCGCCGCACGGCCGGCCTGGCTGTCGCGTTCTCTTCCCACACCATAGGCGGGCTGGTACGGCGTTGCGGCTCGAGAGCCGACGTCTGCGCGCGGGGCGGCCTGACGTGACGCGTTGTCGTTTCGATCGACGACGCCGGGAGCGCCGAAGGCGCGCGATCTCGCACCGCTCGTGGATGGGCCCGGATCACCTGGCGTCGCCGTGCGAGCCGACGGCGTCGAGCCCAGCGGCGTTGACGGCAAGGGCGTGATGTTACTGCGCGACGGACCAACCATCACGCGATTCGCTGTCGTGCCGACGCGAGAGGCATTCGGCGTGAGGTTGGTGTACACCGTCGAAGATGACGGGCGAGGCCTCGCGACACCGGGGACGAGGATCGGCGATGACGACCGTGGCACCGCGTATCCTGTCACTGATGGTGCGGCGTAACGAGGCACGAACGCGGCGCGGGTCTGCGTCGTCAGTCCATAGCCGCCGACGTAGTTCACGTGAACGTAACCGGCACCGAAATGTGAATGAGGCACGACGGTCCAGGCGCGCCACGGATCGTAGCCGTAGCTGAACCCGAACGTCAGCACCGCGCGGTTGTTCCATCCCAGCGGGCACCAGCTGACGTAGCCCGGCGCATAGGCCCAGGAAACCCACGCCGGCGCCCACGCGCGTCCGGGAATCCAGAACCACGAGCCGGCCGAGAATCCCCACCGCCCATAGTGATGCGTCGGCCAGGCCCACGGACCGGCACCGACCCACGTCCAGCCATACGGCCGGAGTGTGACCCACCGACCGTAGTAGTAAGGACGCCAGCCCACCGCCACCGATGGATACCAGACGTAGCCGTACGAGTTGTTGTACTGCCATGCGCCGTACTGATCGAAGGCTGGCGCATAGGGCTGCATTTCGCTGGGTAGATACTGCGTCGACACGCCGAGCCGTTGATCGCGGCGCGTCTCCGACCAGCGATCGAACGCGTCCCATGATGCCGAGTTGAACGCGTAGGCATAGGACGGCGCGGCGTTGGCTCGCGCGTACGCGCGTTGTCCGGCACACAGTGTCGTGCGGCCATCGTCATTGGCCAGCTCGGCGCAACCGCGAAGAACGGCGAGCTCGACCTCTTCACCGCGATCGGTGTGAAGAACCGACAGGCGGTATTCGCCGGCCTGCGTGATCACGGCCGACGCAAACGGCGCGTCAATGCGATACGACACTTGCCGATCCGGACGGGGAATCGCGAGCCGTAACCGACCGTCGAGCAGCCGTACGAGCTCATTCGACTGAAAATCGACCGTCGTGTCGGTGTCCATGTGAAGCGTGCTGGTGTCGCCGAACAGAATCTCGACGCGACCGTTTTGTGTGCGCACGCGATCGCCGGCCAGAAGCGGCATGTTCTCTGGAGACGACTCGCGGCGGCCGTCACGTTCCAGCACGGCTGAGCCATCGACGAACGCAACGTGCGCGGGTGGGTCGGCGGCGATATTTGGTTGGTCGGCCCGGTCGGGCGTCTGGGCCAACACCGTGGTGGCGATCGTCAATCCACCCAGGAAAGCCGTGGCGACGGGAACCCAATTGCCGTGGCAAATACCGAAGAGGCGGCGCATAACGTGACCTCAGCGCGCGGGCAGGCTGGCAAGCGCCATTCTAGCACTAAGTTAGGCGAAGTCCAGCAGAACAGCTTGACTATTTGTTACTCATATTTTATATTAGCGTCGTTATAAAGATTGGCCGCTCCACCTGGAGTGGCAGGACGTGAGGGAAAAACGGCATGAGCAAGATTATTGGTATCGACCTGGGGACCACCAACTCGGTTGTGGCTGTCATGGAAGGCGGAGAACCGGTGGTGATCACCAATCCAGAGGGCAGCCGTATCACGCCCTCCGTTGTGGGATTCACCAAGTCAGGTGAGCGTCTCGTCGGCCAGGTGGCGAAGCGCCAGGCGGTGACCAACCCCGAGAACACTGTCTTCTCGATCAAGCGGTTCATGGGTCGCAAGTATGACGAAGTGAACGAGGAAATGAAGATGGTGCCCTACACCGTCGTGCGCGCCGGCAATGGCGACGTGCGGGTGAAGGCGGGTGGCAAGGAGTATTCGCCGCCCGAGATCTCCGCAATGATCCTGCAGAAACTGAAACAGGCGGCTGAGGAGTATCTCGGCCAGACGGTCACGCAGGCGGTGATTACCGTACCGGCGTACTTTAATGATGCGCAACGCCAGGCGACGAAGGATGCCGGACAGATTGCCGGCCTCGACGTCAAGCGAATCGTCAACGAGCCGACCGCGGCGGCGCTCGCATACGGCCTCGACAAGAAGAAGGACGAGACGATTGCCGTGTACGACTTCGGCGGCGGCACGTTCGACATCTCCATCCTCGAGGTTGGTGAAGGCGTTGTCGAAGTCAAGGCCACCAACGGTGACACGCACCTCGGTGGCGACAACCTTGACCAGCGCGTCATCGACTGGATCGTCGCCGAATTCAAGAAGCAGGAAGGGATCGACCTCTCGAAAGATCGAATGGCGCTGCAGCGCCTGAAGGAAGCGGCAGAGAAGGCCAAGATGGAGCTCTCCACGGTGATGGAGACCGACATCAACCTGCCGTTCATCACGGCCGATCAGACGGGCCCGAAACACCTGACGATGCGACTGACGCGGTCGAAGTTCGAGCAGATCGTGGACGACCTGCTGCAGAAGACCGTTGGTCCGACGAAGCAGGCGCTGGCCGATGCCGGTGTCGACCCGTCGAAGATCGATGAGGTCGTGCTGGTGGGCGGCTCCACCCGGATTCCGCGCGTCCAGGCCATCGTCAAGGAGCTGTTCGGCAAGGAGCCGCACAAGGGTGTTAATCCGGACGAAGTCGTGGCGGTCGGCGCCGCGATCCAGGCCGGCGTGCTCGCGGGCGAGGTCAAGGACCTGCTGCTGCTCGACGTCACGCCGCTATCACTCGGTATTGAAACCCTGGGCGGTGTCATGACGACGCTGATCCCCCGGAACACCACGATTCCGACGCGCAAGAGCGAGACGTTCTCGACGGCGGCCGACAACCAGACCAGCGTCGAGGTGCACGTGCTGCAAGGGGAGCGGCCCATGGCGCGGGATAACCGCCCGCTGGGTAAGTTCCACCTGACCGGTATTCCGTCGGCGCCACGCGGCATGCCGCAGATCGAGGTCACGTTCGACATCGATGCGAACGGCATCGTCAACGTCTCGGCCAAGGATATGGCGACGCAGAAGGAGCAGAAGATCACCATCACCGCGTCGAGCGGCCTGTCGAAGGACGAAGTCGACAAGATGATGCGGGAGGCCGAGTCGCACGCCGAGGATGATCGCAAGCGGAAGGAAGAGATCGAGACACGCAACCACGCGGACCAGGCAGCCTACGCGGCTGAGCGGATGCTCAAGGACAACGGCGACAAGCTGTCGGCGTCCGACAAGCAGCCGATCGAGTCGGCGATTGAGGAGCTGAAGCGCGCGATCGAGAAGAACGATGTCGCTGACATGAAGCGCGCGATGGAGGCGTTGAACACTGCGCAGCACAAGGCCGCGGAAACACTCTATAAGGCTGCGAGCGCGAGCGGCGGCGCCGCTGGCGCGGGCGCGTCAGGCGGTTCGACGGGCTCGAGTGGCGGCGGCTCGGCGCCCGGCGGTCAGAGCGACGTCATCGACGCCGAGGTTGTGGAGGAGGAGAAGAAGTAGGTATTAGTTGCGGGTTGCCAGTTTCCAGTTGCCAGTAACGATGCTAACTGGCAACTGGCGACTGGGAATTATTCATCAACACATGGACTTTTACGTCATTCTCGGTCTGAGCCCGGGCGCAAGCCCCGCGGACATCAAGCGCGCATATCGGCGATTGTCGCGGCGGTATCACCCGGGGGTGAACCCGGGTGATCATCAGGCCGAGGTGGTTTTTCAACAGGTCACCGAAGCGTACGAGACGCTCAGCGACCCGGCACGGCGTCAGGAATACGATTCGGTCG
>JBKPNQ010000157.1:0-19281 GCA_046732715.1 Acidobacteriota bacterium | reverse complement strand
GACTTTCAGCAATCTATGTGGGCTTCACGGACGGGTACGACAACGTGCAGCTTGGTTCGTCGGGTCTGGTTCCTATCGACAGGCCCACGACGTCCACGGGCCGCCAGTTCTTCGCGAAGACAAGTTATCTGTTTCGTTTCTGACCGCGGCGGGCCGAAGCTCAAGAGTCCGTCAGTACCGATGAAGAGCTATACCGAGTCGAGGCACCTTTCGACCCAAAGACGCCCCCCTGAGTGGCACAGAACAGCGGCAAATCCGGGTCCGGCTTTTGCACACCGGCCCGGGCAGCGAGAAAGGAGCCCATGGAGATTCAGAACAACTCCCCAAAAACGCTGCAAGAATGTGAGGAGAAGCTCAAACAGTTAGAAGAAGAGAATCATCACCTCCGTGAGGCCTCGCGCGCGTTCGGCCAGTTGGCCGAACGGCTCAATAACACGTTGCAGGAGGAACGGCGAACAGCGGGGAGCGATCGTCGGCACCGGTCTCGCTCATACCCCGAACGCCGGCAGTCGCGCGACTCGACATTCGATCTCGCGCCGCACGCGTCGAACGATGAGGACTGACTAATCCGTCGCGCGCTCGGGCGGGGGCGCCGACGCGTGGAAGTCTTGATAAAACCTGGAGACGTAGGATTCGAGGAGGTCTTGGACGCGTCGTTCGTCGTCGGAGGCGACAATCAGGCCGGCGTGATGCGGCTTCCGAATGCGGCGGATGATTTCCTGATCGTCGTAGGCTCGAAGGTCCGGCTGTTCCTGACGCGCGAGCGACAGCACGATCCCGGCGGAGCGCGTGTGCGATCCGCCAGGCGCGTACGCCCTCTGCTCACCGGCGATCTCAATCTTTGCCCATTCCCGCCAGAGGTTGAGGTCGGTCGCCGCTTCGACGACGTCGACGATGAATGCGCCGCCGACGCGCGCGGAGGTTTCGAGAAAGTAGATTGCGCCGTCGTGACCGCGGATGAATTCCGTGTGCGACACGCCGCGTAGCAGCCCGAAGGTCCGCAAGATGCGCTGGTTGGCCGCGGTCAGCATTTGCGCGAGCGGGTTATCGTCGCGAAGCGTACGCGTGACGAAGATTCCCCCTTCGTGCGCCACCGTCATCGGAGGCGACCCGTACGCGCTTGCGACGGCAAATACAATCTCGCGGTTGAACACGAGCGAATCGACGTGGAAGACGTCTCCGGGGACGAACTGCTCGAGCACGAAATCCGCGCGCGTGTCGCCGAGTCCATTGAGCGCGGACCACAATTGTTCGACCGAGTCGAGTTTTCGAATCCCGATGGCGGCGGCCTGGCCGCGCGGCTTCAATACCCAGGGCGGGCGGACGGCTGACGTCCATTCATTGATCGCGCGATCGTTCGCCGTATGGACGAAGTCGGGGCAGGGGATGCCGGCGCCACGAGCCCGCGATCGCATCGCCAGTTTGTCGCGGAAGGCGCGTGCGGTCGTCTCGCCCATTCCCGGGATCTGCAGATACTCGCGGAGCATCGCCGCCATCTCGACGTCGAAGTCGTCCAGAGCGACAATGCGATCGATTTGCTCCGACCGCGCCAGAAACGCAGCACCTTTCCGGATGTCATCTTCTGGCATGTCGCGGCGGACGAAATAGAAGGTGTCGATCGCGTCACGCGGCCAGTCGGAGTCCTTGAGTTTCTCGTCGGTCAGCAGCAAGACGCGGCAGCCCTGCCGGTCGCACTCCTTCAGGAATTCGTCGCCTTTGCGATAGGTTGCGATACACAGCAAAGTCAATGAATCACTCATCACTAATCACTCATCGTGAATCTCGAATCGTCGAATCCCTAATCAACGAATCCCTAATCAACGAATCCTTGAATCGTCGAATCGCTGAATTGTCGAGCTCCTGAACGGCAGCCGCCAGGACTCCCCGGCCAGCAGCCAAGACTACGCGCCATTCACCGCGGGCCACCCGGTCACGCTCCGCGCGGCTCGGACGCCGCGCACGATCGCCTCGGCGACCACGTCGGCTGCGATCGCGCCGAGGACGGTCAGCTGAAGGTTCGGCCGTTGCAGACGCCCGGTCGAAACGGCAAACAGCGAATCACCATCGCCGGTCGTGTGATATGGCCGCACGGCGCGCGCCGCTCCGCAGTTGGCCATCATCGCGATCTTGGTGAGCGGCGTCTTGTCCATGCTGACGTTGGTGGCGACGACGGCAAGCGTAGTGCTGGCGAGCGCCGGATCGTTGACGGGCGCGTCGCCGCTGGCGCCGCTCACGATGCCGCGCATGAATTCCACGCTGTCGGCAAAGCTGCCATCCGCGCGGCGTGCACCGGCGACGATCTTGCCCGATCGCCAATCGAGTACGTCGCCGGCCGCGTTCACGACCGCGAGTGCTGCAATCACCACCTCACCGAGCTTGACGCTCGCGGTGCCCAGGCCGCCTTTCATGCCCCCGAGACCGCGGCTGCGGTGCATCTTGCCAACCGTCGCCCCGGCGCCGGCGCCGACGTTGCCTTCGGCGACCGCGGCAGTTGATGCAGCAGCACACGCTTTGTACGCCGCTTCAGAGTCCGGACGGATATGCGGATCGCCGACCGCCAGATCGTCGATGACCGCGCTCACAACAATCGGGATTCGCAGATCCGGCGTGCCCCAATCGAAGCCGACCTTCTGTTCTTCGAGATACCGCAGCACGCCGCCGGACGAGGGCAGCGCGAGGACGCCACCACCGGTCAGGAACAGCGCGTGGATTTGATTGACCGGGCTGACGGGCTGCAACATCACACCCTGGGATTCACCCGGCGCCGAGCTGTTGTAGTCGACCGCGGCGGTCGCCGCGCCGTCAAAGAGTATCGCGGTGCAGCCGGTCGGACGCCGCGTATCAGTGAAGTGACCGACTTTGATGCCCGGCACATCGGTCAGCGAGCCTGCCGGCGGCGGTGAAGCTTGCCGAGAACGCAGGGTTCGTGGCGTGGTAACAGCCGCAGTCGTCAACGCGACTCCGAACTGCCGGCGGGTGTAGGCGGGCATGCTGATTCCTCCCGCATACACGATCACACAGAAGCCGGTCCCTTGTCGCTGCTTCTTACCCGGCCGATCTCGCCCCGCACGAATCCCGGACGATCAGCTCGCAATTGAGCAGGATGTCCCGGGTTGGCAAGTCCGTTCGGGCCACGCGCTCGAGCATCGCGGCCAGCGCGGCGTCGCCGAGCTGCCGCGTGGGCTGTCGCAGCGTCGTCAACGGCACGGGCAGGAGCTGGGCGTACTCCACATCGTCAATGCCGACGACGCGGATGTCGCGTGGAATCATGTAGCCGAGCCGAAGCAGCGTCGGAAGCAAACGCGACGCCGTTCGATCGTTCGCGCACACGATGGCATCCACGGATTGCGCCTGGATAACGGTCTTCACCTCCGCTGCATTCGAGGGATCGAGCCGATGCACGAGCGAGCGTTCAACCGGTGACTGCCAGGCGTACAGAGCTTCGCGGTAGCCCGCCTGGCGCGCATCGACCGTCGCTGCGGTCGTCGGCATCGCCAGGAATGCGATTCGATGCGCCCCAAGGCGCAAGAGATGTTCGGTAACGACGTAACCGGCACGGCGATTATCGATGCCGACGAGATCGTGATGACCGCGTCCCGGATACGGGACGACGGTTCGATCGAGCAAGACAACGGGAATCCGCGCATCGTCCAGCGCGCGCGCGATCCGTTCGTTGACGTCGCCCGGCTGGCTGGAAAGCTCGAGCGGTGCGAAAAACACGCCCGACACGCCGCGATCAATGTATTGCCGGCACAACTGCCAGGCGCGGTCTTCTTTTGAACCACCGGCCGGACTGCCCCAGACAAGCGCGTGCTCTCGCGCGAGCGGCGAAGCCATCATCCCCTGACAGATCGGTTCAAAGATCTCCGTCTCTCCAAGGTCGGGGATGAGTAGTCCGAACGAGAGTGCGCCTGTCGACTGCCGGCTGCGGACGTAAGTGCCGGACCCTGCGCGTCGTTCAACGAGCCCGGCCGATTGCAGATCGCGCACGGCGCGGCCAACGGTTATCCGTGACGCGCCGAATGTACGCCCCAATTCGGCCTCGCTTGGCAGGCGGTCCCCTTTCTTCAGGCGCCCCGACTGGATTTCCTTGCGCAGCGCCCGGTAGACCTGCTGATATTTTGGCGACGCAGCGCTGGCGGACGACATGCCGAAATGATATGACAACTTTGTCGGCTGTGCAACATTTGTGTCAATTATTTCGACAATAGTGTCGCAAGCGCTCGAGATGCTGGACAGCATCGAGTCAAGGCTGCTATGTTGAATATGACTTAAATGATATGTCAGTCAGGTGGACCACGGGACACGACTCTATGGCAACTGGGATTTCACACAAGCATTTTCTGGTGGCGTCAGACTTCGATCAGACCCTGAGCTTCAACGATTCCGGCGTCGCACTCAGCGAGATCATTGGCGCTTCACGGTTCGAGGACAAGGTCCGGGGGCTCGCGCGCAGTAACCTCGTGCAACAAGGCGGCGAGCTCGCCTACCTCATTCGGCACGACCCAGAATTCAGGGGCGTACGCCGCGAACATCTCGAGGAGGCCGGACGTCGCGTCCGGCTGCGAAGCAACATCCCGGCTCTGGTGGAATTCCTCGAGCGCGGCATCGGCGGTCATCAGTTCTCGTTCTTCGTGATTTCTGCGGCGCCGCGTGAAGTCATTCAGGCTGCACTCGAAGGTGTCGTCGCCGCTGACCACATCTTCGGCACCGAGCTCGATTACGACCCGGGGTCGGGCGAAGTGCGGTCGGTCGTCCGCGTGCCGGCGGGGTACGGAAAGGTCGCCGTGGTGGAGGAGCTCGAGTCGCGGCTGGATATTCCACCGGAACGCACGATCTACGTCGGGGACGGGAGCTCTGACGTGCATGTGATGCTGCACGTCAACAACCGCGACGGTTTCACCATTGCGGTATCCGGGAACAGGCAGCTTGCGCGGATCGCCAAGAGCACCGTGCTCAGCGACGACGCGTTTTCCGTGATGGTGCCCATCCTCGATCAGGTGCTCGGGTGGAGCTCGAGTGAGATACGCACGCTCTTTGAATCGAACGGTTTGACGCTGCACGAATGGGAACGAGCACGGACGGATCGCATTACCGTCCGATCGGCGGTCGCGCCGATCGACGCGTTGGCGTAACGAAGGGAGCGTGCGGTGATTGAGTATCTCGGGTGGACCGCGACCGCGGTGTTCGTCGCGTCGTACTTTTGCGCCCGGCCATCAGCGCTGAAGCGGGTTCAGATGGTGGGTGCGTTGATGTGGGTCGTTTACGGTCTGTTGATCGGCGCGTCACCCGTCGTCGTCGCCAATCTCCTGGTCTTCGGCGCGGCGGCGTGGACGATGGCACAGGGCGGGTTGCATGCGCGCCCATCAGGAATGGACAAGAATAAGTAGGAACTGTTTCAAAAGCGGATACGAAAGCGCGGACGCGCGCCAGCCTTCGCACCGTCAGTTCGACCGGGACTCCGCCGAGGCGAGGCTGTGCGAGAGAAGACGCGAGTGAGCGCAGCGAAGCGAAGCCACGCGAGAGAGCGTGTCGGGGAGTCCGAGGGGCGAACGCCCATCGGAGTGATGAATGGATCCACATGACGGTCAGCCGGTGCTGCATTACGGCGCACCGATCGAATCGGCGCGCCTGGCGGCGATCTGTGTTCACGGACGCGGCGCGTCAGCCGAGGATATCCTCGGTGTCGCCACGGAAATCGGTGCGGATGAGATCGCGTATCTCGCCCCTCAAGCCGCCGACCGCACCTGGTATCCGTACTCGTTTCTCGCGCCAATTGCGAAGAATGAGCCCTGGCTGACGTCGGCGCTCGGGTTGTTGGCGACGCTCGTCAACCAACTCGAGTCGCAGGGGTATGGCTCCGAGCGTATCGTCCTGCTTGGGTTCTCGCAGGGCGCCTGTCTTTCACTCGAGTTTGCTGCCCGCAATCCTGGCCGCTACGCGGCGGTTGTCGGTTTCAGCGGCGGGTTGATCGGTCCACCCGGGACGGCGCGCGACTATCAGGGGTCCTTGGGCGGGACGCCGGTCTTTCTCGGCTGCAGCGATGTCGATGCTCACATTCCGCTCGAACGGGTCCATGAAACCACTGGCGTCCTTCGACGCATGGGTGCGACGGTTGATGAGCGCATCTACAAGGGGATGGGCCACACGATCAACACCGATGAACTGGAGGCGGTCAGACGTCTGCTCGCGGGTGAGTAGCGCGGGCCACCGATCCCGGTTGCCGGAATATTCGGGGTTTACTCCGACGCTCGAATGGTGACATCCTCCGCCCAAGGAGCCATCCATGTCTGACCGACGCGAATTCCTCAAGACGATCGCGGCTGCCGCGACCCTGATGCCGGTGACCTCGGCGTTGAACGCGCAGACACAGACGCCACAGAAGTCGACCGCCTCCACGATTCACAAGTCGACGCTCATTTCGATGTTGCCGCGATCCATGTCTTACGCCGAGCGTTTTGCGCTCGCGCGCGAGGTCGGCTTCGAAGCGATCGAGATGCAAACCATCACGAAACCGGAGGAGGCTGCCGAGATCAAAGAGGCCGCGACGAAGGCCGGGCTCCGTATTCACTCGGTGATGAACATGGATCACTGGCGATTGCCGCTCTCGAGCGCCGATCCACAGGTCGTCTCCGACAGCGTGAAAGGGATGGAGACTTCTCTGAAGAACGCCGCCTTGTGGGGCGCTGACACGGTGCTGCTCGTCCCGGCAGTCGTCGACGCGAAAACGTCCTACCAGGACGCGTGGACGCGCTCGCAGCGCGTCATTCGCGAACGGCTGCTGCCGATGGCGGGCGACCTGAAAGTCATCATCGCGGTGGAGGAGGTGTGGAACAAGTTCCTGCTGAGCCCGGTTGAGTTCGCGAAATATGTCGATGACTTCCAGTCGCCGTGGTTGCGCGCCTACTTCGACGTCGGCAACGTCGTCATCTACGCCTTCCCGCAGGATTGGATCCGCACGCTCGGGTCACGCATCGTGAAAATGCATTTGAAGGACTTCACCTTCGATCGCCGCAACAGCCGGTTCGCGTGGAAGAACATCGGCGAAGGGGACATCGACTGGCAGGAGGTTCGGCGAGCCCTCGCCGAAATCAAGTATTCCGGCTACGTAACGACCGAGCTCGACAACGGCGATGCGGCCTATCTGAAGGATCTGTCCGCCCGAGTCGACCGGTTCCTTGCGGGTGAAAAGCCAGTAGCCTCATAGATTTACACTCAAAGTTCTCCAAGGTTTCGCAGGGTTCTGCGGTCCCACAGGGTTCGTTCAGCTACACGAGCCCTGTAGAACGTCGAAGAATTCCGTTGGAACACTTAAGCTTGTGTGGCCGTATACCTTGCGTAACAAGACGTATGGTGATACAGTAGCCCTATGAGCCCGGGACCTGGACGAGACGACGATCGAAAGGGGATTGAGCGGGAACTCAAGCGCGGATCGCTCGAGCTGATCGTCCTCCACCTCCTCTCGCTGGGCGAGGCCTACGGATACGAGATCGTCACGACACTGACCGCGCGGACCAGCGGCGGGCTGGAGGTGACCGACGGGACGCTCTATCCGGTCCTCTACCGGCTCGAGCGCGCCGGGTTCGTCGCCGTCAGGTGGGAAACGCCTCAACGTGGCGTCCCACGCAAGTACTACCGACTCACCGAGATGGGACAGGAAGAGCTCGGGCGACTCACGCACGAGTGGAACACGTTCGCCAACGCGATGGCGCAGCTTCTTCGTCAGCAGCCGGAGAGAACATGAACGCCGACCAGTTGTACATCGATCGGGTGATCGCGCAGCTCCCGCTCGACGCGCCATTGCGAACGCAGGTCGAGATGGAGCTTCGCAGTCACATTGCCGAACGCGTGGAGCACGGTCAATCGGTGGAAGAGGCCCTGACACACTTGGGCGATCCGATCGTGCTGGCCGAGTCGTACCTGGCCGCCATTCCACTCATTGCCGCATCGTTCTGGGCGCGAGCGGCGGCGCGACTCATCGATTTCTGTGGAGTGGTGGCCCTCGCCGTACCGATCGTCGTGGTGGCAATCATCACGCTCCGGCGAGGAGAGCTGGCCTCGTTCATCATCCCAATCCTGTTCCTCGCCGTCATCCTTGTTCTGACGAGCCTTGCCGTGATCTACCCGGTGATCGCGGAGTACCGCTACGGAAAGACGGTGGGCAAACACCTGATGAACCTGCGCGTGGTTCGCGAGTCCGGGGCTCGCATCAGCTTCGGTCAGTCCGTCGTGCGTCAGCTGCCGATGCTGACCCAGGTGTGGTGGATCGACATGCTCTTCGCGTTGTTTACGGACAAACATCAACGCGCTTTCGAGATCCTTTCGAAGACGCGCGTGGTCGTTGCTCGGGAGGAACAGTCATGATGAAACAGATGGTGATCGCTCCGATGTTACTGGCGCTTCTCGGTCAGGGGCCGTCGCCGGCGCCACGAGCGGCATCGATGGACGATGTCGTCGCCGAAGTGCGCGCGTTGCGGACGGAGATGAAGCAATCGGCCGAGGCGAGCCTGCGGGCGCAACTCCTAGTCGCCCGCCTCCAGGTGGAGGAGCAGCGCGTCGCGAGTCTCGCGCATCAACTTTCTGAAACCGAGCAGCAGATCCGGGGGCTCGAGAGCGCTCGAAATCCGTGGCTCGAGCAAATGATCAAAGAGTTCGACAAGAACCCGCCAGAGCCGGGAGCAGCCGACATGATGGCCGGAGTTCGAGCGCAGCTCGACAAGATTCAGAACGGCGATCCGGTCCTCAAGGAGCGGCAGGCCTCGCTCTCGCGGCAGCTTGCGGACGAACAGGCGCGCTGGGTGGCGTTCAACGCCCAGCTCGAGGCGCTGGAGAAATCAGTGACTGCGCCGAAGCGGTAACGGAGGCTACGGAGGAAACGGAGATTTCTTCACCACAGAGTTAGCAGAGGGCAGCAGAGAAAAACTGGTCTCCGTTGACTCTGTTACCTCTGTGGTGAAATCTCTCTGTTCCCTCGTTGTCTTCCGTTAACTCGTCACCGCGACGCCCTGCCGCAGGCACGCGAAGATGTCGCGATAGAACGCCGGATGCTCGCGCCAGGTCGGAGAAGACACGAGGTTGCCGTCGCGGACGCTTTCTGCGGTGAGGAAGCGCCCGCCGCCGGCTTCCGCCTCGGTGCGGACGTGCTCGTAGCAGGTCACTCGCTTGTTCTTCAGCAGGCCGGCGGAGGCGAGCAGCTGAATGCCATGGCAGATGGAGAAGATCCATTTCCCTGAGGCATCGAACTCGCGCAGGATGTTCAGCACCCGCTGATCGTTGCGCAGGTACTCGGGGGCACGCCCACCGATGCAGAGCACCGCGTCGTACTCGGCCACCTTGACCTGGTCAAACGTCAGATCGGATTCGATGGCATAGCCAGGGCCTTCCTTGTAGGTATCCCAACCCGGTTCGAAATCGTGCATCACAAGATGCAGTCGTCGTTTCGACGGAGCGGCGACCCGCGCGTCGTACCCCGCCTCCTGGAAACGATGCACCGCAAACCACGTCTCGTACGCTTCGCCGCCATCTCCAGTGATGATGAGAATCTTGGCCACAGGTGTGCCTCTCAGAGTTGGTGAATTCATCCGGTTCGCTATTATATGGCGCTGGAACACATGCTGATTTCACTCTACACCCGAACGATTCGACGCCTGTTGCTGACGGTTGTGCTGTTGGCCGGCTCCGGCACCGCCGGTGCTGAAACCGGTCAAGCGGCGTGGCTGCGGTACGCGAGGCTCGATGTCACGACCGCTGACCGCAACGCACGCGTCGTTCCCCGCTCCATCTTGACGGTCGGTTCGTCGGCGCCCGTTCAGAAGGCGGGAGAGGAACTTCTGGCCGGCATTGGCGGAATGCTTGGCGTCGAGCCAAGACGTGTCACCCAACTGCCCACCGATGGCGCCATCGTCGCCGGCACGCTGACGGCCCTGCGCCAGGCGCATCCCGGCCTTCTTCCTGATGGTGTCCTGTCGACAGACGGATTCTGGCTGAAGGCGACCACCGTTGGTGGCGCGCGTCACCTCGTGATCGCCGGTCAAAGCGATCGCGGTGTGTTGTACGGAGCGTTCGCGCTCCTCAGAAAAATTGGGGTCGGAGAATCACTGGCGGCGATCGACCAGAGGGACACGCCGTACGCACCGATTCGCTGGGTCAACGAGTGGAACAACATCGACGGATCCATCGAACGCGGATATGGCGGACGGTCCATATTCTGGGAGGCTGGACACATCCGTGACGATCTGAGCCGTGTCAATGAATATGGGCGCCTGCTGGCGTCGCTCGGCATCAACGGGATCTCGATCAACAACGTGAATGCGAATCCGCTCGTGCTGTCCCCCGAGTTCGTTCCGCAGGTGGCGCGAGTGGCGGACGTGCTGCGTCCCTGGGGCGTCCGCCTGGCGCTCGCGATCGACTTTGGCAGCCCTCAGACGCTGGGTAAGTTGCCGACCTACGACCCGCTCGATCCGGCTGTCATCGCATGGTGGAGGGCCAGAGCGGACGACTTGTACACAGCGATTCCTGACTTCGGCGGCTTCGTGCTCAAGGCCGATTCCGAGGGGCGGGTCGGGCCCTCCGCGTACGGCCGGACGCATGCCGATGCCGCCAACGTCGTCGCCCGCGCGCTGGCGCCGCACGGCGGCGTCATCTTCTATCGCGGGTTTGTCTACGACCATCACATGGACTGGAACAACCCGAAGAACGATCGGGCTCGTGCCGCCTACGACAATTTCCATCCGCTTGATGGTCAGTTCGACGCCAACGCCATCGTCCAGATCAAGCACGGTCCGATTGATTTCCAGGTGCGCGAGCCGGCCTCACCGCTCTTCGGCGCGCTCGAGCGAACGAACCAGGCAATCGAACTTCAAATCACGCAGGAATACTTTGGGCAGGCGCGGCACACCGTCTTCCTGCCGCCGATGTGGAAGGAGACGCTCGATTTCGACATGCACGTCGGCAGCGGAGGACCGTCGCCAGTGAAGGCGATTGTGGCCGGCCGCACTTTCCGTCGGCCGACCGGCGGATTTGTCGGCGTGTCGAACGTCGGCCTGAACGCCAACTGGTACGGTAATCACCTGTCGCAGGCCAACCTCTATGGCTTCGGACGTCTCGCATGGAACCCGGATCTGACGGCTGCGCAGATCATCGATGAGTGGACGCGGCTGACGTTTGGAAATGATCCTCAGGTGGTTCGAACCACGACCCGGATTCAGTTGGAGTCGTGGCCGACCTACGAGCGCTATACGGGCCCGCTTGGACTGCAAACGCTGACCGACATCGTCGGCAATCACTACGGTGTAGCCGTCGAGGCGTCGGAGCGCAACGGGTGGGGACAGTGGCACCGTGCCGACGACACAGGCGTGGGGATGGATCGCACCGTGAAATCAGGAACCGGCTTCATCGGTCAGTACGCCCCGGCCGTCAGCAAACAGTACGAATCGATCGAGACTTGCCCGGATGACTTGCTCCTGTTCATGCATCACGTCCCGTATACACATCGGCTGCACTCAGGTAAGTCGGTGATTCAGTTCATTTACGACTCGCACTACGACGGCGCCGCCGAGGTCGAGCGGTTTCTCGGCGACTGGGATGGCATCAAAGGGCGCGTCGACGATGAGCGTTTCGCCGAGGTGCGCGCGCAACTGGACTATCAGACCGGGCAAGCCATCGTCTGGCGCGACGCGGTGTCCAGGTGGTTCGCAAAGGCGTCAGGGATCGCGGATGAGCGGCATCGCGTCAACAACTATCCCGGACGGATCGAGGCCGAGTCGGCAACGTTGACCGGCTATGCCGTCAAGAGTGTGACGCCCTGGGAGACCGCGTCCGGTGAGGGCGCCGTGGAGTGCCCGTCGGCCAGCTGCACCGCGACGTTCCCACATGCTGGCCCAGCTGGCAAATACGATGTGACGGTTCGCTATTTTGATGTCAATACGGGCGCGGCGCGCTTTCGCGTGAAGGTCGGCGATCGCACTCTTGCGGAGTGGACGGCCGGCGATCGCATTCCGACAAGGCGCATCGACGGCTCGTCGTCTGCACGTTACGTACTGCGTGATGTTTCGCTCGCAGCGGGGGACCGGATCATCGTTGAGGGAATTCCCGATGCTGGAGAAACGGCGGCGCTTGATTACGTCGAGATTCAGCCGGCCACGAGTCGCAAATAATAGTGCCATCGCTCAAGAGGACTAGATGATGAATCGCCCTGTCGTTCGCGTCTCCCTGATCGTTAGCGCGTTCGCGCTTTCGGTATCCCTGACTTCGGCGCAAAGGACTTCAAGCGGCCAGGAGAACTGGGTGCCGACGTGGGCGACGGCGCAGCAACTGATTCGCACAACTCCTCCGAACGTCACGCCGGCTCCGTCTCCACCGGCTACTCCAACTGCGACGGGACTTGCGGCGACCTCGACCTCCGCTCAGCAGGGGCGAGGCCCGGCGGGCTCGATATTCCGGGTAACTACCCTGTCGAATCAGACTGTCCGCATGGTCGTGCGAACAAGCATTGGTGGGACGCGTGCGCGAGTGAAGTTGTCTAACGCGTTCGGTTCGACACCCGTGATTGTCGGATCGGCGCACCTGGCCAGGCGCGGCACCGGGTCGTCGATCATGCCAGGAACCGACCGCCCCCTGACGTTTGGCGGCAAGGCGTCCTTCACGATGATGCCGGGCGTCGCCGTCGTCAGCGATCCAGTTGATCTTGAAATACCCGCGCTTGCCGATCTTGCGGTCAGTTTGTACCTGCCAAGCGACACAGGCTCTCCGACGACACATGCGACCGCTTTGCATACGACGTATGTGTCGACTGCGGGCGACTTCACGAGTCAGGTGGAATTTCCTCTCGGCGGGACGACGCAGCAGTATTACTGGCTGGCGAGTCTGGAGGTTGCCGCGCCTGCTGAGGCGGGAGCCATCGTCGCGTTCGGAGATTCGATCACTGATGGTGCTCGATCGACGCCGGACACGAACAACTCGTGGCCGGCGTTATTGGCGACACGTCTGGTTGGCAACAAGGCCACTTCGAACATCGCCGTGATCAATGAAGGTATTGGCGGCAATCGCTTGTTCACGGACGCCACGGGCCTGGCTGGCGTCGGGGCGCTGGCTCGACTCGATCGGGACGTATTCAGCCATCCCGGCGTCAAGTGGCTGATGATCCTTGAAGGCATCAACGACATCGGCACGCTTGGTGCTGCGAACCCGCCGGCTGACCCCATCACCAAAGACGATCTGATCTGGGTCCTTCAGCAGGTCGTCGATCGCGCGCACGCGCATGGCATCAAGGTCGTTGGTTGCACCCTGACACCCTACGAAGGAGCGGGCTACGCTCGCGAGAACGGCGAAGCGATCCGGGTGGCGGTCAATCAGTGGATCAAGACGTCCGGTGCATTCGATGCCGTCGTCGACTTCGAAGCGGCGACCCGTGATCCGAACAACCCGAAACGGTTCAAACCGGAGTTCGACCCGGGCGACCACCTGCACCCGAACGACGCCGGCTACAAGGCGATGGCCGACGCGGTCGATTTGTCGATCTTCAAACCGAAGAAGTAACTCCACATTTCTCTTGCGCCAGCTCTGCAGTTAGGTATAGTGTGCGGCCGCCATGCCTGAACTCGGCCTGCTTCCGCGCTGAAAAAACTGGCTGACGTCACGCGTGTCGTGGCGCCGTCTGTCTCCTCGTTGGCTTTCCACAATCGCCTGGATGGCGATCGGGTGGACTGTCGTCTTTTGGCGGCTGGGGTACGCCAGTCTGCTGGACCCGGATGAGGCCCACTACGCAGAACTGACGCGCGAGATGCTGCATTCGGGCAGCTGGCTGGTGCCGCTCCTCGACGGCAAGCCCTTCATCGACAAACCGGTCCTGTTCCACTGGCTCCAGGGCGGCTCGGTGCTGCTGCTCGGTGAAACCGAATTCGCGGCGCGACTGCCCAGTGCGCTTGCGGCGATTGGCTTGTTCGCGATCACCCGCTGGGTCGGCACCGCGCTGTTCACCGAGGAAGTTGGGTCGCTTGGCGCGGTCATGTTCGCGACGATTCCGGCAACGTTTGCCTTGTCGTCGATTGCCATCTTCGACATGGTGTTCGCGCTCTTTCTGTTCGGAGCGGTCGGCTGCCTGATGGTTGCGGCGAAGCGGGCGAGCACACGGACGGAACTCTGTGGTTACGCGCTGCTAACGCTGGCGGTCATGACCAAAGGCCCGGTGGCGCTCATCCTCGTTGTTCTGCTTCTTGTCGCAGGGTACAGCGCTTCGTCGCAGACGAGATGCGCGTTTCGAGCGCTCCATTGGCGCCTCGGGCTGCCGGCAGTGGCGATCGCGGCGTCGCCATGGTTCCTGTGGATGCAGTGGCGATTTGGCGACGAATTCGTCCAGGGCTATCTGCTTGCCGGCAATCTCTGGTACGTCACCCAGCCGATCGAATTCTCCGCGCGCGCGATCAATCACACGTTCTACATGCGGGCCTTTACCGGCGCATTCTTCCCCTGGAGCATCGTGGTCGTCGGTCGTGGCCTCGACATCGTCCGCAGACTTCGAGTCGCCGACGGCGTCGAGACAGGCGAGCGGCTGCTGTGGCTGTGGGCGCTCGTCGTCGTGGGCTTCTTCAGCATCGCGCGCTTCAAGCTCGATCATTACATCTTCCCGGCGGCTCCCGCCTGTTGTGTCATCGCGGCGCACGCGTGGCGCGAAGCGGCGCACGATGCCGACGGTCGTCTGTGGGGAACGCGCTACAGCGTGCTGCTGATCGCCGGTCTTCTAATCGTGGGAGGAAGTTTCGGCGGCGTCGCGCTCTCGCAGCTGAATCTGGGACTGCCGGCCACCGCGTTCGTTCTGCCGCTGGCCGTGTTCGTTGGCGGCGTTGCGCTTTTGTTCCAGATGGAACGAATCAACTGGCGGGTTCCCGTCAGCGTGAATGCTCTCCTGGTCATGCTGCTGGTGAGCTACACCATCGTCGTCGCCATTGGCTTTCCGGCACTCGAACGGGTGAGGCCGACGGCCCGTGTCGCCCGGCAGCTCGCGCGCCTGAGTGCGCCCACCGCGCCGGTCGGTCTCTATCGCCTCGAGCGCTGGAGGGGAAGCCTTCGTTACTATCTGAACCGTCCGATCGACCGGATCGAAACCTTTGAAGATCTTTCCGCCTACCTTTCGCGGACGGAACCCGTGTACGTCGTCATGCTCCGTCGCGACTATTTCGAGCTGTGCGATCATCATGTCCCCGCGCATCTCCTTACGGCGCACAGGGCGGTCGTGGGCACGACCGGCCGAGGCTTCCGCAGACAACGCTGGGGATTTCTCGTCGTCGTCTCAAACGTTCCGCGCCGGCCGCACGCGAACGGCTATTACCGCGGCTACGCGAGGGAGTGGACCGATTGAATGCTGATCGACTGGCTTCAGCAACTAACCAAAAGCGAAACCGCGAACGCTATATTCCGATCTTCGCCCGGTAGCATGCGACGAGCGCCGCACCAATTGCCTGTGACAGATCACCGAGCGATGCCGGCACAATCGTCAGCGTCGCCTGTTGAGCGGGCCACAGGTAGGGCGCCGCGCTTTCAGCGATGATTCGGAGATAGCGCGATCGAAACGCGTCGGTGGTGGACTCCGGATCCATGAGACCGCCGCCGATTACCACAAACCGCGCATCGAGTGCCATCGAGAGCGTCGCGACGTGCAGGCCCAGCGCCTTCGCCTGAAAGTCAAAGATCTCGATGGCAAGCGGATCGTCCTTCTGCGCCAGGCTGCGCAGCGCAAACGCCCGCTGCTTGAGCGCGGCGGTTGATGTGGCGAGCTCGTGTGTGGGATAGCGTTCAAGCCGCTCGGCAAGCAGATTCGGAAGTCCAGCAAGTGTCGTATACATCTCGACGCAACCCCACGTGCGTCCGCACCCGCAGGTGTACGGTCTGGCGTCGAGAAGGTGGAGCGGTGCCGGCATGTGAGCGGCTTCCATTCCCGAGATCGTGTCGCCGTCGAGGGGAAGGCCGTGGCGATCGACGTACGCGCATCCCAGCCCGGAGCCCGGCGCGAGCATCACGACGGCCGCGTCCACCTCGCCTCGCGCCTGTTGCGCTTCGGCGACGCCGCCCATGTTGCCGTCGTTGCCCACGGTGAGCTGAATCGCTCGGCCGGCACGGCGCTCGAGCGATCGCTGATACGAGGTGTGGACGTCGAATCCTTCGAAACTTGCCGGCAGGTTCGGTGAGTGGCCGAACACTCCATAGCGCTCGTATGGTCCGGGGATCGCGAGCCCGACGCCACGGACGTCGTCCCATGCGAGTCCGTTTGACGCCAGATACTCCGTGATGGCGTCTGTCCACGTGCTGACCGTCGCCTCGGGTCCCGCTTCCGAGCTGGTAGGACGCTGAAGCAACTTCGTTGATACCGCACGGCCATCGGCCCAAACACCCGCAACCTTCGACGTCGTGGCACCGCCATCGGTGCCGATGTACACATCACGCCCGCTCATGAGACCCCTTTCGTGGTCGGGATCCGGATCGGTCATCCGGAGGGAGTCGGTCAGTGGAATAGCAGTCTACTCTGAGGGCAGTTGCTCCAGTGTCACAAACAGCGGACCAACGCCAAGCAGTGCGACCAGCGCCGCGCTTCCCAAGCCGGCGCGATTCACGGTGGCGAACTTCACCTGCTCGCCTGGCTTGGCGTCGAACTCGATCGTTTTCCACACCAGCGTGTTGTGGGCGCGGAGACGATGTCGGCCGGGCGCGATCTCCTTGCTGACGCGACCACCAACGAGCAGCGTGGCAAACGGCTCACCGTCCAGCGTGAGCACGACTTGCCGGGTTCCGACGTCCTCCGGACTGGTGCGTTCGACGGTCAGCCGCGCAGGTGCGGCAGGTTCTGATGGCATCGTTCCAAAACTAGCGAGGCTGCGCCTCCGACCGTCGAGGCTTCGCCTCGCTAGGCCATGAGCTTGATAACGCCGCGCTGACGCGCGGACGGACTCGACCGAGCCGATGAAACACTTGACTCAAATCTCAGATTCGGCTCGGTCAAGTCCTCTAGAAGAAGTACAGAATGACACCAACCGCCGTCCGAATGCCAAACGCGTTGCCGTGGCTTGTGATTGTGTTCGTGACCGGGCCAATCGTCGAGATCACCGTTGATGACTGATGCGAATAGTTGACGCCGACTTCGCCAAAAGCCGCGAAGCGACGGCTGAGCGAATATTGCGCCCCGAACGTTCCGCCGTACATGTAGCTATCGGTTGTCGAATCGGTGTTGTTGGTGTCGCCGCTCGTTCGACCGTAAGAGAACCGTGGCGCGACGTAGGTTCGCAGGTTGTCGCTTATGGACGAATAGAACAGGACACTGATGCCGGTGCCAAGCGACCAGAAATTGGTTTGGTCATCAACGATGCTCTCGCTTGAACTGTCGCTCAACGCAAACGAGAGTTCAGGCCGCAACGCGACGCGGTCTGAAACGTGCCAGAGCACTCCGAAAGAGGCCGGATACCCCATCGTAATCCCGACACGAGGGGAATCTTGGGCCCCGGCCGTCGCCACACTGACAATCATTGAACAGCCGATCAGGAAGAGGCCTCGAATGCGCATGTATGTCTCCTCTTGGCGGCTATTCTAGGCTGTGGTGATGTCGAACACAGAATGGCGTGTCGACGCGCGGGCAGACGGAATGCGCCTGGACAAATATCTGGCTGACTCGGGGCGACTCGGCTCGCGTGGCCGGGCCGTCGCTGCGCTCGAGCGTGGAAAGATCTTCGTCAACGACTCTGAGGTGAGCCCGGCCGATGCCGGCCGCAGGCTCGCGACCGGTGACGTCGTCCGAGTGTGGCAGGACCGCCCGGGAAGCGCGAGGCGGCGCAGCCTCACCGGCCAGGCTGGTGATCTCGATGTCGTGTACGACGACGATGCGCTGATCGTCGTCAATAAGCCGGCGGGCATTCTGAGCGTGCCACTGGAGCGTCGGCCCGACGCTCCATCCGTGTTCGATCAGATCGAAGAGCGCTTGCGATCCCACGGACGCCGGCGGCCATTCCCGGTCCACCGTATCGACCAGGACACCTCGGGGCTCGTGGTGTTTGCCAAGGATGCTGCGACGCAACGCATCCTGAAAGACCAGTTCAGGCGTCGTGAGCCTGACCGCATCTACTGGGCAGTCGTCTATGGAACACCGGATCCTCGCTTGGGCGTCTGGCGCGACGTGCTCGTCTGGGACGAGAAGGCGCTGATACAGAAGGAAACGCACCCCAGCGATCCTCGGGGAAACGAAGCGGTGACACACTACCGGGTGGTCGAATCCTTCAGCGGCGCATCGCTCGTCGAACTCAGTCTTCGCACCGGGCGCCGAAATCAGATTCGGATTCAGGCGCGGCTTCGTGGTCACACGCTCGTCGGCGAGCAGCGGTATATCTACGGCCCGGAGTCGCTTCGACCGATCGATTTCGGCCGCCACGCCCTCCACGCGAAACGCCTCAGCGTTCGTCACCCATCCGATGGGCGCCAGCTGGAATTTGAAGCAGCTCTGCCGCGGGACTTCGTCGATTTGCTGACTCGGCTCAGGCGACACCGCTGATCTATGCTCGCTTTCGGAGGAATAGATGGAAGGTGTACTCGGACGTTTTGCTCCGCAAGCGTACGCGCTGATGCGAATCGTTGTCGGTCTTCTGTTCGCGTGTCATGGCGCGCAGAAGCTGTTTGGCCTGTTCGGTGGGCCGCAAATGCCGTTGATGTCCTTGTTCGGGCTCGCTGGGATCATCGAGTTTTTCGGCGGGCTGATGATCGCGATCGGATTTTTCACAAGCTACGTCGCGTTCATCGCCAGCGGTGAGATGGCGTACGCCTACTACAGAATGCATTTCCCGAAGGGGAATGTTCCCATCCAGAATGGCGGTGAGCTCGCGGTCCTGTACTGCTTCGTGTTCCTTTACATTGCTGCCCGCGGGGTCGGGGCCTGGGGGCTTGATAAGCGGAAAAGCAACTGGTGAATGGGTGAATTGGTGAATTAGGTCTCGCACACGCTACCGCGCGTGCAGTTAGAGCGCGGCGGTAGCCGAGCGATGCCAATTCACCAACCCACCAATTCACCAATCCACCAATTCTTTAGGTCCCTCCTGCCTGCCACCGCCTCACGACGTCGAGAGGGTAGATCAACATCAGGATATTCAGCGTGAGGTTGTCGCGAATCCAGTACGCCAGTCCTAGCTCAATGACGATCGCCATGAGCAGCGTTAGCCATGGCGGCAGTCGCGCCGCCATCACGAATCCCGCGATCATCGCCAGGATGTCACTGACGGAGTTCACAACGCTGTCACCGTAATAATCGAGCGA
>JBKPNQ010000156.1:0-70464 GCA_046732715.1 Acidobacteriota bacterium | reverse complement strand
GTGTCAGACGGCGTCGTCGAGAATCCGCGACGCTGCCGGTTCGACCCGGCGACACTCCAGTGCACGGCGAATCAGAAACCCGACACCTGCCTGTCGGCGGCGCAGGTCGAAGCAGCCAGGCGGGTCTATCGCGGCGCAGTCGAACCAAAGGGGGGCGCAAGGATGTATCCCGGGTTGTCGTTCGGGAGCGAGCCATTCTGGCCGAACCGCGATCCAGGCAACCCATTCCCGATTCCCATCTCCTATTACAAGTGGCTCGTCTTCGCCGACCCGACCTGGGACTGGCGATCGTTCGACTGGGCAAAGCCGTCGGACGCCGAAGCGTGGAACAAAGCTGAGGCGAAGTTCGCGCCGATCCTGAACGCGATCAATCCAGACCTTCGCGAATTCAGCCAACGCGGGGGCAAGCTGCTGCAGTGGCACGGCTGGAGCGATCAGCTGATCGCCGCTGAGAACAGCATCGACTATTACGAGAGCGTCGAGAAGCTCTTTGGCGGCCGTGCGAACGTCGACAACTTCTACCGTCTCTTCATGGCGCCCGGAACGACCCACTGCGGCGGCGGCCCTGGCCCCAGCACGTTCGACATGCAGTCGGCGCTCGAGGCGTGGCTGGAAAAAGGTGTCGCGCCGGATCAGATCATCGCGACGCACGTGATCAATGGCGTGGTCGATCGCCTGAGACTCTTGTGTCCGTACCCGAAGGTCGCGACGTACAAAGGCAAAGGCGACACGAACGATGCGGGAAGCTTCGTCTGCAGGGAGCCGTAATCCGTGGTGCGGGATCGGGATCCGGGATCCGACCGAGCCGCGAGCCGGGAGCCGCGAGCCGCGAGCCGCGAATTAATACACGCCCACCGTCGTCGTCTTCGCGAATCCGTGGAACGGGCGCACGCCGCTGACGCCATCCCACGCGAAACGATCGGTGTCGCGTTCGCGCTCGCCTTCGTCGCGTTCGAGGAATCCTGGCATGAAGAATTCCTTCGTCAGCGTCGTCAGCTTGACGCGACCGGTCTGTCCGTACTCGACGACCTTAGAGGGATCGTTGAAGTCAACGACCTCGACGACTGCGCGCGGCTGCGGGGCGTAGTAGGTGATCTTGTAATTGTTGTGTGGCCCGGAAGGGGCGCTGGCGGCCAGGCCCATCAGCGTATTGCCGTAGGTCGGCGTCATGTAGGCGCCGTCGAGCAGCTCTTCCTGCGCGAACCGGTTCCACTGCGGGGTGAACTCGGTGCCACCTGAGAAAATCCCGGTGATGCCCGCCTGACGTATCGAGGTTCCCTTCGACTCGAGCTTGAGCGCGAGCGCTTCGAGCAGCTTCGGCGTCGTGAACATGCAGCGGATGTCGTGGCCGGCGCCGAGAATCGTAATCGCCTGCTCGATGACGTGATTCTTGTACGCCTCGAGTTGATCCATCCAGCCTTTTTGAATCAGCTTGATGACCCAGCGCGGATCGAGGTCGACCGAGAAGCAGATGCCGCCACGGTGCTGCGCGAGGTGCTCGACCGCCAGGCGCAGCCGGCGGGGACCGCTTGGTCCGAGCATCAGCCAGTTGCTGTTCTTCGGAAATCTGTCTTCCGGCAGCGTTTCGCTGAACAGCTCGTAATCGATTCGGAAGTCGTCGACGTTGATTCGCGACTTCGGCACGCCGGTGGTTCCGCCCGTCTCGAAGACGAAGATCGGTTTGTCGGCGTATGCCTTCGGGACCCACCGCCGCACTGGACCCCCTCGAAGCCATTCGTCCTCGAACAGCCCGAACTTCTGCAGGTCGTCAAAGCCGTGCACATCCTTCATGGGATCGAACCTGAACTGCTTCGCCCGCTCGAGCCAGAAGGGGCACCCAGTGGATGGGTTGAAGTGCCAGTGGACGATCTCGCGCACGTGCTGATCGAGCCGATCGCGCGCGGATCGAAGAGCCGAATCGGACATGGCGAGAAATCTTATCGCAGGTAGCGGCCCGAGGCAGCAGAGCGGTCGCGGAGAAAGGCGGCGCGCTCGCGCGGCAAGGGCTCGACGGCGAGCGTATCGACCGGCCACGGCATCCGCCAGCGCCAGTTGATGTCGTCCACCACGGCCGGTGTGTTGATGCGGTCGCGCCAGCCAAAGATGTCCTGGATCGGGATCACCACCAGGTTCGACTGCGAGTCCAGCAGCGCCTGGAGAAGGCAATCGCGCAGGCCATCGTCAAACGATGCCGCCGGATCGCACCCCCGCGAACGAAGCGCCGGCAGTTCGACCGCCTGCCTCCGCTCGTCTAAATCGGCCTCGTCCCACCATCCGGCCAGCGTCTCGGTGTCGTGTGTCCCTGATGTGGCCAGCGAAAGCCGCGGATACGCAGAAGGATCGCGGAACGGCCGATCCGGCGTGTTCCATTCACGTTCCCAGCGCAGCACTTTGTAGCCGGGAACGTGAAGACGAGTCAGCGACTCACGAACGAAGTCCGGCACGGTCCCGAGGTCCTCGGCGACGATTTGGACGCCACAATTCGCGAGCACGCGGAGCACGCGCTCTCCCTGCGCGATCTGCGACGCCTCGTCCGGAGGGGAAAACGCTGCTCGCTTGTCGCGCTCACGGTAGTAGGTCCGGTAGAACCCGATCAAGTGGTCGACGCGAAAGCCGTCAAAGAGGTCAGTCGATCGCCGCGCCCGTTGCTTCAGCCACTCGTAGTCACTTCGTTCGATGACGTCCCAGCGATAGACCGGCAGTCCCCAATCCTGGCCGGTTGACGAAAAGTCGTCCGGCGGCGTCCCGACCGACGCGTCCAGCCGAAATTCGTGCTGACGCGCCCAGACATCCGCGCTGTCTCCGCTGACGACGAACGGGAAGTCTCCGAAAATGCGGACGGGCCCGGCGTCGCGTCGCGCTCGGTGCCACTGAACATCGGCAATCCACTGCAACCAGGAGCGGTAGAGGATCTCGCGCGCCAGACGCATTCTCGTCGAATCGATCGCCGACGCATTGCGGAAGCGAATGTCTTCTTCCCATTCGACCCAGTATCGGCTGTCTCGCTCGTGATGAAGTGCACGATACAGCGCGTAGTCGTCGAGCCACCAGCGCTGGCGCTCCATGAACGCGCGAAATTCGGCCGCTCTCGCCGATTGCGTGCGCCATTCGGTCCGCTCGAATCGATCGAACGCGGCGGCCAAGGCAGTCGACTTGACGTCTCGAATGATCGAATAGGCGACCAGGTGAGACCGGCGCGCCTCGTCGAGCCGCTCCCGATCGGCATCATCGAGCGATCGTTCGGCGCCAGCGGCCGCGAATTCTTCGACGTCGGCCAGTGAGATGTAAATCGGATCGATGGCCATCGCACTCATCGCCGAGTACGGCGAGTTCTGGCCATCGGCCATTTCGTTCACCGGCAACAGCTGGACGAAGTCGCACCCGGCGCTGTCAAGCCACGAGGCGAATCTCGCAAGATCGGGGATCTCTCCAATCCCCCAGCTTCCACGCGAGGGGATCGAAAAAAGCGGCACGAGCACGCCAGCGTGGCGGGCGTCGGCAAAGCCGGGGTCAGACATGGGCGATTTCCATCACGCGTCGAATGCCTTCAGCGAAGACATCCGTTTCCGGCAGCAGGCTGACGACGAGAAAGGCTTCGTGAGCGAAGTCAAAGAAGAACCCGGGGTGCACAACCACACCGGCCGTCTCGAGCAAGTCGATTGCCAGATCCTCTTCCGAGCGGGTCGAGGGCACCCGCAGAACCGCAGACCAGCCCGCCTCGCATGGCAGCACCTCGATCGAAGGGTATGCAACTGACGAGCGGCGCAGGACACGCTCGTTCCTACGAATGCGATCGAGGATACGGCCCCGAATCTCGGCACCCGCAGTCAGCAAGGCGGCGGCCGCGTGTTGAACCGGAGTCGAGACAGACAAGTACGTGTCGCAAATGAGCTCGAGGCGATCGAGCGCGGTTCGGACGAGCGCTTCAGGTCCATCGACGACAATCCACCCAAGCTTGACCTGTGGAAGGCCTGCTGATTTTGACAGGCCGCCAAGACGAAAAGTGAGGCAGCCGCTTGGCACGGCCGGCACGATTGCGTCGCTGGAGATCCGATAGTCGATGAACACTTCGTCGATGATGAGCGCGGCATGCCGCGACGCACAACGGTCAACGAGGCCGTGCAGCTCCGACGCGGTGAGGATCGATCCGGTGGGATTGTTCGGGCTGACCGCCAGGATGCCCCGCACGGTGTCGGTCCAGCCGTCATCGAGCGTATCGAAATCGATCGCCCATCGACCGTGGAAATCGAGCCGGTACTGAATCGGCCGAACACCGTCAAGCCCGGTCAGATGTTCGAAGAGCGGATAGCTTGGAATCGGCAGCATGACCGCGTCGCCATGCGGAGCACAGAGCAGCTTGAAGAGAATGGAATACGCTTCGCTGGTGCTGGCGGTCAACACGACCCGCTCTGGAGCAACCTTGATGCCGAGCCGTTCGTAGTCACGGGCCACGGCCTGGCGCGTCTCAATCAATCCGAGCGCCGCGGGCTCATAGTGAAGCGAGCGGCGATCGGCGAGCGCGTCGAGAATCGCTGGCGGATACGCGATTCCGGCGGCGGTCGGGTTGGTGACCGTGAGATCCAGGAGCCGCGCCCCGGCCGCACGGATGCGCCGTGCGGTTTGCGTCAGTCTGTTGGGCTCGAGCGCTCCGGGCACGCGGGACGAGAACATCCAAATGTAGACTATACAAGTGGTTTCAAAACCGAGTACTCGGCGGAGGCCAAGCCGCGAGTGAGCGTAGCGAAGCGAGCCCCGCGTCCGCCTTCGCGCCGTCGGATTGACCGGTACTACGGCGTGACAAGGCGACGCGAGGGAAGCCGCGAGCGAGCGCAGCGAAGCGAACCACGCGAACGGGGCGAGCCGGCGAAGCGGCTCGCGAGAGAGCGTGTAGGGGAGCCCGAGGGGCGAAGCCCCTCGGAGTGATAAAGGGAACCGCATGGGTTTAAGCCGCGCGCTGGTCGTTCTCGTCTTGCTGTCGATGTCGCCGCAGTCGCCCGCCACTGCTCCTGCCGCGCCGCGCCCGTCGCCGAATGTTCAGCGCCCGGCGGCACTGACCGTCCCGTTCACGCAATTCACCCTGCCGAACGGCCTGCACGTGATCCTTCACGAAGATCACACCGTTCCGCTCGCCACGGTCAACGTCTGGTATCACGTCGGCTCGGCGCGCGAAAGAGTTGGACGAACCGGCTTCGCCCACCTGTTCGAGCATTTGATGTTCGAAGGATCGCAGCACGTCAAGGAAGGTGAATTCGATGCGCTGCTCGAGGCAGCCGGCGCCACCAATAACGGCTCGACCGAAACCGATCGGACGAACTACTACATCGATACGCCGTCGAATGCTCTCGAGCTCGCCCTGTTCCTCGAATCGGATCGCATGGGCTACCTGCTCGAAGCGATGTCCCCCGAACGGGTCAACGGTCAGCGCGATGTCGTCAAGAACGAACGACGTCAGAGCTACGAGAACACGCCTTACGGAATGGCCTCGATCGAGCTCGGAAAAATGCTGTTCCCCGAAGGGCACCCGTATAGCTGGCCGACGATTGGATACATGGAGGATCTCACGGCGGCAAGCTACGACGATGTCGTCGAGTTCTTCCGCAAGTACTACCAGCCGTCCAATGCCAGCCTCGTGATCGCTGGCGACATCGATCCAAAAAAGACGCGTGGGCTGGTGGAGAAATGGTTCAGCGACGTGAAGCCGGGCGCCGCGCCGGTCCCGCCGATTCAGTACATACCGGCGATGCTCACCGGCGTCAGCAAAAAGACCATCGAAGATCGGGTGCAGCTGCCGCGTCTGTATCTCGCCTGGATCACCCCGTCGCTATACAAGCCTGGCGATGCCGAGCTCGACGTCGTTTCGCAGATTCTGGCGGGCGGAAAGAATTCGCGGCTCTACAAACGTCTGGTCTACGACCTGCAGATTGCACAGGACGTCACCGCCTATCAAGCCTCAGCAGCGCTCGACTCCCAATTTCAGATTGTCGTCACCGCCAGGCCGGGTGACGCCGCGACGAGGCCGGCCGCGTTGATCGATCGGATCAAATCCATCGTCGACGAGGAAATCGTGAAACTTCAACAGGCGTCGCCGACGCCGCGTGAGTTTCAGCGTGCGATCAATCAAATCGAGGCCTCGTTCTATAACCGGATGGAAAGCGTCGGTGGCTTCTCAGGCAAGGGCAATCAGCTGAACGCGTACTACACCGCCACCGGCAATCCCGATTACTTCAACGAGGACCTGTCACGATATCGCGCGCTGTCCGCCGGTGACATTCAGGTGGCTGCGGCGTTCTGGCTACCGACCAATCGCCGCGTCGAGTTGACGGTTGAGCCGACGAAGGCAGCGCCGCCGGGAAAGCACGAGTAGACGTCATGAAATCGCCGGCATCATGCGCTCTGCTCGTGGTCGTTCTCGCCATCAGCCCGGGGCTCCAGCCCCCGTCCGTGACGGCGAAACAGCAGGCACCGGATCGCTCCGTGGCACCAAAGCCAGGACCACCACCCGCGCTGAAGCTGCCGCCGATTGAGAAGCGGACCCTCTCCAACGGTTTGCCGGTCTGGATCGTCGAGCTGCACAAGGTGCCCGTCGTCCACGTCTCGCTCATCGTCAAATCGGGTTCCGCCGCCGACCCCCGTGGCAAATTCGGGCTTGCCGACCTGGCGGCCGAGATGCTCGACGAAGGCGCAGGCAGCCGAAACGCGCTCCAGATTGCTGACGCCGTCGACTATCTCGGTGCGAATCTCTCGACCTCCAGCACGTCCGACGCGTCGTATGTGGAATTGCACGTGCCGGTCGCTCGTCTCGGCGATGCGCTTCCGATCATGGCCGACGTCGCCCTGCGACCGACGTTTCCGCAGGAAGAGCTGCAGCGCGTTCGCGAGGAGCTGCTGACATCGCTGATCCAGGCCGAGGACGACCCGGAATCACTGATCGAATTCGCGTTTCCTCGACTCGTCTACGGGCCGCAGCATCGATATGGCACGTTGTCGATCGGCACGGCCGCGGCGGTGAAGAGCTTCGCGATCGCGGACCTCCGCCAATTCCACGCACAGAACTACGTCCCGTCGAACGCCGGACTGATCGTGACAGGCGACATCACCGCGGCGAATGCGATCGCACGACTCGAAACGGTGTTCGGCACATGGAAAGGAACCGCGCCGGCTGCCATCACCGTCCCGGCCGCGCCGCAATTAACGACACGACAGGTGTATCTCATCGACAAGCCTGGCGCGGCGCAGTCGCAGATCAGGATCGGCTGGATTGGCGTACCACGTTCGACTCCGGACTACTTCGCCCTTCGCGTCCTGAACACGATTCTCGGCGGCTCGTTCACGTCCCGCCTGAACCAAAACCTGCGTGAAGCGCATGGCTATGCCTACGGCGCGTCGTCCGTATTCGACATGCGGCGCAGCGCCGGACCGTTCTACGCTGCCGCCGGCGTTCAAACGGACAAGACGGCAGAAGCGCTCACGGAATTCTTCAAGGAGCTCGATGGGATTCGCAAGCCAATCGCGGCGGACGAGGTCGAGAAGGCGAAGAACTACTTCGCGCTGCTCATGCCGCGCAACTTCGAAACTACCGAGAGCATGGCGGGGTCGCTGGCGACGGCGTTCATCCATAACCTGCCGTCGGATTACTTCTCGACCTTCACCGAGCACGTGCGCGGCGTCACGCCCGCCGACGTCCACACCGCCGCCGAGCGGTACATTCAGCCGGACAAGTTCGCCGTCGTCATCGTCGGCGATCGCAAGGTCATCGAACCTGGAGTCAAAGCTCTGAACCTCGGGCCGATCAAGATTGTCGAAACCTCCGAGGTGATGAAGTAGCCATGCCGCTCGCCATCGCCTTCGACGAAATGCTGCGCTACACGAATGGCGAACGGGACAAGTGGCGCGCGTGGCTCGGCGATCACTCCGCGGCGCTCGACGCCCCGGTGCAGCCGGGAGGCCGCCTTCCCACGGTGGGCAGGCTGATCGATCACATCTTTCTCGTCGAACGCCGTCACCTGCAGCGGCTCACCGCCCAGCGGCCGTCCGAGAGCACGGGGTTGACCGGCAACAATGTCGCGCCGCTCTTTGATTACGGCGCCTCCGTTCGCCGCGAGCTCGAGCAGTTCGTCGCCGACCTCGATGAGGACGACGGGGATACGGTGCGGAGTATCGAAGTCCGGGAACAACAATGGTCGATGACGCCGCGAAAGCTGCTCTTTCACATTCTGCTCCACGAGACCCGCCACTGGGCGCAGATCGCGCTCGCGGTCAGGCTCGCGGGATTCGAGCCACCCGGGGATCATGATCTCTTCTTCAGCAAGGCACTGCGCTAAAGGTTCCATCCATGAAGACCATTGCATCGGTCGTCGTCATCGCTGCTGCGTTCACGGTGTTCGCGCTGAGGACGCCGGGCTGGGCACAGGCGCCCAAGCCGAGCCAGCACGGCACGGTCAGCCAGCAGGTGGCCGGCACGACGATCACGATCGAGTACAACCGTCCCGTGGCGCGCGGTCGAACGCTCTTCGGCTCGCTCGTTCCGTACGGTCGCGTCTGGTGTCCTGGCGCCGACTACTGCACGACGATTCAGCTCTCGACCGACGTCAAGATCAACGGGCAAACGCTCGCCTCCGGCACCTACTCCCTGTGGGCAGAGCCAGGCGCCGAACACTGGGCGATGATCTTCAACCGAGCCCAGCCGGTGTTTCACACGCGGTATCCGGCTGACCAGGACGTGCTGCGCGTACAGGCGACGCCCCGTCAGGGCACCCACATGGAGACACTTGCCTTCTACTTCCCCGTCGTCGACGGCAACAAAGCCGAGCTGGTCCTTCACTGGGGAACCGTCGTCGTGCCGATGGCGATTGACGTCCCTTAATCGCGGTTCGGATGCGGAGTTCGCGGCTCGCGATCAATGCTCGAGACCGGCGAGATATTCCTGCGACTTCTGATGCTCAGCAAGACGCTCCTTTCGTACGCGTTCGGCGTGCTGATACGAATTGTTCAATTGAAATAACCGTGCGGCGACGACAACGAGGTTCATTCCGAGGAGCGTCGGGAAGAATCGCGCGCTCGGTCCATGCGTGAAGTCGTACCAGAATGCCACAGCTGCTGCAAATAGCATCGCAGTGGCCGCCGCCGTCCGGAGCATCATCCCGCGCGGGTTCCCTTCGAGCTTCGCGACTTTCGACGGATGAACAACCACCAAGAGCGGTGGATTGGCACGTCCGGTCGAATCGAAGATCTCGAATCTGACGTCTAACGCACGCCCGGCCTGCCGTCTGCAGAATCTTTCTGCTTCCGACAGATTGTCGAACAGTAAGCACGTCGCAGCTTCGATTTCTGGAAAGGTGCCACCCTCGGCGTCGCATGGTGCGCCCGTATCGAGCGTTTTTGCGAACGCAACGTACTGGCCCGGCCGGATGATCTCCGTCCAGTCCGTTGGAGTTCGACTCGGATCGAAGAGCCGCAACGCAATCATCTGTCACATACGCGCAACGCGAAGTGGCGGCGAGCCGCGAGAAACTACCGCAGCCTCTTCCCCCTCACGAGCACCATCGCGTCGCGGGCGGCGAAGGTGTGCGTGTAGGTTGGTCCGTCCGCGCCCTGGACGAAGTTGACGGATGCTCCGGTTTCCATGTTCTGCCAAATCGCTTCGGGGACATCCGGGGCAAACCTGAGTGTCACGCGCTCGACGCTCTCTCCGTGATTGATGGCAATGAGGACGATGGCGTCGGGAGACTCGAGGAATCGCGCCTCGACGCGTCCGGCTGCACCATCGATGCGGATCTCCGGTGCAACACCGACGCTGGCGATCAGCTGCTGGAGGAATTGTCCGGTTGGGCGCATCTTTTCCGGATCCTGCTCGAACGCCGCCGAGGGAAATGTGCCAATCAGGATGGCGCGTCCGGCGCCTTGCCGCGTCTCTACGATTGCCGGAGCGCCAGGTCCCGCTCCCTCACCCGAAAAGCGAGCGAGCACCCGCGCTCCCTCGCTGACGTCGAGGTGCTCGGCAAACCCGACGCCGTTGAAGCTTCGTCCGGCAAGCGGTCCAAGCGCGCCATCGAGCGACTTGTCCATGGTGAACGCGATGGACTCACCCGATCGGAGCTCGCGCTCACGGGCGCCAAACGTCTGATCCAGCCCGCCCCCAGGAATTCGAGCGTTGGCGAGCCCGCGCTCGTCGTTCCACGCTGGACGGGCCTCGCTGATGAGCGTGCCACCGCCTTTCACATATGCCTTCAGCGCTTCGACGACGGGCTGGTGCAGCATGAGGGGATAACTCAGGTAAACGACGCTGTACTTGGAGGCTCCGCCGGCCACCACGTCGTCCGGATGGATGAAATCAACCTGGACGTTCTGTTCGAACAACGCGCGGTAGATGCCGAGCATCGAGTTCCGCACGACCGTGCCGGGCGCAACCGTGTTGCCGCCGACGAGATAGGACATTCGGTTGTAAAGAATCGCCACGCGCGACGGGTGTGGCCGAAGTGGCGCGAACAATGCGGCGTTGCGACCGACGACGCCGGCAAAGTCACCGGCGATCCGTGCGCGATCGGTGATCGTTCCGTCGAGATCGATCATGCCGTAGCCGTTCGATTCGTATCCCGAGCTCATGGGATACCAGGCGTAGTAGGAGATCGCCCGCGCGCCTCGCGAGATCGCCGCCCATCCCCAGAGTCGAAGATCGGCCCCCGTGACTGGTGCGGCCACACGAACACCGGTTGCGCCCTGTCCCGCCTGAAGTTCACCAATCCACCAGCCGCGATCGCCAGAGGCCGATCGAATCCCGTCGAGCGCCGACGTCAGCCGCACCGGCGACCACGGCGTCGCAGCCGCCGCGTGCTTCGGGTAGATCGACGTGCCGTAGTAGTCAACCGACCGCGTCATCCACCAGTCGTCCGGATTGCCAAAACCGGAAAGCGGACTGAGCATGATGGCTGGTGCGTCCGAGTGGCTCGAAACCGGACGAGGACCGCGAGCGACGGACGCATCGGCCTTCAACCGCAGATCCTCTGCCAGCTTGTTGGCGATGAAGGTTTTCCAGTCGATGAAATCGCTGTAGGACAGAATGGTCCCGAAGCGCGGCGGTTCAATCTGATCCCACGACGAGAACGTCCGGTACCAGGCGCGGTTGACCGCGTCGAGCGACTGATATTTCCGTTTCAACCACTCGCGAAAACGCGCCTGGGTGTGCGGGCAGTAGCAGAACTCGACCGGCGTATTGAACCAGACCCAGTTGACGACGTGAGGTTCGCTCCACACGTCCACGGCGTAGAACGACGGGTGTCGCGCCGCTGCGCTGGTCGCCGCACCGATGAATGCGACCATGTCCGCTCGCACGCCTGCGTGATCGAGGCAGTAGCCGGGTGAAGCCTGGGAGCCGATGCGCGCGCCCTGATCGGTCACGAAGCTCGAATCCGGATAACGTGTCCCCAGCCACTCGGGCGCGGCGTCGGTGTAAATCTGAACGATGACGCGCAAGCCGGCTTCATCGGCAAGCGTCAGCAGCTGTTCTAGCGCATCAAAGCGATACCGTCCGCGCTCCGGCTCTGCGGCTGCCCAGTCCACCCATGTCTTGACGCTGTTGAATCCCAGCGATTTGATCGCCGCGAGATCGCGGCGCCAGCCCTCGCGTTCCGCTGCAGGATTTCGGGAAACCATCGGCGCGCGCGTCGTCCCGCCGCCGTACCAGACCCCAATCGGAACGAACGGCGCCGATGACTGCGGAGGACGCGCCGGCGTAACGGCCAGAATTGCAACAAGCGCGGCACCCAGCGCGACTCTCATCGCGTCATCTTACAGGCCTTTCGTCGCCTCCGAGTTCTCCCGCGAGGCGCGAATCGCCGCCAACCTTTGCTTACGCTTGCCTGCCACGGAGCGTGAGCTATGGCTGGCAAGTCGCGCGAAGGTTGCCCTTCGTGGCCACATAGCCGCGAAGGAGGGCCGGACCCGGGTCCCGGAACTATTCAGTATTCCACCGCGCGCTCGCGGCCAGCACCGCACCGGCGGCGAGGAATGGCAATGCCCGCGTCACGTTCGACAGAACCATTCTCGTAGAGAAGCTCGTTCTCCTCACATGACCATCGTACGGACCGACGGCCAATCCATCCCGGGTCGGACGATACAGGCTATCAAGCGATTGGATCTTTCCAGTCTTGTCTTTCTGCTGATCATAGAGCGTGCGCTCCATCAGCATGTCCGTCGTGCGCGGCGCCAGACGTCCGATGGCGGCGATCATCCCACCGCCTGCGCCAACGGTGATCTCTCGAACGCGGCGCTCCGCACAACGGAGAATCGCGCGAGCGACGACCTCAGGGGCGTACACCGGCGGTGGGAACGTCGGCGCCTCGGGCATGTAGTTGCGCGCGTGCTCGACGAACGGCGTGTTGATCGACGCCGGCTTGACAAGCGTGACATGAATCGGCAACCCATCGTGCTCGAGCTCCATCCGAAGCGCATCCGTGTAACCCAGCACGGCATGCTTGGACGCCGAATACATCCCCTGCAGGGGGATCGCCCGGTCGGAGACGACGCTGCCAATGTTGACAATGGTGCCGCCATGATTGGCGAAATGACGAACCGCCGTCCGGCAACCGTTGACCACGCCCCAGAAATTCGTGTCAAACAGCCGCCGCTTGTCGTCCATCGGGACGTCGGTCAGCCGGCCGTAGATAGAAATGCCGGCATTGTTGACCCACGTGTCGAACGCCCCGAACTCTCGGAACGCGATGTCGGCGACGCGATCCATTTCTTCTGGCACCGCGACGTCGGCGACGACGTGCGTCGCCCGGCCGCCGCGCACGTGAATCTCTTCGACGGCAACTCGGAGATCCCGTTCATTCCGCGACGTCAGCACCACGCGGGCTCCGCGCGCGGCTGCCATCCGCGCCGTCGCCAGACCGATCCCGCTCGACGCGCCCGTGATGATGATCACCTGATCGCGCAATCTCTTCGGTTTCCACTTTCGCCTCATCACTGCCATGTTCCCTCCGATGCCTGTAAGCGATGACGCGTGCAACGCGCGGGCCATGCGCAACCGCCGAGGTATAGAATTGATATCCTTCCCTTTTTACTGGCATGCACACCGAACCCATCACCCTTGACGACATTCGCGCCGCCTCGGCGCGCGTCTCGCGAATCGCGCGATTGACGGAGCTGCTAGATGTGTCGTCGCACGCGGGCCGAACGCTTCTGCTGAAGTGCGAAAGTCAGCAGCCGGGCGGTGCGTTCAAAATACGCGGCGCGTACAACATGGTCGCGCAGCTGAGCCGCGACGAGCGACGCCGGGGTGTCATCACCTATTCCTCGGGCAACCACGGACAGGCCATGGCCCTCGCCGCACGCGAACTGGGCGCTCCGGCCGTCGTCGTCATGCCCACCACGGCGCCGAGGGTCAAGATCGAAGGGGTGAAAGGATTCGGGGCGGAAGTAATCTTCGCTGGGACGACCTCAACCGATCGTCGTCTACGGGCGGAGGCCGAAGCAGCCGCCCGAGGACTGACGATGGTGCCGCCGTTCGATCACCCGTGGATTGTCGCGGGACAAGGCACCGCCGGACTGGAAATACTCGAACAACGCCCAGACGTCGCGACCGTGCTCGTGCCAATCGGCGGAGGCGGCCTCGCGGCAGGCGTTGCCGCGGCAGTCAAGCTGTCGCGACCAGACGTGAAGGTGGTTGGCGTCGAGCCAGCCGGTGCCGCGAAGATGAAATCGTCCCTCGAGGCCGGACACCCGGTGACGCTGGACCGAACCGACAGCATCGCCGACGGGCTGCTGCCGGTTCGCCCCGGTGACCTGACGTTCGCTCTCGTCCACCAATATGTCGATAGCGTGGTGACGGTTGAGGATCGTCAAATCATCGACGCGGTCCTGTGGCTCGAGTCGTCGGTGGGGATTGTCGTCGAACCATCGGGCGCCGCCAGCGTCGCCGCGGCGCTCGCCGGCGCTGGCGTGCCAGGCCCGACCGTGGCCATCATCAGCGGCGGCAACATCGATCCGGAGCGGCTGGAGGAATTCCGGGAAGAAGCGCGCGGTCGCTCCGCTCGGTAGTGACGAAGATTACGAAGGAAACGAAGTTCACAACGAAGAAACGAAGTCAACGGAGGCGAACGAAGAAAACCAGTATTTTTTTTGCCTACGAGAGAAACCTTCGTTCGTCTTCGTTTTCTTCGTTCCTTCGTTGTGAACTTCGTTCTCTTCGCAATCTCCAGGATCTCTACATGCCGATAGAACCGTTCGAGATGGAGCGCATGCAGTCGACGTGGGAAAACCTCGTCGAGTACGACATGAGCGAAAGCGGCGTGCGGCCGCTGACACTTCGTGAACTCGTCGAGATGGGATTCAACCTGGAGGAGTTCCTCGATCAGCCTCTTGGTTACAGCCAGTCGAACGGAACCGTCGAACTTCGCGAACGAATCAGGGCGCTGTATCCAGGCACGACGATTGACCAGATCGAGGTCACCAACGGCACGTCGGAAGCAAACTACCTGGTGGCGCTCAGCCAACTGCACGGCGGCGATTGCTTCGCGATGCAATTGCCCAACTACATGCAGATGCCCGGCGTCGCGCGGAGCCTGGGGGCTGAGGTTCGCACGTTCCGTCTTCGGCAGGATCAGGGTTGGGATCCGGACTGGGAGGAGTTCGAGCGTGCCGTCGCACCGGGCACTCGCCTCCTCTATCTTTCCAATCCCAATAATCCGACCGGAGCGGTGCTTTCGGAGTCGTCGATGGCCCGAATCGTCGACCGATGCGAGTCGACCAGCACGTGGCTGTTAGCCGACGAGGTGTATCTCGGGGCCGAGATCGATCGACCGCGGACGAAGAGTTTTTGGGGCCTGAGCGACCGCGTCATCGTGACCAGCGGCCTGTCGAAGGCGTACGGCATCCCGGGCATTCGGATCGGGTGGATCGTGGCGCCCGGGCAACTCGCCTCACACTGCTGGACGCAGCACGACTATCTGACCATCGGGCCGAACAAGATGTCCGATCGAATCGCGCGGGTGGCAGTCGAAGGCATCAATCGCGACCGGTGCTACGCCCGGACGCGCGAGATCCTCGGACACAACCTGCCAATCGCCCGCCAGTGGATCGACAGTTTCTGCGGCCGCGTCACCTGGCAGGAACCGCAGGCCGGGGCGATTGCGCTGATCAAGTACGACTCGCCCATCGCCAGCATCGAACTCGCCGAACGCATTCGAGTCCGCCAGAATACGCTCGTCGTCCCAGGATCCCACGTCGGACTCGAAGGATATTTGCGGATCTGGCTCGGAGGTCACGAGGCCTTCCTGCGCGAAGGCCTCCGCCGAATCGGGGTTGAATTGCGCGCGGCACTCAACGAGAAGTAACCAGTTGCCAGTTCCCAGTTCCCAGTTGCCAGTTCCCAGTTTTCCAGCGAATCTCGTCTCCGCCAGCAGCCAGCAGCCAGCAGCCAGCAGCCAGCAGCCAGCAGCGAGCGAGGAAGATAGTTAACCAATTCGTCGCGCCTGCGTAATAGCGTGTGAGGAGTCGATTGGACATGCCCCACACAATCCGTCAGAGAATTCTTCGCACCGTCTGCGCCGTGGCCCTGTTGTGGGCGGCGGGGTCTCCGCTGGCGGCGGCCCAGGAGGCGCCCGCTTCTTCCGCACGCCGGGCGGTTCCGGTGGCCGGGCAGGTCGGATCGACTCCCGCGAGTTCACAGGATGCGACCGCGGACCAGACTCGGCAGGACCTCGAAAGGATTCTCGAGAGGTATCCTCCCGCGGTCGGCCGCGTGCTGAAGCTGGATCCTGCGTTGATGAACAACCCGACGTATCTGTCGCCCTATCCCGCATTGGCCTCGTTCATCGCCCAGCACCAGGAAGTGGCGCACAATCCCGCGTACTTTCTTGAAAACGTCAATTCACCAAACCCCTCCTACAACGACCCGCGATGGCGGCAGCGCCAGGAAATGAACGGATTGCTCGCAGGGGTTGCCGCGTTCGCCGCATTCCTCGTCGTCGTGGGTCTGATAGTCTGGTTCGTCCGCATGATGATCAACACGCGGCGCTGGAACAAGCTGTCGAAGGTGCAGTACGAGGTGCACAGCAAGCTGCTGGATCGGTTCACGGCGAATGAGGATCTCCTCGCCTACATGCAGACGCCGGCCGGGCGCCGGTTCCTCGAATCAGCGCCGATCCAGCTGCCCGACGAGCCGCGATCGATGGGCGCGCCGTTCTCTCGGATCCTCTGGTCGGCCCAGGTCGGCGTCGTGCTGCTGCTGACCGGAATCGGCTTGCTCTACGTCAGCAGTACGTTCATCGACGAGCCTGCCGAATTGTTCCGCGTCCTCGGTGTTGTCGCTCTATCGCTGGGCGGCGGGTTTATTGTCTCCGCAGTTGCCGCATACTTCCTGTCGAGAAAGCTCGGGCTCCTGGATCCTGCGCCAGCCGATCATGTCTGATGTGACGATCGCCGAGGTCGAGCAGCTTCGCGCTGAAGCTGCGGCCGCGGACGGCGTGTTCGAAATGGACGAGGAGGCCTTCCGCGCGCTGTACGATCGCACGGCACGCGCGTTGTGGGCGTACTTGTCCCGCATTACCGGAAGCCCTGACCTGGCTGACGATCTGCTCCAGGAGACCTACTACCGATTCCTTCGCGCCCGGGTGCTGCACGAGAGCGACGCGCATCGCCGGAACTCGCTGTTCCGCATTGCCACGAACCTGGCGCGCGACGGACACCGCCGCCGGCTTCGCGGACAATTCGTCGAGATTCCGGCCGAGACGCTGCCCACGGCCGTGGACGTTGCCGCGGATGCCGAACGTCGCACCGATCTCGGCCGCGCCATGGCGCAGCTCAGACCGCGCGAGCGGCAAATGCTCTGGCTCGCGTACGCGCAGGGCTCGAACCATCGTGACATTGCCGGCGTTCTGGGAGTAAAGGCCGAAAGCGTTCGGCTGTTGCTGTTTCGGGCGCGCCGCAAGCTGGCGGACCTGTTGCGGACCGATCGAACGCCTTCGACTACCGAGAAAGCTGGACGCCATGACGTGTGAATGCGATCGCGAACAGGATGTGCTCGACGCGCTGGCAGCCGGCCGGTGGCCGGCCCGATGTGACGAGGACCTCCGCGCTCACGTCGATACCTGTGCAATTTGCCGCGATCTCGGCGACGTCGCGGCCGCGTTCGCCGGCGATCGAGACGACGCCTGGCGCGACGTGCGCGTGCCGTCAGCGGGCATCGTGTGGTGGCGAGCGCAGTTCCGCGCACGGGAGGACGCCGCCCGTGCGGCCGGACGTCCTGTCGCATTCATTCAGGGTGTCGCAGCATCCGTCGCCGTCTGGCTGGCGACTGCGCTCCTCCGTGCGATCCCGGCACAGTCGGTCAGCGAATGGCGAGCCTGGCTGGCCGGGCTCCTTCCTGGTGTCGCGTTCACGATCACCGACGTGTCACGACTGACGGCCGCCGTTCCGCTTGTCATGTTCGTGATTGTGGGCGCCTGGCTGCTGCTGGCGCCAATCGCGATCTATTTCGCGGCGGCGGATGAATAGTTCCAAGGTCCGGATCTCAACCAGCGACAGTCGCGGACTGATGTCGCTTCCGCAAATCCTCACTTCGGCGGAGAACTCTTCAGGACCTGCCCCGGCAGCGCCGCCGTCTGCTCTCCCCTTCGAACGACGACTACGCCGTTGACGAGCACGTAAGGAATGCCCGCCGCGAAGGCGTGCGGCTTTTCGAAGGTGGCCGCGTCGGCGACGGCGTTTGCGTCGAACAACGTCAGGTCGCCGGCGTATCCCGCCTTGACGAGCCCTCGCCGATCGAACTTGAAGTGCTCGGCGGGCAGCGACGTCATCTTCCGGACCGCCTCCTCGATCGGGATCACGTGTCGGTTCCGTACATACTCCCCAAGCACGCGAGCGTTGTTGCCGTAGCCGCGCGGGTGCGGGATACCGTCACCCATCGTCAGCACGCTGCTGTCGGACGCGATCCCTACTTGTGGATGCCGCATGATCCGATTCACGTCGTCCTCAGACATCAGGTGGTACACCATCGAGGCACCACCGGCCAGCATCATCGCTCTCGCCGCGTCGAACTGCGCGTCGGCGGCGTCAGATCCGCGGAGTCTGACCGCGACCTGTTTCATCGACAGACCGTTGAGAGACGGATCTGGACGATACGAAGCCACGACAGCAAAAGAGAGGTCGGACAGACCACGCTCCGATAGCAGATCACGCATCTCGCTCTTGATCTTCACCCACTGCTCGGGATCATTCAGGCGCTTCGTGATCGCGTCCTGGCCTCCCTCGAGCACCCACGCGGGAAACCGGATACCGAGCGTCGAGCTCGCTGCGGTGTATGCATACTGATCGGCCTGGACGTCGATTCCGCGCTTTCTCGCCGCATCGATCAGCGAGAGCGCGCGCGCACTCGCGCCCCAGTTGTTCGGGCTGTCAACCTTCAAATGCGAGATCTGCACGCGGCACATCGTCATCTCTCCGACGTGAATCGTCTCCTGCACCGCCGCTTCGAGCTCGGTCCCTTCATTGCGCATATGAGACGCGTACAGGCCGCCGGCGTTGCCCGCGACCCGGGCAAGTTCGAGGATCTCGGCGAACCTCGCGTAGGTGCCGGGGACGTACTGAAGGCCGGTCGACAAGCCGACCGCGCCGTCGGCCATGGCGCGCCACACGAGCGATTTCATCTTCGCGAGTTCTGAAATCGTGGGGTCGCGATTTGCCGTTCCCATCACCGCGCGGCGGACGGTATTGTGCCCGATGAGCGTGGCGTAGTTGATCGCGATGCCGGCCTGACGAATCTTCGTCAGCGCTTCGCCGATGTCGAGCGCGGATCCTCCGCAGTTGCCCGCAATGACGGACGTCACGCCCATGCGAACGAAATTTTCGGCGCGAGGGGTGTCGGCGATGTCGTCGGCGTGGGTGTGGACATCGATGAAGCCGGGAGCCACCATGAGCCCGGTCGCATCGATGATCTCGGCGGCAGTCGCGTTCGGCAGAGAGCCGATGGCGACGATACGGCCGTCCCTGATCGCCACCTCGGCGCGCACCGGACGCGCCCCCGAGCCGTCAATCACTGTCCCGTGGGAAATGAGAACGTCGTA
Organism: Acidobacteriota bacterium; assembly: GCA_046732715.1. Classification (GTDB taxonomy): domain Bacteria; phylum Acidobacteriota; class Vicinamibacteria; order Vicinamibacterales; family 2-12-FULL-66-21; genus JALZOC01. The sequence continues at coordinate 51,403 of JBKPNQ010000156.1, read as the reverse complement.
CCGGGCAGGTTGAGGTCGCTGCGAACCGGCGCCGGTCAGGCCCAGCGACCCGATGACGATGGCGGCGGTAACCGGCAGGCGCGAGGCACGCACGCGCCCCGAGTATAACGTTGTTTATTCGAGGGGCTTCGCCCCTCGAACTCCCCTACGGCTCTCGCGCGCCGCTTCGCCGGCGCACTCCGTCGCGTGGCTCACTCGCTGCGCTCGTTCGCTGTGCTGTGCGTCAGGCTATTCCCGCGCCGAGGCCGTCGTCCGATCGAGGCATACGCGTTCGCGGTCTGGACACTCGCGTCGCACCGAGAACAAAGTCTGCGTGAGCGTCCACATCGCTTCGATTGACGTGGATCACGTCCGGCTTCTTGACGAGGACTTCGCCGTCCTGTAACGCCAGGTCGATGCGGTATTTTCCCGGTTTCACCTTGAACGTGAATCCGCCGGCGACGTTCGTTGTGCCGCGCTGGCTCTCGCCCGTGTCGACGTTCACGACTTCGACCGTGCGCCCGGAAATTGCGCTCGTCCCTTCGGGCCCGCGAACGGTGCCGCTGATCGTACCGTCTGCCTCGGCGGGTTTCGCGCCGAGGTCGACAACCGGACGTCCATGACAGCCGGCAAGGCCGAACAGCGTCAATACAAGTGCTGACAGCCAGGCCGCGCTCGCGCGGCGGACACGATGGAAGCGAACTACCCTCACATCACCCTCGCACCCCTGACGGTGCAAGCGATGGGCCAGCTTGACTGAGCCGGAGATCGAGGCAGTGAATCGCGACTGCCGAGGGTGGAAGGAATGGCCGAGCCCCAGCGCCGCCGTTACCCCTCCTTCAAATCAATACCGATGATCTGCATCAGGCGCAGCGCATTGCGTGACGTGGCGAGGCCCTGCCGGAGCCGGTAGTCGAAGCGCATCGCGCCACGATCGTCGACGATCTCCGTAAAGTGCACGAGCCTGGCGGACGACTTCAGCGGCTCCTCGCCGGCAAGGCTCAAGTCGTGCGTCGTCATCACGCCGATCGCGCCGGCGTCGAGCAGATGCCGCGCAACGGCACGAACGGCGATCGCACGCTCGACGCTGTTGGTCCCCTGCAGGATTTCGTCGAGCAGATAAAAGAGCGCACGGTCCTTGCGGCGGGGATCTTCCGCCGCGTCGACGACGCCCTTCAACCGAGCGAGCGCGGCCATGAAGTACGACAACCCGAGCTCCAGGGAGTCCTGGACGCGGATGCTGCTCTGGAGATCGCAAGGCGGCAGCCGCAGGCGCTGGGCGCAGACGCAGCCGCCCGCCTGGGCGAGCACGGCATTGAGGCCGATTGCCCGGAGGAGCGTGCTCTTGCCCGACATGTTCGATCCGGTGACGAGCAGAAGCGTTCCCGGCGGCCCGACGCTGACGTCGTTGCAGATGCGCCGATCGTTATCAATCAGTGGATGGCCCAGCGCGACGGCCTCGAGCACACGAGCGTCATCCACCTGCGGCATCGCCCACTCAGGATTGTCGCGTCGCGCGATTGCGAGCGACGAGAGCGCATCGACCTCGCCGACGGCGTCGAGCCAGTCGCGCACGTGCCTGCCTGTGGATGCTCGCCAACGTTCAAGCGCAAACAGCACGTGGAAGTCCCACAGCGTGAATGCCTGGACAAGGAAGTGAAAGATGCCGGCGCCACTGCGAAGCTCGGCCCAGCCCAGGATCCGGTTCAGCCGCCGCATGCATGCGGGTGCCGACGTTCGTTCAACCGACAGCCGCTGGTGGAAGCCGCGCAGGAGCGGCGACTTGAAGCTGACCGTCGTCACGTGCTCGAAGAGCGCTGCGTACCGCGAAAGCGCCTGCTGTCCGGCCCCCGCGCGATTGAAGGCGCGATACATTCGACCGGCGTACGCGAACGTCAGCACGACTCCAGCGACCACCGGAATAAACCAGAAGGCCGCATCGGTGACATCAAGAAGGAAGAGGGCCAGAAGAATCCAGATGGCCGCGGTCAGCGCCAGCACGACGAGATACATCGCCGCGGGGAGAACCGTCGCGTGCCGTCCTCGACTGACAGGAACGGCGAACATCGTGGACCACGGCGGGCCCTCGGCCCAGCCAAGGAACGCGTCAATGTCCGCCAGTCGGGCATCGCGCGCGAGTTCGCCGTGCGCGGCGAGCTGCTCGCGCCAATCGTCCATCGGCGCCAGTTCGTCAACGGACGTCTGTCGCGCCGCCACGACATCACGATCGGCTGCGCCGAGCAGCCAGTTCGCGAGCGTCGAGCTTCCTCGAGCCGTCGCAGCGGGCCCGAGCCACTGGAAGAGCGACGCCCGTCCAAAGAGATCGAGATCGATGGCGTAGGGGTGATGCGCCAGGTCGATCGACGCCGGCACCTCCGCCGGAGGCAGGTCGTCCCAGCGGCGCTCGACACGAGCGGCGGAACGGAGACTGACCGCCTGGAGCGCGTGATGCCAGGCCACGCGGTCCTCGACGCGCGCGTGCCACGCGACGAGCGCACCGAAGATGATGACGAGTACGGCGTCGAGCGCCAGCCAGCCTGCTCCGCCTCTGTGAACGATCGTCCAGATCACGCATCCGGCTCCACCCAGAAAGACAGCGAGACGGGCGCGCGAGATCTGGAGCGAACGTTTCAGTTCCGCGTCGCGGCGGACACCATGTTCAGCCGCGCGCGCCGGATACGGGACCGTCACGCGGCCGCCTTTCGGGCCTGGATGTTCAATCGCCAGTAATCCAGGGTCAGCGGCGGATCGTCCTGAAGAGCCTGATCGGTCATTCGGCGCATGAAGCCGTCGCGGCCGTCGACCGGCAGCCGGTCGAGGTGATGACGGAGGCACACGGCGGCAACGAACTCGGAGAACTGCTCCGGCCGCTCGAACGGCACCGGCGAGGCCACGAGCGTGACCACGACATCCGTGAACCCCGCGCGCGCGAGCCGATCTTCCGTGTCGGGAACATTTTCGAAATGGTTGAAATCGCGCCATCCTGAAAAGTAGCGCTCGTAGTCGGTCGAGCGCATCAGGGCCCGCGCCCGGCCATGAAGCCGACTCAGATTTCCTGCCCCGCCACACTGGGCGACAACCCGTCCACCCGGCTTGAGCGCCCTGTACAGGCTGCGAAACAGCTGGTCGTGATCGGGGATCCAGTGAAAAGTGGCGGCACTGAAGATGGCGTCAAACGCATCGGCGAACGGGAGGTCAGCCCCATCCCCGAGGACATAGGTCGGTAAACCGACCGGGGGCTGACCCCGGCTGCCGGCCTGCCGCAGCATCGACGCGGACCGGTCCAACCCCACGACAGTTATTCCCGGCGTTCGGGCGATCTCCTCCGTCAAACGTCCAGTGCCGCAGCCGACATCGAGGATCCGTTCGCCCGCGGCCGGCGCCAGTCGCTCCGCGACGACGCGTCCCCACGCCAGTTGGGGATCGGAGATACGGTGGTACTTCGCAGCATCCCAGTCAGACATTGATTCAGTGTACATTCGCGTCCGAATACGGGCCCACAGACGTCAGCGCCGGAGAAGAACCTATGCGTGTGCTGCTGCTCGCGTCGACCCTTGCGGTCACAGTGATTATCCCGCGCGGCCTGACGCAGGCGCAGCCGCGTCCGCGAGGCATCCGGCTGTCGGACATCACCTGGCAGCAAGCCGAGAGCGTGCTCCGGCCCGACACGGTCGTGGTCGTCCCGCTCGGCGCGGGCTCGAAGGAGCACGGACCGCATCTCAAACTCGGCAACGACGCCATCGTCAGCGATTACCTGACGTCGCGCGTGCTCGACGCATCGGACGTCGTCGTTGCACCGCCGCTTGCGTATCACTTCTACCCCGCCTTCATTGAATATCCAGGCTCCACATCGCTGACGCTCGATACCGCCCGGACGCTGTCGGTCGAGGCGATCACCGGCCTCGCCCGCTTTGGCCCGCGTCGGTTCTACATTCTTAACACCGGCGTCTCGACCACGAGGGCGCTGGAGCCGGCTGCGCGGCTGCTCGCGTCCCAGGGCATCCTGCTCTCGTACACGGATCTCGCAGGCCATCTCGATCGGGTGTCAGCGTCGATTCGTCAGGAGGAAGGAGGCACGCACGCCGACGAGATCGAGACGTCGATGATGCTCTACATCGAGCCGGCCTCGGTCGACATGCGTCGCGCGGTGAAGGAATACACGGCGTCGCCGGGTCCGTTGCAGCTCACGCGACGTCGCGGCGCTTCCGGCACCTATTCGGAGAGCGGCGTGTGGGGCGATCCGACGCTCGCGACGCGCGAAAAAGGACGGACCGTCGTTGAGGGGCTGGTCGGCGCCATTCTCCAGGACATCGAGGTGCTCCGGCATGCCACTCCGCCGGCGCCGGGTCCGCTCATGACGCCGCCGCCAGCCGCGCCTGCGGCCCCGCCGCCAGCACGCCGCCCGTCAGCCAGCAGCGGACCGACGTGCTCACCTGGCGACGAGCGGACGATTCGCGGCTTTGCCGATGCGTTCACACTCCACTGGAACAATGCCGACGCAACCAACCTGTCGCTGCTCTGGTCTGTCGACGGCGACATGGTTCATCCTGATGGGTTGACCGAACGCGGCCGGGAAACGATTCGCGCGAATCGTGCCGCGCTGTTCACGCGGCAGGAATACCGCGGCTCCAAGCATCCCCTGATGTTCGGCAACGTTCGCTGCATCGGCGCTGACGTCGCGGTCGTCGACGGCAAGTGGGAGTTGCGCGGCCTCAGTGATGCGGGCGGCAAACCGCTGCCGACGTTCGAAGGGCTCATGACGCTCGTCATGGGTCGCGGTCCAGGCGGATGGGCCATCGAGGCCTATCGCTACACCCAGAAACCCGCGTCGGCGCCGATGCCGGTGTGGCTCAAACGGCCGGGGTATCCGGGCCACTGACGGTCACAGCCGTGGTGCGCGATCACGTTCGTCGATGTTCACGGTCGAACTGCCTTCTTGTCTAAGCCATGAATACAGCGTGACGGCGAACGCAGTAAGCTTCTTGGCGTGCCGCCAGTCGTTCAGGTCTCACAAATCCGCAAGACCTACGGACCGTCGGTCGCAGTTGACGAAGTCTCGTTCGACGTGAACGAGGGAGAGATCTTCGGCCTGATCGGACCGAACGGCGCCGGCAAGACCACGACGATGGAATGCGTCGAAGGGTTGCGGGCGCCCGATCGGGGCACGATCTCGGTGCTGGGGCTCGATCCGAGAAAAGACCTCTACGCGCTTCAGGACCGAATCGGCGTCCAGCTCCAAGAAGCGCAATTGCAAAAACGCATCAAGGTCCGCGAGGCGGTCGGCTTATGGGCCACCTTATATAGACATCCGGTCGATGGCGACAAACTGCTGGAACAGCTCGGCCTGAGCGACAAGCGCAATGCCTGGTTCATGACGCTGTCCGGCGGCCAGAAGCAGCGTCTCTTCATCGCGCTGGCGCTGATCAACGACCCGGAAGTCGTGTTCCTCGACGAGCTGACGACCGGGTTGGACCCGCAGGCGCGACGAGCGATCTGGGAACTGGTGCGCGGCATCCGTGCCCGTGGCAAGACGGTTTTTTTGACCACGCATCTGATGGAGGAAGCGGAGCGGCTGTGCGATCGCGTGGCGATCATCGATCACGGACGGATTATCGACATCGGCACGCCGGACGAATTGATCCGCCGGCACGCGCCGGAGCGGATCGTGATCGTCACGACGAGAGACGACACCGCCGGCGAACGATTCCGGGTGATTCCGCAGGTGGACTCCCTGACCGCTCGCGACGGACGGGTCACGATCCGCGGACGCGGCGAGGACTTCGTGACCCGCGTCATCGAATGCATCGCGGAGCATCGAATTCCGGTCACCGACTTCAGCACGGAACGGTCGACGCTCGAGGATGTCTTCCTCAAGGTCACCGGGCACTCGATTCGGAACTGAGGCTGACGATGCTGCGAGGACTGCTGACCCTGACCTGGCTCGAGATCAAGATCTTCGTTCGTGAGCCGCTCGGTGTCATCGGCACCGTCGGCATACCGGTGCTCGTCTTTGTCGTGCTCGGACGAATGTTCGCGCCGCGAGCCGGGCGGCCGCCGGCGGGCTCGCCGGATCTGATCACCGTCGATCTGCCGATACTGGCCGCGATCCTGATCGCGCTCAGCGCCGTGCTGTCGCTGGTCACGATCATCGCGATCTATCGCGAGGGCGGCATCCTCAAGCGACTGCGGGCTACACCGCTGCGATCGATCACGATCCTGACCGCTCACGTGCTGGTGAAGCTGTTGTTTACCGCGGTCACGCTGGCGGGCATGATCCTGGCCGGCAAACGATACTTCCCTGCCGGGGTTGACGCCCCGTTCGTCGCGTTCGGCGCCGCGCTGCTCTACTGCACCTTCTGCATCGTGTCGATGGGGTTCGTCATCGCCAGCCTGGTTCCCACCGCGCGTTTTGCTCAGCCAGTCGGCACGTTGATTCTGTATCCGATGGTTGGCATTTCCGGATTGTTCGTCCCGATCACTGCGCTGCCGCCGGCTTTGCAGTTCGTCGCGCGGCTGCTGCCATTGACCTATACCGTGTCGCTCTTGCGAGGGATCTGGCGGGGAGATGGATGGATCGCACACGCCGGCGACGTCGCCGCCCTCGGTCTGATCTTCCTAATCTGCACGGGGTTTTCGGCGCGGGTCTTTCGCTGGCAGTAGTGGCCGGCCGTTTCTCAGCGAATCTTCTGGTCCGGCAACTCGGTCTTGATGCCGGCGTCGATTGGCATCTTGTCGGTTCCGCTGGTCAAGCCAGTTGCCGCCATCAGTCGTTCAAGCTCTTTCTTCAAGCCCGCCAGCGTATCCGCGTGTGCCGGATCAGCGATGAGGTTGACGCGCTCGTCCCGATCTTTCTTCACATCGTACAGCTCCGCCAGGTGACGGTCGGGAGATCCATCTCCGTGCGGGTAGTGCATGTACTTCCAGCTGTCGGTTCGCACACCGCGCACGTTCGGCGTGTACGGAAACTCTTTTTCGTAGTTGTAGTAGTAGAACCAGCTGGTACGCCACGCCGGATCGCCGGAGCGGACAAGGCGGACCCACGATCGGCCATCGATGTTCTGCAGCGGTGATGTGCCGGTCAGCTCGAGCAGGCTTGGCGCCATGTCCACCGTCAGCACCTGCTGATCGATCAGCTTCGGCGTCTTTGTCAGGCCCGGGTACCGAACTGCCATCGGAATGCGAATGCTCGGCTCGTGCATCGTCCGCTTGTCGACCATTCCGTGTTCGCCCTGCAGCAGCCCGTTGTCGCCGCAGAACACGATGATGGTGTTCTCGAGTTGTCCTGTCTGTTCCAGCCACGCGCGAAGCCGGCCGACGTTGTCATCGACGCTGAGTACGGTCGCCCAGTAGGCATGCACCATGTTCTCGAAGTCGTGCACCGCTTCGGGGCGATCGTCAGGAAATTTCTTGCGCCAGTCGAACAGCGGCCCGTAGATTCCGTGCCACGTGTACATCCGTTCCTTGATCCACGTCGGCTTGTCCTTCAACTCGAACGCGCTCGTCGGATACGGCACCCTGACATCATCAAATGCGTGCGCGTACTTCGGCTCGGGCGTGTAAAAGCTGTGCGGCGCCTTGTGACCCAGGATCAGCATCCAGGGCTTTCCGGCGTGATCGCGCTTCAACCAGTCGAGCGCGATGTCGGTGACGACCGTGGTGTAGTAGCCCGAGGGTGTTTCACGGCGTTCGCCATTGAGGTTGAACTCCGTGCCGAAATACTGTCCCTGCCCCTTGTGGGTGACGAAATAGTCGAATCCCGGCCTGGGCCCGTCGTTGTTCTCGCCCATGTGGTACTTGCCGACATAAGCGGTCGCATAGCCGGCGCGTTGGAGCGCACGCGGAAAGCTGTCGATCGACTCGGGAAACTCGGTGAAGTTGTTGGTGACCCCGTGCCGGTGGGCATACAACCCGCTCAAGAGCGACGCGCGGCTCGGTGAGCACAGAGACGTCGTCGCAAAGGCATTCCGGAAGTTCACGCCTTCGTTCGCCATCCGATCGATGTTGGGCGTCTTGAGATTCGGATGCCCGGCGTAGCCGACAGTGTCCCAGCGCAGGTCGTCCAGCAGGATGAAAAGCACATTCGGCCTGTTCGCGGGCGCCGGGTTGGCGGTCTCGCGACGGCAGCCGCTGCCCAGGCTCACAGCCAGGATGATGACGAGACCGAAACGGACTGGCACAGCGGCATCATACCGGAGACACTCTTTTTTCATTTCCATTCCGATCAATCGGGATCTACCTTATCCGGCATGAAAACGCCGCGCGCTTCATTCACCGTTCTACTGGCCGTGCTGCTTGCGTCCGGCTTCGCGCAGCGTGCCGCATCACCAACCGCCAAACCGGCGGTGCAGAGCGGCATCACCAACAAGGTAGTGGTGGCCGCCAACGCGTTCCTGGCGACGCTGAGCGACGCAGACCGGACGAAGGCGACGTTCGAGTTCAACAGCCCTCAGAAGACGGGGTGGTCCAACCTGCCGAGCGGTATTTTCCAGCGCAACGGCCTGCGACTCGGCGACCTCACGGCGACACAGCGCGACGCCGCGATGGCCACCGTCGCTGCCGCGCTCAGCCGATCCGGTTACCAGAAGGTGCTCGACATCATGAACGGGGATGAAGTGTTGAAGAACCAGGGCGGGGGCCGAACGGGCGGACGCCCTGGACCTCCCGGGGGAGCGGGTGCCCCCGGCGCTGCCGGTGGAGGGGGCCGGCCGGCGGGAGGCGGCCGGGGCGGCGGGCTCGTCTTCGGCCGCGACGAGTATTTCATCGCCTTCGTTGGTGCACCGTCACCCGCCAGTCCCTGGATGCTTCAGTTCGGCGGACACCACCTGGCGATCAACATCACCATGGTCGGCGCCGGCAACGTGATGACGCCAAGCCTGCCGGCCGCGCAACCCGCGAAATACGTACTCAACGGACAAACGGTTCGGCCGCTCGGAAGCGAAAACGACAAAGGGTTCGCGCTGATCAACGCGCTCGACGACAACCAGAAGAAGCAGGCGATCCTGAATTACCAGGTGCGAGATCTCGTGCTCGGCCCGGGCAACGACGGCAAGGTGATCCAACCAGAAGGAATGCTCGCGTCCGCGATGAATGCGAAGCAGCAGGAAATGCTGCTCGACATCGTTCACGAGTGGGTCGGCATCCTGAACGACGAAGGCGCGAGCGCCAAGATGGCGGAGGTGAAGACGAACCTGGCCAAAACCTATTTCGCCTGGAGCGGTTCAACCACCAACGGCGAGCTCGCGTACTACCGCATTCAAGGACCGACGGTGATCATCGAGTACGCGCCGCAGCAGGGGGACATCGATCACATTCACACGATCTACCGAGACCCGACGAACGATTACGGGGCGGGGTTGGTGAAAAAGTAAAAAGTAAAAAGTAAAAAGTTAAAAGTACTGATTCGCACAATGACCGTCCGGGTATTAACCTTCGCTCTTCTCATCTCGCTGACAGCCAGCAGACCCGCCGGCGCACATCGCCTCGACGACTATCTCCAGGCGACGCTGGTCGGAATCGCTGCCAACCGGGTGAATCTGGAGATCGATCTCACGCCGGGCGTCAGTATCGCGGAGCAGGTGACAGGCTGGATCGACACGAACCGCGACGGCCAACTGTCGCAGGTCGAGGGGCTTGCCTACGCCAATGACGTGCTGAGGTCGGTCGCGCTGACAGTCGACCATCGGCCGGTGCCGCTGACGATCCGAGACGTGCAGGTTCCAGCCGTCGATGCCATCGTTGGGGGCGTCGGGACTATCCGCCTGTTCGCCTCAGCGGTACTTCCCGAGACCATACACGGCAGGCATGAGATCAGCGTCGTCAATCGACATCGGCCGGAGGTGAGCGTCTATCTGGCCAATGCGCTTGTCCCTTCCGATAGCCGGATTGAGATTCTGACTCAGCAACGCGACCGCGATCAGCACAGTCTGACGGTCGGCTATGACATCGAAACGAACGCGGCGCTGCGGCGTATTTCGTGGGTAAGCGGGGCACTCGGGCTTCTTGGGATGGCTGTGGTGATCCGCAGAGGGCTGGGCCGTTTTTGCCTTCCCCGGGCCCGTCCGGTTTAGTTTGCGAGACCGCGCCAACAGTACTACACTAGCGATGCTGCGCCTCAGACCCTCGCGGCTTCGCCTCGCGAGGCCATGAGCTCGATAACGCCGCCCGGACGCGGGGTCCCTGTAACGACGCACCTGCCGAGAGGAACGACAGATGGCTGAAAAGGACGATAAACCCGGCGGTTTCTCCGTCAGCCGCCGCGACTTTCTGAAGACTGCGGGCGTGGTCAGTGCCGTCACGGCAGCGACTTCGCCGGCCGAAGCCGACGCCCAGGCCGCCGTCAACGGGGTCGGGCCCGGTAATGTGCCCGTCCGCCTGACGGTCAATGGAAAGCGCGTCGATTTGATGATCGAACCGCGCGTCACGCTCCTCGACGCCCTGCGGATGCGCGCCGACCTGACCGGGAACAAGCGCGGCTGCGACCGTGGCGCCTGCGGCGCGTGCACGATGATCGTCGACGGCCGGGCGGTGTACGCCTGCTCGACGCTCGCTATCGAATGTCAGGGCAAGGAAGTCCGCAACGTTGACGGCCTGGCAACCGCCTCCGGTCTGCACCCGGTCCAGCAGGCATTCTGCGACAAGGATGCGCTGATGTGCGGGTTCTGCACGCCGGGCTTCGTCATGGCGAGCGTCGCGCTGCTCGAAAAGAACCCGTCGCCGACGCCTGACCAGATTCGCAAAGGGCTCGACGGCAACATCTGCCGCTGCGGGACCTTCTCCCGGATCTTCGAAGCCGTCTCCAGCGTGAAGGGGGTGACCCGTGGCTAGCCCGAACGAACCCCAGGCACCGGGCGGGCAGGCTCCAGCCCCGCAACCACCGCAGGGCGGCGGCCGCGGCGGTCAGGCTCCGGCTCCGCAGGCACAGGGCGGCGGTCGTGGTCCTCAGGCTCCGCCCGCCGATCCGAAATATCACTGGGCGCCACCGCATTCGTCCATCGGCACGCACGTCAAGCGGCTCGACGGCCCCGACAAAGTCACCGGCAAGGCACGCTACACGTTCGACATCAATCGACCCGGCATGCTCTACGGCCGCATCGTCCGGTCGCCGCATCCGCACGCACGAATTGTCTCGGTTGATATGACTGCGGCGCAGAAGGCGCCGGGCGTCAAGGCCACGCATCTCTGGCGGGATCCCGCGAACACGCAGCGCAGCAGCATCGTGATGTTCCAGGGAGACGAGATCGCCGGGGTCGCCGCGGACACGGAAGAACACGCGATCGACGCGGCGCGCCTCGTCAAGGTCGAGTACGAGGTGCTGCCGGCGGTGATTCAAGTTGATCAGGCGCTCGCCGGCAACGCCCCGCCAGTCTTCGCCGCGAGCGGCCCGGCGCTCGATACGACGCCAGGAACGCCGAGGAGCAACGTCAGACAAGGACAGACTCAGGAGACCGGCGACATTGCCGCGGGCTTCAAACAGGCGGCGCAGATGCTCGAACAGACCTATTCCACCCACGTGATCACGCACGTGTGCCTCGAATCACATGGCGCGGTGTGCGAGTGGGACGGCGACAACCTCACGGCATGGGTCTCGACGCAGGGCGTCTTCGCGACGAAGGAAGGTCTCGCGACCGGACTGAACATCCCGTCCTCCAACGTTCGCGTCATCACGCAGTACATGGGGGGCGGCTTCGGCAGCAAGCTGGGCGCGCAAGACCCGCAGACGATGATCTGCGCACGCCTGGCGAAAGACGCGAAAGCTCCTGTGAAGCTGATGCTCGATCGCAAGGAAGAGCATCTCGCGACTGGAAACCGGCCGTCCGCGGCAGCGCGAATCAAAGCCGGCGTCGCGGCGGACGGGACGTTGACGGCTTTCGACGCGGAGTCGTGGGGCACGGGCGGCGCTGGAGCAGCTGCAGGATTTCCGCTTCCCTACATCTATCAATTCCCTAACCGTCGCCGCGCGCACAAGGACGTGTTCATCAATACCGGCCAGCAGCGCCCGATGCGCGCACCGGGACATCCGCAGGGCTCGTTCATCACCGAAGTGTTGATGGAAGAACTCGCGGACCTGGTGAAGATGGATCCGGTCGAATTCCGGATCAAGAACCTGCCCCCCGAGGCACCAAACGCGATGTGGGGCCAATACCTGCGGCAAGGCGCCAAAGAGTTCGGCTGGGACAAGCGCCATCCGACCGGCGACCCGACGCCTGGTCCGATCAAGACGGGCATGGGCGTCGCGATCAACACGTGGGGCGGCGGCGGCAATCAGGGGCGCGCACACGTGGAGATCGCGTCCGACGGCATGGTCATCGTCCGCTGCGGCACGCAGGATCTCGGCACCGGCACGCGGACGCTCGTGGCGGTCGTGGCGGCGGACACGTTCGGCATACCCACGACCAACATCAAGCCGGAAATCGGGGACACCATGTATCCGATGAGCGGCGGCTCCGGCGGCAGCACGACGGCGGCGGGCATCAGTCCGGCGATCCGCATCGCGACCGTCAACGCGCTGGACGCGCTGAAGGACAAAGTCGCGCCGGCACTTGGCGTCGAGGCCGCAACCCTCGTCGCCGTCAACGGCCGCATCCAGGTGAAGGACAACCCTTCGAAGGGCATGTCGTGGGCTGACGCCTGCAAGCAGATCGGCGCACAACCTATTGTCGGCGACGGCGCGTGGCAGCCGGGCCTCTCGTCGGCTACGACCTCTGGCGTGCAGTTCGCCGAGGTGAAGGTCGACATCGAAACCGGCATCGTCAAGGTCGTTCGCGTGCTGGCGCTCCAGGACTGCGGCCTCGTCGTCAGCAGGCTCACGGCTGAAAGCCAGGTCTACGGCGGCATCGTTGGCTCCCTGAACTTTGCGTTGTTCGAGGATCGGATCCTCGATCGGAACACCGGCCAGATGGTGAACCCGAACATGGAGTGGTATCTGCTGGCGGGCATGTCGGACATCCCCAAGATCGACGTCCGGCTGATGGATCAGTCCGAGCGTGGCGTGGTTGGCATCGGCGAGCCGCCGACCGTTCCCACCGCGGCGGCGATTGCGCTCGCGGTCCGAAACGCGATCGGGGTCACCGTGCGCAGCCTGCCGCTCACGCCGGCAAAGATTCTTCAGACATTGGCGCAAAGAGCCTAAAAGGAGGATGCAGTGAAAGCGTTCTCGTATGTGAATCCCGCGAACGAAAGGGATGCGGTTCGCGCGCTGAGCCCCGAGCACGAGAAGGCGATGCCGCTTGGCGGCGGGCAGGATCTGCTCGCGCGGATGAAGGACTACGTCACGCAGCCGGACCGCATCGTCAACGTCAAAGGCGCCCTCGAATCGACGGTCACCCCGATGCCGGGCGGTGGACTCAAGATCGGCGCAGCGATGAGGATCGTCGACCTGGCGGCGAACGCGCAGGTTGCGAAACTCTATCCCGCAATGATCGTGGCGGCCGGAGAAGTCGGCACGCCGCAGATCCGCAACCAGGGCACGGTTGGAGGAAATCTCAACCAGCGGCCGCGATGCTGGTATTTCCGCAACGAGGAGTTCGTCTGCTTCAAGAAGGGAGGCAGTCAGTGCTTCTCTCCTTCAGGCGAAAACCAGTTCCACGCCATCTTTGGCAACGGCCCGAGCTTCATCGTCCATCCGTCGAGCCTTGCGGTGCCGTCGGTTGCGTACGGCGCAACGTTCCGCTTGTTCGGTCCCAAGGGTGAGCGGATGGTCCCAGCGGCGGAGTACTTCACGATGCCGACGCTACAGAACGTGCAGCGGGAAAACGTGCTCGCGCCGGATGAGCTCCTCACGCACGTGATCCTGCCGGCCCCGGGCGCGGTCAAGAGCGGGCATTACGAGGTTCGCTACAAGGAATCGCACGACTGGCCGATAGCCTTTGCAACGGTTCTCCTCACCATGAACGGCAACACGGTCGGCGCGGCGCGCGTCGTCATGGGAGCGGTCGCGCCGATTCCGTGGCGATCGCAGGCGGCGGAAGCGGCGCTTGCCGGCAAGGCAATCAACGAGCAGACGGCGGCGGCGGCCGCCGAGGCAGCGTTGCGCGATGCCAAGCCGATGAGCCAGAACGCATACAAGATCCAGGTCGCCAAGACAGCGGTGAAACGGGCGATTCTGAATGCCGCCGGGCTGAATGTCCCCGGAACCAGAACGACCCTCTGATCGCGGAGCAGACATGGAATCATTGACATCGCCCAAGATTACCGTCGGGGTTCACTGCCTCCGAATCCGCACGAAAAGCATGTATATCGCGGCCGTGGTGGACCCGGCGGAGTCAACGTTTTATGATCGATATGAAACATCGGCCTACTGGTGCATAGACACACACAGTGGCTTCGGGCCCGACGGCCAGCCCGTCCGCCCGGACATCTGCTGCGGTGAGCGGGGGTGTTGCAAGCTCTAGGTACGTGCTCGGGGCTCCGTCCGAGCACGAAGAAGCGCCTGCGGCCCGCGCGAGGCGCGAAGTCGCCGAGCGCGAGCGAGCGGGGGTGGGGCCCCGCGAGCAGTAAAGGAAGGAAATAACAGCCATGAGACACGCGGTATTGACGACGGTGCTGGCAGGCCTCGTCGCGGCTCCTCTCGGCGCCAGCGGCGCCTCGGGCACGTCAATCAGCGGCTCGTACGTCGAAGCAAGAACGGCCGAGGTGTTCACCGGTGGATGCATCATGAACGGCGAGGCTGCGACGACCGGCCGCGAGGCATTGCTCGTGTGGAAAGTCGATCGCGGCAGCTTTGATGGGGTACCGTTAACCGGCCTCTCGGTCGTCGCCGCAATTGCCGGCGATCAGAATCTCGGGATTCGCGAGATCGGTGGCGCGGCCGCGGCCACGCGCGCTGCGATTTTCGTCGACGAACGAGCAACGCCAGCTCAGCGCTCGGCGCTCATCTCGATGGCGAAGCAGCACTCGAACGGCATGGTCTCGACGGTGATCGAGACAACGCCGACGACGATCCAGTTCGCCGACGGGCCCGAGGCGATCAAGGTTTCAGCGAAGGCGCTGCGGCTCACCGTGCAAAAGGAAATGAGCCACGACCCGAGCTGCGGCGCACATCAGTGGTTCCACCCGTTCGCCGATGTCTCCGATCCGATGATGGGAACGACGGCTGAAAATGCGTTCAGCGGTGCGGCGCTCGGAACGAAGTGGAGCGATCCGAACAAGCGGTCGTCGTTCTTCGGAACGTTCGCATACTGACGAGGTTGTCGCGGGCCCGTTCCGGGCACTCACCTCAGCCATTCACGCCGTTCGCATCTGATGAAGGTGCGAACGGCGTTTTCTTTTGCCCACGCCTGTCCTCTCACTGTGAGATTTTCATTCGAACTTTGCCGGACACCTCTGCAGCACTTAGTGTAGGATTGCCGACGTTAACGATGAGTTGCGATCATCCTAAAGATCGTGCGTCGACGGCCGAAGAACAGGCCCTCGTCAACGGGAGTGCTGCTTCTCGGCATATGGTCGAGATGTTCGAGACGAACGAGTCGATGACCGACCGCGTCTCCACCTTCGTCCTCGACGGTCTGCGGCAGGGCGACGCGGTACTGCTGGTCATGCGACTGCCGCACTGGAACTCGACCTCATCGCGATTGACGGCGGCCAACGTCACCTTGAGCGATGCCGTCGCCAGCGGATCTCTCACGGTACTCGACGCCGCCCGGACGCTCACCCGCATGATGTGGCACGGCGTGCCCAGCCGGGGCCTGTTCGACGAGGTCGTTGGCAAGACGGTTCGTCAGCTCAACTCATCAGGCGCGGCACTCCGCGTCTACAGCGACATGGTCGACGTGCTTGCCGCCGACGGATTCTTCCAGGCGGCCGACGTCCTGGAGAATCTGTGGAGTGAGCTCGCGTCGCGTGAATCGCTGACCGTCCTCTGCGGCTACTCGGCCTCGACCTTCCTCAATCCGGAGACCAGCAACGCGCTGGGATCCATCTGCCGGTCGCACACCGACGTTCGACTCAACCAGCTCGGGATGTCGTCCGCGACAACGGCTCGCGCGCTCGATCTGCCGTTTGACTGACCCTCACCGCACGACTTCACGACGAATCCATCGCCCAATCGCGCCGCTCGGAACGGTGATCCGCCAGCAGCAGGCCTGGAGCGCCAGCCGGTCGCGCTGAAGCGGCGCGGTCGCGAAGGCGGGCCAGCCGCGGCCAACCGACCTCCGCGGGTATAAGATCAACCAATCCGTTCATGAAAGCGGGGACCGCTTCTCGGCCGGCGCTTGGGCCCTATCAGATTCTCGAGTTGCTCGGGAGCGGGGGCGGCGGCGAAGTGTATCGCGCGTGGGATCCGAGGCTCGAGCGTGAAGTCGCGCTCAAGATCCTCCATCGCCGATCGCCGATCGATACCGATCGACTGCAACGCTTCGTGGCCGAGGCGCGCGCCGCCGGCACGCTCAACCATCCCAACATCGTGACCGTCTTCGACGTGTCGGTGGACGGCGATCCCCCCTTCATCGCATCCGAAGTCATCGATGGTCAGTCGCTCCGGGAGGAGATCCGACGCGGACGCGTGCCGCTCAAGCGAGCCCTGGACCTGGCGACGCAGATCGCCGACGGGCTCGCCGCCGCGCACGACGCCGCCATCGTCCACCGCGATCTCAAGCCCGAGAACATCATGGTGACGAGGACCGGCCGCGCGAAGATTCTCGACTTCGGCCTGACTCGTATCGGCGTGGACGCCGCAGGTGCGTCGTCGACGCCGTCAGGAGACGTGACCGAGACCGAGGATGGGCTCCGATCGGGGACGGTACCTTATATGAGTCCCGAGCAGGCGCTCGGCTCGCCAACCGACTTTCACACGGATCAGTTTTCGTTCGGTCTGATCCTTTACGAGATGCTGACCGGCCGGCCCGCGTTTCGTCGCGACACGCCGGCGGCAACGCTCCACGCCATCATCAACGACGATCTGCCGCCGATGACGGGACTGGGCCCGAAAACACCGCTCCAGCTGCGCTGGATCATCGAGCGATGTTTTGCGAAGCATCCGGCCGATCGGTACGCGTCGACCGCAGACCTTCACCGTGAACTGCGGATGCTTCGCGATCGCCTGACCGAGGTCACCGACCGCGAAGCCACGCCTCCCTGGATATTCAACACGCCGTGGCGGGTTGCGCTGATGGTAGGAGCGATCGTCGCCACGCTGGCGGCCGCGATCGTGCTGATGCTGCCGCGCTTTGGTGGTGAGGTGATCGACGTCTCGGCTTTGCGTTTCACGCCGCTCGCCACCCAAGGCGCCTATGAAGGATTCCCCTCGTGGTCCCCAACCGATGAGGTCGTTGCGTATGCCGCCGAAGTCGGCGGCGTCCTTCAGATCTTCACACGCCGACTCTCGTCTTCCGGACCCGTTCAAGTCACGTTTGGCAACTTCGATGCGACGCAGCCGTTCTGGTCGCACGATGGCAAACGGATTTATTACGTCTCCCAGGCGCAGGACAAGGAGGGCATCTGGTCGGTTGGCGCATCGGGTGGCACACCGGAGATCGTCGTCCGCGATGCGATTCGCGGCGCCATCTCCCCAGACGGGACTGCGATTGCGTTCCTCCGCGACGAAGGCCAGGGGGACATCGTCGGAGACTCGACACTGTGGCTGTCGACGCCGGGCGGCGTCGAGCCCTGGACCAGCGACAACGTGGAGAGTCATGCCGCCAAGTCCGCCACGCTCGGAGCGCTTCCATTCGTCGAAGGCTCACTCGCCTTCTCGCCAGACGGCAGCCGATTAGGGATTTGCGCCGTCGCGAGATCGATAGAGCTGCAACCCGAGGCGCGCGGCTGGCAATTCTGGATCGTGCCGCTCAACGGTGGCGCGCCATATCGACGACTCGAGGGTTGGCCGGATCTCGCCCCGCGGGCCACGAGTTTCAGCTGGCTCCCTGACGGGCATCACGTCGTGCTGGCCGTCATCTCGCTGACGAGACCGGGTGCGGACCTGTGGATTGCGGATCTGAATCGGAATCGCTGGTGGCCGCTGACGCGAAGCGCGGACAACGAGTACTCCCCATCGGCCTCGCCGTCAGGCGATCAGATCGTGTTTGCTCGCGAGGACTCCGATTACGACCTCGTGTCGGTGGCGGTTGATCCCAAGGCGCCGGAACCAGCTCCGTCGACGCTGGCTCAGATGCGGCCGCTCATCGTCACGTCGCGCAGCGAATCCGAGCCGGCGTGGTCCGCCGACGGCAGCGCGCTGGCGTACGTCACAGATCGCAGCGGCCAGGACGAAATCTGGCTCAGACGGCGACAGGCCGATCGATGGGTGGATCAGCCCGTCGTCACACAGAGGGAGTTCGGCGACGACCGGACGATCATGCTGGGAGCGCCGACGTTTTCACCAGACGGCCGGCAAATCGCGTTCCTGCGGAACGCGCAGAAACCCATGATCTGGCCTTTGCGAATCTGGACCCGGTTCACCGACGGCGGTGCCCCGGTCCCGCTGCTGCCGGCGTCGCACGAGGGCTACCAGAGCGCGCCGACGTGGTCTCCCAACGGAGAGTGGATCGCCTACACGGAATGGAAATCGCGTCAGTGGGTGCTCGCCAAAGTTCGTGTCGGGAGCGGCTCTGAACCGGTGATCCTCCGAACCGACGGAGTGCCCGGCGCCGCACCGCACTGGTCACCGGCCAACGACTGGATTACGTGGGAAACAGACAAGGGTCTCATCCTCGTGTCGACCGATGGCAAGAACAGCCGGGGAATCCAGAACAGTCAAGTGACGGACCGATGGCTGCTCCATGAATGGGCCGATCGAGGGACCCGACTGGTCGGGATCAAGGAGACGGACGAGATGCAATTGGTTGTGGTGGAGGTCGACCCAATGAACGGCCGCCAGAAAATCCTTGCCAGGCTGGGAGCGTCGCCGCCGGCCAACAACCCGGTGAAGGGCTTCACGCTGAGCGCGGATAGCCGCACGGCGGTCATCGCGACGGTGCGGCTTCGCGGCGATCTGTGGGTCATGGACGGCCTGAAGCTACGCCGCCGAACTCTTGCCGACTGGTTCAATCCGGGCCTGGGGCTTCAGTCTCCCTAGGATCGGCATCCGCGCTTCGTGAAACCACGAAAATCCCACAACAAACCCGGGCAACGGCGCTTGACAGGATCACGAGCGAGTCTTAGATTGCTCGAAACCCTCGCTCAAGGAGCGCACGATGATGTTCCGTCGTCTGGCCGTCGCGGGTTTCGCCGCGGGACTTCTGGCCCTGGCTTACGCGGATGTGAGCGCCTGCGGCGACAAGTTCATGCGCCCGGGTCGGAGCGTATCGAGTCGAAGGTACGCCGCTCTTCATCCGTCGTCGATTCTGATTTATCGACCGGCTCGTTCGACCTCGCCGGGCATGGCGATGTTCGAGGACCTGCTCAAGAAAGCTGGACACTCGCCGCGAGTGCTCCAGCGCGGGGAAGACGTCGCGTCCATCCTTGCCACCGCGAAATATCCGCTCGTGATCGCCGAGTACAGTGACCTGGAGATGCTGAAAAAAGAAGTCGATGCGGCGCCGTCCCGGACCGCAATCCTTCCAATCCTGCTGGACTCAAACAAGCCCGCCGAAGCCCAGCTCAGGAAAGACTTTCACTGCCTGCTCAACCCTCGCGCAATGAGCGATAACGACGCTCTGGTCGAGATCGATCACGCGCTCGATTTCAGACTGAAGGACGGCGGACGCCTGGCACATTAGGACTATCCGATAACCCCTCGTGATGCGCACCCGCCTCGTGCGGATCGGACGGATGTGGCGTGTTGTGGTCGTTTTTCACGCTGCAGCGATTCCAGCCCTTGCCCAGCCATGGGTTCCTCCACCCGGCGAAGGGACCGTGTCGGTGACGTATCAGAACTACTACGTCAAAGGGCATTACGTCGGTCCTGCGGGCATACCAACCACCGACACGGGGGCCACGCACTCGAAGTCTCTGGTCGCGGAAGCCGATTGGGGTCTGCCGTATTCAATTGGCCTAACGGTCAGCCTGCCCTACATCGCGTCGAAATACACCGGGCTGCCCGGTGGCTACTTCGTCGGCGGAATCGTCACGACTCCGGGGCCACTCGACGATGGTTTTTACCATGGTGCGTTTCAGGATCTGCACGTCGAGGTGCGGCGGATGATCGAGCTCCACCGCGTCGCCCTCGCGCCGCTCGCAGGCATTACTGTGCCGACGCACGAATACGAAACAGACGGCGAGGCCGTCCCCGGTCGACATCGGACCGACTTTCAAGTCGGCGCGAGCGGAGGAACCGACCTCAGCACGTGGATACCGTCAACCTACGTTCACGCGCGCTACTCTCTCGCCGCCGCCGAGGTGGTCGACGACCTCTCGTCCGTGCGCAGCAACGTGGACGTCGAGGCAGGGACGGATATCACTCGACGCTGGGGACTGAAAGGCCTGGTCGGATGGCAAATGAGGCACAAGGGTCCCACGGTACCCCAGCTCGTCGCCCATGGCTGGACGACCCACGATCGATTCGTCGTGTCGAATTACACCAACGTCGGCGGCGGCCTGACTATTCGCCTGAGATCGTCGACCGAGCTGTCAGGGATCTGGGTTTCGACCGTTGCCGGGAATTTTGGCGCCCACATGGGGCACCTGCTCGGCATCACACTGACTCGTGAGTTCGGAGGCGGGAACGCCATCAAAGGGCTGGGCAAGTAATCCCTCATCCCTGATCACTGATCCCGAATCGCGTCAGTGATCAGGGATGAGGGATTAGCGCGTCATTGTTTCCGCGCTGTCCGCAGCTCGTGTATCAGCGCGAACTGCGCCACCTGCCGCCCCAGGCAATCGCCGTCACGGTCAGCGGTGCGAAAATGGATTCCCGCGAGGATTCTCGCTTCGATCATTTCGTCGGACAGCTCCCCGATGCTGTGATAGGTGCGGCTCTGTTCGGCCGCAGGCACATTCACGTTCATTACGGTGAACGTCACCGGCGCCGTCCCGAATATTCGCTCGACCACCTGAACGAACGCGCCCGTGTAAGTGGTGTGGCCGGAAACGTAGTCGGGGAACGGAGGCGTGGGTCCAAGCGGCAGCCACGACGTATCACCAATCGTCGCCGGGTTTCCATCGCTGTCCGCCTGTCGGATCGCGGTCACCGGCCGCCAGAAGTTGTAGGTGTACTTCGCATCCCACGCCGCGATGTACGCGTCGGCGCCCGCGATGCTCAGCAGCGCGAAGAACCGCGCGTTCTCGGAGAGCCCAAGGCCCCGGCCGGATGAAATCTGCCGCGCGATCTGCTGGAAGATTGGAATGCTGTTACCGAGCCAGAACCGCGCCGTCGCGGACTCGGCGTGCGATCTATTTCCAAGGGTCTCGCCGTTGGCGTCGCCGCGGAGCTGCACTTCGTTCACGTCGGCGGCATACTCCTCACTCGTGAGCGAGGGTGGACCGTCGGGCCGGAACTGATCGCCGGAATGCAGGGCGAAAGGCACAACGTCACCAAGGCCAGGCAGCAGCGCGGGCGCGAACAACGGCAGCGTTGGTATCCACGCACCGGGCCCCGTACCCGGCGTGTAGGGAACGACCGCTGAAAAACCGTCGTGGCTGCGCTCGTCGAGCAGTCTCCGTGCGACATCCTCACCGACGGCGACTCCTAGACTCTGCTCGGGCTCCGGGATCCCGTCGAGCGACGCTTGCAGCGCGGTGTCGTACTCCGGAATCATCGACGCGGGCAGCAGCGTGACGAGCACACGATGGGCCGCCGCGGCACCCGCCGCGACTGGCGACGCGCCAAACGGCGCGAGGGCCGGACGCCGATAGGTTTGATACTCGCCGGTGATCGAATTGATGGCATCGTGCATCGCCACGTGCATGATCGCCAGCAGCCGCGCTTGCGGCGGCCCCACCGCGAACGGCACTTTCAACAACTGCAGATTCCAGTCGCTGACGACGTCGGCGTCGGCGCGTGTAACGGAGCCGGCGAGGATAAGCGCTGCGACAATCGCGAGCCGCGTCAGCCTTGTGTTTATTGTCCGAGTCACATCCCACCTCCTGGCGACGCACTAACCATGCGACGCGGAGTGAAGATTAGTGACTGGCGTGACGCAAAGTCGTAGGGGGCGTGTGGGTTGGAGATGTGGATTCTGTGGAATCCGCGCTAGTCTATCCGCACCGTGTCTGTCGATCCGACCGGCGGTGGGATGCGGAAAGTGATCACCACAGGTCCAAGACGGATCTGATCACCATCGACCAACCGGCGTGGCGAGACGACTGGCTCATCGCCAACGTAGGTGCCGTTTTTGCTGCCCAGATCCTCGACCGTCACGTCTTCACCGTCGATGACGAGACGGGCGTGGTGACGCGACACACCGGGCGCATCAATCCAGACCGAGGCGTCCGGCGCCCGGCCGAGAATGTGCTCGCCGGCGTCGACCGGGATCTGACGCGTCGACCATACCAGCCAATACCGAACCGATGCCGCCGCGCGTGAAATCGAACCGGAACCGGTGCCATCCTGGACCTCGCCGATGAACCAGTATCCGAACCGGTGCACGGTCCGGACGAAACGCGGCGTTTCGGCGGTGTCGTCCAGCGCGCGCCTGACCTCTTTGATCAGGCCCGCCAGGTTGGTGTCGAGGACGAACGTTGTCGGCCAGAGTTCCTTCTGGAGATCGGCCCGCGACATCGCCCGGGTCCGGTTCTCGATGAGAACTTGCAGAAGCTGGAGCGCCTTCGGAGAGAGGTGGATTTCTTCGCCGTCCCGGAGGAGACGTCGCGTGTCGGAGTCGAGCGCAAAACGATCGAAGCGAAAGATCACGCGGTGCTCGGAGACTGCCACTATAAAGCCCGTCGCACTCGGCCGCAATTCCTCTCGCGGATCGGGTTTCCACCCGAGGTACTTCAGTTCTGAGACGTCACGCTCAATTGCGCGGCACGAACCGCGGTGCGGCGCTGCATGTACGCCGCATATTGCTTGAATTGGACCGCCGCTACACCGAGGTAGAACGTCAAGATCATGCTGCACCAGTCAAACCGACGTACTCAATGACCCCGCCAGGCCCGTCTCCTTCCTATTAACGACCTGCGCCACGGGAACGTACAGGCCGGCGGAGGTGTCGTGAAATCAGCCAGAAATCCAACCTCGAACCGTTTGGTGCCCAGAATCTACAGGCGCTAGACTTTATCGGCCCATGGAACCCTACCGACGTTTGGTAGAGACGTCGCCGGACGGAATCCTCCTCCTTGAACAGGACCGCATCGCGTTTGCCAATCCTTCGGCGCTGGCTCTTTTTGACACAGATGAGCTGGTAGGCCAGTCACTCTTTGACTGGTTCAGCCTCGAACAGCATCAAGACCTGCGCGATTTCACGACCAGCTGTCGGGCTGGACGGAAAACATCACCTATCGATCTCTCGCTGAAACGGCACGACGGGCGCGCGTGCGACGTCAGCGTCGCCGGCGCGCTGCTGACCGGCGAAGGTCAGCAGACCGTCCAGTTGGTCGTACGCGAGATTACTGCGCGGAAGCAGGCGGAGCGTGCGCTTCGAGAGAGCGAGGAACGCCTCACGCTCGCCGTCGCCGGCGCACTCGAGGGCGTCTGGGATTGGAACCTGGAAACGAATGCCGTCGTCTACTCGCCGCGCTGGATCGAGATGCTCGGATACGCTCCTGACGAGATCGAACCCAACCTCAGCGCGTGGGAACGTCTCGTGCACCCCGACGACCGATCGCGTGCCGATCGTGCAAACGAGAGCGTGGCGCGCGGTGCGCGTGCCACGTATGAAGCAGAGTTCCGCCTCCGGCACAAGGCGGGCCACTACGTTCACGTGCTCTCTCGAGGATTTCCCATGCGCCGCGAGCCCGGCGGTCCGGTCGTCCGCATCGTCGGAACTCATCTTGATCTCACCGAACGCCGACAGGCTGAAGCCGCGCTACGAGAGAACGAGGAACGACTGAAGCTGGCGTTCGCCGGCGCGCAAGAAGGGGTGTGGGACTGGAACCTCGAAACCGGCGCCGTCGTGTACTCAACGCGCTGGAAGGAAATGCTCGGGTACGCCGACGACGAGATCGAACCGCATGTCGACGCGTGGGAGCGGCTGCTTCACCCGGATGACAAGGAACAGGCACGCCGGCTGAGCGAAAGCGTGCGCGCCGGCGCCGACACATATCAGGGGGAATTCCGGCTGCTGCACAAGGACGGCCACTATGTAGAAGTGCTGTCTCGCGGCTACCCGGTCCGCACCGCACCCGGAGGACCGGTCGTGCGAATCGTCGGCACGCATTTCGACCTCACCGAGCGGAAACAGGCCGAATCGGAGCGTGCGCGGCGCGAGTTCCTCACCCGGCTCGTCTTCGCGCAGGAAGATGAGCGGCGCCGGATCGCGCGTGAAATGCACGATCAGTTTGGTGAGCACTTGACGGCCCTCGCCCTGCGTATTCGCTCGCTCAAGGACGCGAGCGCCGATCGAGCGGACTGGCGCGCACACGTCGAATCGATCGAGGCGATTGCCCAGCGGCTCGATCATGATGTCGACCAGCTGGTCTGGCAGCTTCGCCCGACCGCACTTGACGACCTTGGGCTGCGAGCCGCGCTGGCGAATTACCTCCAGGACTGGTCGGCACGCGTCGGCATTCCTGCACGGTTACACTCGTCCGGGCTCATGGACGACCGGTTGCCCACCGATGTCGAAACGGCGCTCTACCGGATCGCGCAGGAGGCTCTCACGAACGTGGCGAAGCACGCCGGCGCGACCAGCGTTGAAGTGATCCTCGAACGTCGCGCCGACAGCGTGCTCCTGATCGTCGAAGACGATGGTGTGGGATTCGATCTGGCGTCGCGCGAAACGGCCGCGGAGGGTTTTGGCTTGCTTGGCATGCGCGAGCGCGCGTCGCTGGTCGGAGCAACGCTCGAGATCGAATCGTCCGCCGGCAACGGCACCGCGATCTTCGTGCGGATGGTGACCAGCCCGGTTTCACGGAAGGCATCGCAGTCATGACCGAACGCACAGGACCTCTTCGCGTACTGCTGGCCGACGATCACGTCACCGTGCGTCACGGTTTGAAGCTGCTGATCGACAGTCAGCCCGACATGACGGTCGTATCGGAAGCGAGCGACGGAAAAACAGCAATGCAGAACGCGCTCGCCATCAAGCCTGACGTCATTGTCATGGACATTTCGATGCCGGGGATGAACGGCCTGGCCGCCACGCGCGCACTGAAAGAACAGCAACCCAAAGCGGTCATCGTCACCCTGACCAGGCATGGCGACGATGCGTACGTGCAGGAGCTGCTGCGCGCAGGTGTCTCCGGGTACGTGCTGAAGCAAAGCGCGCCAAACGAGCTGCTGCAGGCGATTCGGGCAGCGGCCGCCGGCGGCCAGTACTTGGACTCGACGCTGACCCCTCGCATGACGGCCCGCCTCATTGGCCGCGGTGACAAGTCCAGCAAGCCGCCCGCGACGCTGAGCGAGCGGGAAGCCGAGGTTCTCCGCCTCATTGCGGCCGGCTACAGCAACAAGGAAATTGCCGGCCAGTTGTCACTGAGCGTCAAGACAGTCGAGGCCCACAAGGCGAACGCCATGCGAAAGCTGGAGTTACGGGGTCGAATCGATATCGTCAAGTATGCCGTCCTCCAAGGCTGGTTGGAAAATCGATAGCGATTCGCTGCCGCCATGAACTGGCTCTGAACTTTTCACTTTTTGACTTTTAACTTTTTCCCCTGACTAGGGATCTTCCCTAGTCCTTTCCCTCGCTTCTCCCGATAGCGGTCCGGATGCTTCGTGAGTACATTCGGCGCGATCTCAGGTATCCCCCGCCTCAAGGAGGCACCCCATGGAGAACCGGTCGAATGCCCTCGCCGACGGACCATCCACCCCCCCTCTGTCGTCTCAACTCAGGAAGCAACGGCGAATCAGCGCGGTCCCGCGCAAGGATGTCCGGGTGGGAGTCATGCCTCGCACGAATGTTCTCGTCGTCGGAAGTTCCGAAGCGACACGGATCGTCCTGGACATGCTGCGCCTCGATCTACGAGGCCCGGTCCTCAAGTGGCGGCCCGGACAGCCGCTGGAGCTTCCGACGCGAGGCCGCGCCGCAACGATGGTGCTCGAAGACTTGACGCGGCTCACCAACGATGAGCAGGTCCGAATCCTGGGCTGGCTCGATCAGGTCGTCGGCCAGGTCCGGGTTGTGAGTACGACGACCGTCCCGATATGGCCGCGCGTGGCGGACGGTCAGTTCAACGAGGTGCTCTACTATCGGCTGAACACCGTCTACGTGGACGTGGGTTCCTAGTGTCCTGTCCCCGTGGATCGCGGCATAAGTCCCGGAGCGCGGCGCCCGGATGGCAAGGCGCGACGACCGAGAATACCGGGAGTATTTGAGGGAGGAGCATCGCCGCCAGCCGGGATGCCCCGCCCGGGAATTATGTTGCGAACCACGGGGACAGGACACTAGCCAGCATCCGCTCCCACTCTCATTTGTTGTTCGGCTCAGTCTCTCGCGAGCGAGCAGCGCGAGAGAGCCACGCGAACGGAGCGAGCCGGCGAAGCGGCGAGCGAGTGCGCGTGTCGGGGAGTCCGAGGGGCGAAGCCCCTCGGATGAGATAATGCGCGGATGCGTCTTTCCCGCATCCTGCTCGTTTTTGTCGTCTGTGTGCTCGCCTTCTCGACCAACTCGAGATCAACGTCATCCTCTCAACTGACTCCGCTTGACGTCGTCATCCGCGGCGGAACCGTCCACGACGGAACGGGTGCACCGGGACGACGCGCGGACGTCGGCATCCAAGGTGACCGAATTGCCGGCATCGGCGACCTCGCTGCCCTTCCGGCGACGACGACTATCGACGCAACGGGACTGGCAGTGGCTCCCGGCTTCATCAACATGCTGTCCTGGTCTACCGAATCGCTGCTGATCGATGGACGCTCGCAGGGAGAGCTTCGCGAGGGCGTCACCACCCAGATCTTCGGTGAAGGAAGTTCGATGGGTCCGCTCACGCCTGCAATGAAACGACGGGCGATCGAGCAGATGGGAGATCTGAAGTATTCGATTACCTGGACGAGCCTGTCGGAGTACCTGAAGCACCTCGAAGAACAAGGAGTCTCCCAGAACGTCGCGTCGTTTATCGGTGCGACGACGATCCGCGAGCACGTCGTTGGCCTGGAAGACAAGCGCCCGACTCCGGCGCAACTCGACGAGATGCGGTCGCTGGTGCGCGACGAGATGGAGGCGGGTGCGCTCGGCATAGGATCGTCGCTCATCTACGCGCCGGCCTTTTACGCATCCACCGAAGAGTTGATCGAGCTATGCAAGGTCGCCGCGCAGTATCGCGGCAAGTACATCTCGCATATGCGCAGCGAAGGCAATCGGCTGCTGGAAGCGGTTGACGAACTGATTCGCATCAGCCGGGAGGCGGGGATTCCGGCGGAAATCTACCACCTGAAGGCTGCCGGCCAGTCGAACTGGCCCAAGATGGATCGGGTCATTGCCAAGATCGAAGGCGCGCGGCGGGACGGCCTGAAGATTACCGCCGACATGTACACGTATCCTGCCGGGGCGACGGGCCTCGACGCGTCGATGCCGCCCTGGGTGCTGGATGGTGGCTATGACGCGGCGTATACGCGACTCGCGGATCCGGAAATGCGCAAGAAGATCGCGGCAGCAATCCGGACGCCATCCGACGATTGGGAGAACTTGTACCGCGCTTCGGGCTCTGCTGACCGGGTCCTGCTCGTCGGCTTCAAATCGGACAAGCTGAAGCCGCTTACTGGCAAGACCCTCGCCCAGGCGGCCAAGCTTCGCGGCGAGGACCCCGTCGATACGATCATGAACCTCGTGCTTGAAGATCGATCGCGCGTCGATACGGTGTATTTCATGATGTCGGAGGAGAACATACGCAAGGAGATCGTCCTGCCGTGGGTGTCATTCGGATCGGATGCGGCGTCGATGGCGCCCGAGTTGCCGTTCACCAAGTCATCGGCTCACCCGCGCGCATACGGGAACTTTGCACGCGTGCTCGGCAAGTACGTGCGCGACGACAAGGTCCTCACCATGCCCGAGGCGATCCGAAAGCTCAGTGGGCTGCCGGCCACGAACCTGGAGCTCGATCGACGCGGATTCCTGAAGGAAGGAATGTTTGCCGACGTCGTGGTCTTTGATCCCGCCAAAATCGCCGACCACGCGACGTTCGAGAATCCGCACCAGTATGCCGTCGGGATTCGGCACGTGTTCGTGAATGGCTCGCAGGTAATAAACGA
This sequence comes from Acidobacteriota bacterium, assembly GCA_046732715.1. GTDB lineage: Bacteria > Acidobacteriota > Vicinamibacteria > Vicinamibacterales > 2-12-FULL-66-21 > JALZOC01. Next base: position 23,268 of record JBKPNQ010000156.1, on the reverse strand, counting down.
CGGCGAGCACACCGGTCGCAAGCCAGGACGGGCGCTCTGGGGACCGGGAAAAACCAGGTAGCCGCCTTGCGCAGGCTTCACCTGTTCGAGATTGAAGATCAGGCCTGGTGTCCGGTCACGGTTCGCGATCTGGCCACCGACTACCTGCACTTCATCCAGACCGCGCTGCCGCTCCATCGCGCGATCACGCCGTTGATCCGTCAGACACTCGACGCTGCGGGGACGACGCGTATCGTCGATCTGTGTTCGGGAGGTTCCGGTCCGTTGCCAGCGGTGATCGCCGACCTCGCCGAATCGGGCGTCAAAGCAACCGCCACGTTGACCGATCTCTTTCCCAACATTTCCGCCTTCGAAGACGCGGCCAAGGCTTCAGGCGGCGCCATTGACTACCTGCGAACGCCGGTGGACGCGAGGGCGGTTCCGCGTGAGCTGATCGGCCTGCGAACCCTGTTCAACGCGTTTCATCACTTCAAGCCAGAGGACGCACGAGCAATCCTGCTCGACGCAGCGAATGCGCGACAGCCGATTGCCATCTTCGAAGCGTCGCGCCGAACGTTCAAGACGATCCTGCCGGTTCTGTTGATGCCACTCTTCGTCTGGGTATTCACGCCCTGGATGCGGCCCTTCTCCTGGAAGCGGTTGTTGTTCACCTACCCGCTCCCGTGCGTCCCGTTGATTTGCCTTTGGGACGGCCTGGTCTCTCAATTTCGCGCCTACACGGCCAATGAGCTGGTCGCCCTCGGAGCGCCGGCGAACGACAGGATGACATGGCAGGCGGGCTACACCCCGCTTCTCGCCGGACCCGGCATGCTCACGTATCTCATCGGCTGGCCAACGCCGACCGCTGCGGCCGGGGGCACGGTGCCGCCAAAGTAAGTACGATATATCCGGACCGCGGATCCCGGTCCCAATCTGGTTCATATGGGGAGCACTTCATGAGCGATCAGGCTGTTCGTGAACTCTTGGCGAAAATGCTGTCCTGGGAGGACGCGCACGTTGGCTTCGACGCGGCGGTAGAGGGTATTCCCGAGGACTTTCGCGGCCAGCGTGCCGAAGGCCATTCACCGTGGGAGCTCGTCGAGCACATGCGCATCGCCCAGCACGACATCCTGGACTTCAGCCGCAACAAGGATTACGAAGAGATGGACTGGCCGACCGATTACTGGCCGGCGTCGCCGGCGCCTCCGTCCGGTTCAGAGTGGGACAACTCTATCGATTCGTTCCGCAAGGATCGCGAAGCGTTGCAACAGCTGGCGCTCGATACGAGCATCGATCTCTCGGACCGGATTCCGCATGGCAGCGGGCAGACGTATATGCGCCAGATCGTGCTGGCTGCCGATCACACGGCTTATCACGTCGGACAGCTGATACTCGTCCGCAAGTCGCTGGGGATTTGGAAATCATGACAACCATGACCGAAGAATTGTGGGCCACGGTCGACCGCTATCTCACGGACACGATCGTCAAACCGGACACGGCCCTGGCCGCCGCGCTCGACAGCAGCGATGCCGCCGGCCTTCCCCCGATCAACGTCGCGCCAAGCCAGGGCAAGTTTCTTCAGATGCTGGCCCGGCTCGTGAACGCCCACGCGATTCTGGAGGTTGGCACGCTTGGCGGATACAGCACCATCTGGCTGGCGCGGGCGCTGAAACCGGGCGGCCGACTGATCACGCTGGAAGCCGATGCGCGTCATGCCCAACTGGCGCGCGCCAACGTCGCGCGCGCCGGGCTCGACCGAATGGTAGATGTACGGCTGGGACCTGCTCTCGACACCCTGCCCAGGATAGCCACCGAAGGAATCGCGCCATTCGATCTCGTCTTCATCGACGCGGACAAACCAAACACCCCTCAATACTTCACGTGGGCACTCAAGCTGTCACACGCTGGATCGATCATCGTCGTGGACAACGTGATCCGGAAGGGTGAAGTGGCCAATCCTTCGGCAACAGATCCCAACGTCCAGGGCATGCAACGGTTTTTCACGATGGCCGCCGCCGAACCGCGCGTGGATGCGACGGCGATTCAAACCGTCAGTTCCAAGGGATACGACGGCTTCTCGATCGTTCTCGTCACCTCGTAACGCAATTCGCGGTTCGCGGTTCGCGGTTCGCGGTTCGCGGTTCGCTGGAAGCTGGAAGCTGGAAGCTGGAAGCTGGAAGCTCAGAATGCAAACGTTTCATCAATATTGGTATTCCCCGCGCCTGCAACACGACATGGGCGTCTCGGTGTTCGGCCATTGGGGCCCACCGCTGCTCGCATTTCCGACGAGCCATGGCGACGAGTGGGAGCTCCAGCGGAACGGCCTCATCGCCGCGATCGGCGATTTCATCGATGCCGGACGGCTCAAGGTGTTCTGCGTCGGGTCGAACAACCACGAATCGTTCCTGAACACACACGCGCATCCGTTTCACCGCAGCTGGCGGCAACGCATGTTCGACGAGTACATCAGGGACGAAGTCATTCCCTACGTGCACTCGAGCTGTCAGACACCAGGGATTCCGATCGCGACCGTGGGCGCCTCACTGGGCGCCTACCATGCGGCCAACACGCTGTTTCATTACCCGCACCTCGTGAAGCGCTGCTACGCGCTCTCGGGTATTTTCGACCTTCGAGATTTCATGGGCGGGTTGTACGACGACAATTTCTACTTTCAGAACCCGGTCGACTACATGTCCAACCTGACCGATCCGTGGTACCTCGACCAGCTATCGACCTGTGAGATCAGATTGGTCACCGGGACCGGCCCGTACGAGAAGAGCGGCTATTCGTACGCGATGTCAGGCGTGCTTGCCAGACAGGGAATCCGCCATGCGCTGGATGACTGGGGCCCGCGCGGAGGCCACGACTGGCCTTATTGGAAGGAGCAGCTCCGGGAGTACATCTCACATTGGTAGATAAGGTTCTACGGGGTTCTTCAAGGTTCCACGAGGTTCTACAGGGTTCGTTCATCAGGTTCCGCGAGGTGCGGTCACTCGCGGAGCCGGCAGAACCTGAACGAACCTTGCAAAACCCAGTAGAATCGCGCAGAACCTAGTAGAACCTGATCATCTAGCGACCAGGTCGAACTTCTCGAGGAGGTACTGTCCGTCGGCGATGACCTGTTCGTCATCGATCCAGACATCGCAGTGCCGTGTGAGGACATCGACGTGGGTGCGCGATTTCCAGTCGGCATGGGTCTGGCTGCCATAGGGATCGCCAAACGCCAGATGGACACCCGGCACTTTCTCGTCCTGCAGCAGAATGCCAATCATCTCGCGCAAGCCGAGATTCGTGCCGAACGCGAGCTCGCCGACGCGATTGCTGTTTTCGTCGGTATGGCAGTAGCTCCAGAAGTCACGTTCCAGATCGGAGCGATCACACTGCGCCGACGTGAGCCGGCCGTCGCGAATCTCCAGCACCAGCGGGGTTTCATCGAGGCTGCCGTACTTCGCGTTGAAGTAATCGCCGGCGGTTCCGTCGCAGACGAACGTTCCATCGACCGAGCCTGGTGTCGTGAACACTTCTCCGGCTGGCAGGTTCGACCAGTAGGGCGGGTTGATCAATCCGCTCGTCTTCACCCACGCCAGCGAAGGATCGAAGGTGGCCCGGAAGTCCGTCCCGTTCGCGGTACGAACGGACAGCGATCTCGCCCGCTCCATCCGCTCGCACAACTGTGTGCTCAGGCGGTCGACCTGCCGGTAGTCGGCGCGCATGCCCTCGCGCATGATCTGCGGCGTCACGCCAACCATGTGCGCGTAGCGGATCCGGCGCCGCTCAATCAGACCGACGATCGCCATGCGGGCGGGCAGCTCGCCTTCTTGCGGCTGCACACACAGGATGCCCGCCTCGGCGCTCTCGAACGCGCGAAGAACTTCGAGCGGAGCCGATGTGATCGGACGCGAAGCCGCCGATTCGATCAGGAGGCCGTGAGCGTCGGCGCCGGCATCGATCAGCGCCCGTTCGAGGCTCGCCGCCACCGCGCGGCTCGCCTCGTCGGCGACCAGCGCGACATGTTCGCCGCGACGAATCGCCAGGCAGGTGTTGACGGCGTTGTGCGCGCCGGGAAGCAGGTCGTCGCTGACAGGCCCGAACATCATCGCCACAATTGTATCAAGCAGAGGAAATCGACCGGCCGACGACAAATGCCGGAACCTGGCCGCCGCCCGACGTCACGTTTGCCAAGCCGGTGGAACTGAGTCGGGTCAGATACCCGGTCATGCGGCCTCGTACCAGGTAGGGCGCGAAATCCACCAGCATGTTGCGCATCGCCACGTCGCCGGCGGAATCAAACATGGGAAACGTTTCGCGGCGGACGGGAATTCTTTCCTGCAGCACCCAGCTGCCAGCCGGCGCGTTCAGCGCTTCGGCGAGCGCGGCGCTCCACTCGCCAGGGGTCAGCTCCCAGCCAAGCTTTACCCCGGCGCCGCCGTACTCGTCGTTCGGCTTCAGCACCAGCGCATCGCGGTGATCTTCGGCCAGCCGCATGAGCGGCTGACGCCGCCCATCCATGACCGTGTCGGTGTCGGCGAGCACGCGGGTCCACGGCACGTGCGCCCGAATGGCGTCTCGCTCGGCGGCTGAAAACAGCGCTTCGTGCCGCTCGTCGGTCAGGACGGCGAAGAACGCCTTCTTGTGCGCCAGCTTGCACCGGAACGTGTTCGCGACGCAGACCGCCCGCTCGGCGTACGCCTGGATCAGTGCCACGCAGTCGTCGGGCCGCGCAACGATGTCGTTGATGAGCACACGGCGATAGACGAGGTCGATGCGGGATTCCCCGTACCGCAGCGCGCCGGCCTCGAATGTCAGTTCTCTGGGATCGCACACCAGCGTCGGCACTCCGAGTGCGGTGAAGGCATCCCGAAGGATTTCAAACTCCGACCACGTCGGCACGTTTCGCCAGTCGACGATCGCCACGACCGGAGGATCGGCGCGTCCACCCCAATCCTTATAGCTGGCAAGTAATCCCTCGAGCATCGGTTCGATGGTCCGGTTGAACCTCACATGCCGGCCGGCGCGAAATGCTTGCATCGCTGGCATGTCCTCGAACAGCTCGCACAGTCGCTGCGTATAGGCCAGGCCGGCTGGAGACTCGGCATTGTATTCGGCGAAATGCAGCGAGTCGGGCAGCAGGAACGCATCGAGCCGTGATGCGGTGCTCGCGCATTCGTACCCGGGATCGAGCCGCACCAGCCGCTCTTCGGCCTCGGTCAGCCCGAGCTGGTTGAAGATCGACGAGGTCTCGAGGGCTGCCGCGATCACGCGCTCACCGAGCGCAGCAATGGTTTCGGCTGCCGCGCGCATGCGCGACTCGTCTTCTTCCGTCAGGAAGAAAGGCCGCAGAAACGGACAGTGAATCCGATCGCCGAACGTGAGCTTGTGCGACCGCATCGCGGCCGAGAATTCCTCGAAGTAGCGTCGGCTCAGCTCGACATCGGGACGCAGCAGCGAGTGCCAGGCGTCGATGGCGTCCATTTATGTCGTCGCGGCTGGCGAGCGGGGGGCCCCAATGAAGCCGGCGGCCGAGCCGATGCCGAGCATCTCTTCCCATCGCGGCCAGCTGCGCGTCGGATCGGGATTGAGCGCGCGATCGATCACCAGGTCGCTCATCTTTTCGACCACGTGAGTGAAGTAAAAATCCGTAATCCGTTCGCGCTCAAAGTCGGGAGCCGGATTGAGATAGTCAATCGCGTACGGCACGCCGTCGCGCACCGCAAATTCGATCGTGTTCATCTCGTAACCGAGCGCTTTGTTGATCGTCTGTGCGTCGCGGACGATTCGGGCTCCAAGTTCGGGCGTGAGGTAGGCATGATCGACGAGATAACACCGCTGGTGCGGATCGTAGCGCACCGGGGTGATGTCGGTCTTGCCAAAGGTAAAACATCGGACGTACCCGTCGAAGTCGATGAACTCCTGCAATGTCATGCAATATGGCGCGGTGCCGTCATACGCCTCGATCAGCTCACGGGCATCGCGCACCTTGTAGACGTGCTTCCATCCTCCGCCCGAATACGGTTTCAGAATCGCCGGTCGACCGACGTAGTCAAGCAGGCCGTCCCAGTCGATCGGGTACTGCATGTTCCGCAACGATTCCGGCGTCAGATCGATGTCGGCGGGGTATCCCTTCTGTGGAAGCAGGACCGTCTTCGGGATCGCGCATCCCAGCCTCGACATGACCGCGTAGTTGAAATACTTGTCGTCGGCGGTCCACCAAAACGGGTTGTTGATGACGTAAGTGCCTTGGAGAATCGCGTGCTTCAGCGCGCCACGGTAGTACTCCACCTCGTGGGAAATGCGGTCGACGATCAGCGAATATTTCGGCGGATCGTCGAGCCTGGTCCCGCCCCACTGCACCATCTCCGCGGTGATGCCGTGGCTGGCTCCTTTGTCATTGACGCGGGCGATGAACGCCGGCGGAAAACTGTACTCGCGTCCGACGAGCAGACCGATCGGCTTTATCGCACTCGATTGAGGACTCATACTCTCGCTTCTCCCCGGCGATCGACGCCCGCGCGCGTCTCGTTGACGATGTGGCGGACGACGGCTTTGAGGTCGCCGGTCTCTCGAAAGACCGCGAGCTGCTGATCGGCGCTCGTCCCTTCACGAAGGACGCTGTGCACGTACTCCACCGCTTCGCGGCTCTCCAGCTCGTCGACGACGTCGTCGATGAACTCCAAGAGCTCGAGCGCCAGCTGCCGCATCGGCACCTCGGACCGCTTGCCGAAGTCAATCAGCTTGCCGTCGATCCCCCACCGCGCGGCACGCCACTTGTTCTCTTCGATCAAGGCGCGGCGATAGAGCCGGAAGCCGAGATTCCGCGTATACAGCTTGTGCAGCTTGACGACGATCGCCTGGGCGAGCGCGCCGAGCATCACCGCCACCTCGGGGCGGGTCGGCACGTCACAGACGCGGAACTCCAACGTGCCGAAGGTTGGGTGCGGCCGCACGTCCCACCAGATCTTTTTCGCATCGTCGATGCAGTGCAGCTCGACCAGGAGCTTGATGTAGTTCTCGTACTCGCTCCACGAGCCGAAATGATCCGGCACGCCGGTGCGCGGAAAGCGACGGAAGATCGTCGTGCGATACGACTTGAGGCCGGTGTCGCGCCCCATCCAGAACGGCGAGCTGGTGGATAACGCGAGCAAGTGCGGCAGGAAATATCTCGCCGCATTCATGATGTCGATCGCGGTCTGGTTGTCGGGCACGGCGACGTGGACGTGCAGCCCGAAAATCAGGAGCGACCGCGCCAGCTGCTGCAACTCTTCCACGATGCTGTCGTAACGGACACCAGGAGACAGGATCTGATCTTTCCAGTCCGAGAACGGATGGGTCCCGGCGGCCGCGACCGCGAGGCCGACTCGTTCGGCTCCGCCGGTCAGTTCGCGGCGGGTTCTGAAGATCTCTTCGCGGAGTTCGGGTACGTTCTGGCAGATCTTCGTGCCGACTTCGATGATCGACTGGTGCAGCTCGCGCTTGACCTGCTCGCCGAGCGCCGGCGAGCTCGACGCGAGCAGCTCCGAGACGTGAGATCGCAGCTCCCAGGTCTTCGGATCGACGATCTGAAACTCCTCTTCGACCCCCACCGTGAACCGGTGTGTCATACCACGCGATAATACTTCAGTGGTCGCCCGAAAACGGCGACCGGGTCCGGGACCGTGATGCGTGATCCGATATCCGGGGAGACTTCGGAACTGGGTCAACCGGGATCCCGGACCCGGAGTCGCGGATCGCTTGCCACGAACAGCCATGACCATTGAGTACGGCGAACCGTCCGCATTTCTTGAAGATGCGGCCCACTACCCCGGTGGCCAAGCTGCCGGTGTGGTCTTCCCGCGGACCGAAGGCGAGATTGCCGAGGCCGTGAAATCTGCACCAGCCGTGCTTCCGATTGGCGCGCAGTCGTCGTTGACAGGAGGGGCGACGCCGATGGGCGAGCTCATCGTTGCGACGACAAGAATGACGCAGGTGATCGACCGATCGGCCGATCGCATCACAGTTCAGGCCGGCCTGACGATCGCCGCGATGCAGGAGACACTGGCAGCGGTCGGAGGCTGGTTTCCTCCGGCGCCCACGTTTACGGGCGCCTCTGTCGGGGGAATCGTCTCGACCAACGCTGCCGGCGCCGCCACGTTCAAGTACGGCAGCACGCGCGAGTGGGTCGAGGGTCTCGTCGTGGTGCTGGCCGACGGCACGATCCTCGATTTGAAACGAGGCGAGCACCATGCGCACGACCGATCGATCGACGTGCTGGCCGGCGGAGGACGGATCTCGATTCCGTTACCGCGCTATGCGATGCCGAATGTGTCGAAGCGCTCAGCCGGATACCATGCCGCTCCTGACATGGATCTCGTCGATCTCTTCATTGGCGCCGAAGGAACGCTTGGCGTCGTTGCACAGGTGACGTTTCGCGTCCTTTCACCAGTTCCGCAATCCGCGCTCGCGCTGATTCCGTGCCGGTCCGAACAGCAGGCCCTCGAGCTGGTATTGACGCTACGCCATGCTTCGCTCGACACCTGGCGGACCGGGAATCAGAACGGCATCGACATCGCCGCCATCGAGAACATGGATGCGCGGTCGATCGCGATCCTGCGCGAGGACGGAGCCGATGCACGAAACGACGTCTCGTTTCCCGACGAGACCGCTGTTGCCCTCCTGGTGCAGCTCGAGCTGCCGCCAGGGCTCACCCGAGCCGAGGCCTACGATCAGATCGGCAGCGCGTTGATGCCCGGGGCGTCTGACTCTGCCATCGTGCGTTTCTGCCGGATGCTCGCCGAACGCGACCTGTTCGACGCAACCGAACTTGCGATGCCGGAAGATCGGCGACGTGCGGCGCAGCTGATCGCGATTCGCGAGGCCGTGCCGGCGGGTGTCAACCGCCGGGTTGGCATTGCGAAGCGGGACATCCATCCCGAGATTGCCAAGACCGCGGCAGACATGGTGGTGCCGCTCGACCGGTTCGCAGAGATGATGGATGTCTACAAGCAGGGATTCGACGCCCGTGAGTTGGACTACGCGATCTGGGGTCACATCTCCGACGGCAACGTGCATCCAAATGTCATCCCGCGATCGTACGCAGACGTCGAGCGCGGCAAAGACGCGATTCTCGAATTCGGCCGCGCAGCGGCCCGGCTGGGAGGATGTCCGCTAGCCGAGCACGGTGTCGGCCGCAACCCCGTGAAGCAACAGCTGCTGCTCCAGCTCTACGGAGAGCAGGGAATCGCCGAGATGCGTGAAGTGAAGCGGGCGCTGGATCCGGACTGGAAGCTCTCACCCGGCGTCATCTTCAGCACCAATAGAGACGCTTTCAAAAGCGGTCACGGGGCTCCGCCAGCAATCGTGTAGGGGAGCGCTCAAGCCCCGCTGGTGATTACCCCTTGACGTACTTCGCCGGATCTTGGTCGAACTTCGTTTTACAGATCACTGCGCAGAAGTAGTACGTCTGACCGTTGTACTCGCTCTGCCCCTTGGCGGTCTTCTCGTCGATCGTCATTCCACAAACGGGATCTTTCACCATGGGTTCATCTCCACTCGTAGGTCGCGGTTCGCAGTTCGCAGTTCGGCTATTCGCGGTTCGCGGTTCCCGGTCCGGCGAGGCAGGCTGCACATTCGGCGGGAGGCCGCGATTCAAGGATAAGCGATTCGAGGATTCCAAGAATTCGGGATCAGCGACGAGCGCGATTAGCGATGCAGAACTTTCTTGAGCAGCGCGATCTGTCCAGCATGATAGGCGTCGTGCTGCAGGATCCCGACGATCGTCTGATAGTAGGAGACCGGGTTTCCAATGGCATCGACCTGCGGGCCGCCAATCTGCCGGCTCAGGCTCGAGTCTTCGGCTGCACCAATCGTTCGGGACAGATCGTCGTGGGACTGCCGCAGAGCGGCGAGCGCTGCGGTCCACGCCTCCTGCGTCATCGATCGAACCGCAGGCCAGTCTCCTTCAGCCGGCGTTCGGTGCGGTCCTCCTTCGAGCCGCCGCTTTGTCTCGTTCACCCAGGCGGTCATGTGAAGGACAAGCTCCCAAATCGAATGGGCGCCTGGAATCGGATGCGCCGCGGCCATGTCGGCGGCAATGCCGTCGAGGATGTTGGACACGGCGGGGCCGTACCACGGATCGCCGTTCAGCGTGGCCATCAGCTCGCGCCGAAGCCGCTCGACTTCACGCACGGAGACCTCTTTCGTCGGCTGATCGCTCATGCGATCGGGCGCAGCTGTCGTCGCTCGACCGAAACCGGCAGGCAACTCGCCAGTCGCCGCACCGCATCCTCCATCGTCGCAGGCATCACGCTCGAGAAACAGAGTCGAAGCTCAGACTCGCCCGCCGGATCAGGATAGAACGCGTCGCCGGCAATGAACGCAACGCCGGCGGTTAGCGCGCGGTCGAGCAGCGCGCGCGAGCTCACCCCGGGTACCAGCCGGCACCACAGATACAGCCCGCCGTGCGGACGCGTAAATCGCAGCGTGCCGGGGGTGACATGCCGCTGCAGCGCGGCGACCATCTGTGCGCAGCGACGCGCGTGCTCCTCACGGAGCGTCCTCAGGTGGATATCGAAACTGCCCTGACGGATCAGCCGTGCCATCGCGAACTGAACGAGATTCTGTGTGTGCGGATCGAGCCGCTGCTTGATGATCGCGATTTGATCGATGATCGACGGCGCCGCGGACAACCATCCCAGGCGAAGGCCAGGTGCCATCACCTTGGAAAAACTGTTCAAGTGAATCACCAGATTCTGTGCGTCCAGATCGCGCAGCGACGGCGGCGGAGCGTCGTGAAAGTACAGTTCGCCGTAGGTCGCGTCTTCGACGATGGGGACGCGATAGCGCTCGGCCAGCTTCAGCAGTTCACGTCGGGTGCGAATCGGCATGGTGACGCCGGTCGGGTTCTGAAACGTCGGATTCGTGTAAATCAGCTTCGGCCGGTATCGCAGGAGCAGGTCTTCGAGCTCGTCGATTTCCCCGCGTGCCACATCCCATCCGATCAACTTCGCCCCGGCCGCACGGAATGACTGAATGGCGCCGAGATAGCCCGGCCGATCGATGATCACGGCATCGCCGGGATCGACCAGGCAGCGCGCGAGCAGATCGAGTCCCTGCTGCGCCCCGGCGAGAATGAGGACGCTCTCGGCCGGCACCCGGAAGCGTTCGGCGATCGCCTCGCGCAGCGCCGGTTGGCCTTCGGTTGGACCATGACTCCACACGGCATCGGCGTCGCGCCTCAACACGTGATCGATAGCCTGCTGAAATGCGGCGGTCGGGAAGCAGTCGATTGCTGGTTCGCCGGCGGCGAGCGACAGCAGCCGCGCGTCGGACGAGTGCCGAATCGCATCACGCAATGTCGAGTCGCTCGAACGCAGCGCCGCTGACGCAATCTTGCCGCGCCAGGCGAACGGGGTCCCGCTCGGCTCCGGTGCGGCGCACACGAACGTGCCGCGGCCGACGTACCCACGGAGGAGGCCCCGGGATTCCAGCTCTCGATAGGCACTCACCACCGTCGTACGGCTGATCCCCAGCCGCCCGGCCAGCTCGCGCTCAGGCGGGAGCCGGGAACCGGATGGCAGCTCGCCGCGGGCGATTGCCGACTCGAACAGGTTGACGAGATGCCCGTACAACGGCCGTGCGGTCCGCATGAACTGACGCTCGATCTGTTGAAACATCGTCCCTCCCGGACGACAGCGAGTGTGGCACCGGCGACGGCGTCCTGGCGATGTCCAATCATCGATTGGGTGCCGCAGAACGTCAAATCAGGGGCGATTTGTGGGACGAAAACCAAAAAACTGCCAGTCCAACAACAATTTGAGCAGTCCAATTTGGATTCCGGGCCTGTGGAGTCCCTGTAGATAAGGAAGTCCTGGCGAGAATTATTTCAGTTCTTCTTTGATCAGGTCGGTGTTGATCGCAAAGGCGGCCTCAGCCCCTTCAGCCGCCGCAACGACGACCCATTGCACCGCGCGCGACGCGTCGCCGGCCACGTAAAGGCCCGGGAGGTGGGTGGATTCGTAGTGGCCGGTTCGAACGGTTCCCTTGTCGTTGACTTCGCAGCCAAGCCGCATCGCCAGCTCCGATCGTTGGAACTGGCCGGTCGTAAAGAACATCGCTCGCCGCCCGAGCGGCTCGCCGCCGGCGAACACGATTCGCTCCAAGATTCCGTCGCGCCCCTCGAGCGCGATCACTCGCTCCTCGCGAATCCGAATCCCGTTGCGCGCCAGGAGCGCGCGATCCTCGTCGGCGATTCCGCCGGGTCCGTCCGTGCACAGGACAAGATCGCGACTCCAGGCGGTCAGCTCGAGTGAGAGTCCGACGCCCCGCTGATCTTTGCCATAGATCGCAATCGGTTGATCGCGAAGCTCCCACCCGTCGCAGTACGGACAGTGAAAAACGCTGCGCCCATACAGCTCCTGGATGCCGTCGATCTCCGGAAGGTTGTCGCACACGCCGGTGGCAACCAGCAGCTTCCGTGAACGGACGATCGATCCATCAGCCAGGGTTACGGTGAACCGTCCATCCGCGTGGCATCTCGCATCCGTGACTGCAACATCGTTGAGGTGAACGGTTTCATATCTCGCCAACTCTTCGCGCCCGATGGACCGAAAGTCGCGGGGATCAATCCCATCGCGCGTCAGATACCCGTGGAGCGCGCGCGAAGCAGCGTTGCGCGGCTTTCCGCTATCGCAAATCAGCACGGTGCGGCGGCATCGCCCCAGGATGAGCGCGGCACTCAGCCCGGCCGGGCCGGCGCCGACGATGATGACGTCGTAGACGGAGGGCACGGAAGAGAAAGTGAAAAGTTAAGAGTTAAAAGTGAAAAGTTAAAAGTCAGAGGTAAGGATAACTTTGATTTTGCACTTACTTCTAACTTCTAACTTCTAACTTTTCCCTTTTCCCTTTTCCCTTTCGTCCCCTCATTGAACCGTCACACCGTCGAACGTCGCTGTCGCGGGTGATGTCGAGTGGCTCGTCACTGCCAGGCCCACTAGTACGGAGGCGTTCATCGAAATCGTCTCGGTGCCAACGAGCGACCATGTGCTGCCGTCACTGGACTCATACGCACTGAACACATTCCCGACGCGCGTTAGCTTGACCCATCGTGGAGCGGCTGACAGCGTTCCAGCCGTGCTCACGGTCACTCCGCCGGTCGTTGGCCGCCGCTGGAACGCCACACCTTTGGAGGCCGACACCAGGGCATAAGCGTGGGTCGCACCCGGACCGAGTGACTCGCGGATCATCACGCCCGCTTTGGTCCAGGCGTTGACGTTCTGAACCGTCGCGACCCGCGCGATGATCGTCGTGTCCCCCATCACCGTGCGATACGCATAGTTGAACGCATCGGCGGTTCCCCAGATGTCCGCCCCTTGTCCGGTGACGCTGAAGGTCGATCCGGCGAAGCTGGCTGTGCCGGCACTACCGACAGCACCGACGTCGGCATCGTCCCATCCAGACGGCAAGGGAGGAGGTGGTGGCGCGGAGGAGGTCACGCTGACGCCGTCGAACGTCGTGGTGCACGTCACGCCGCTGACGTGGCTCGACACGGCCAGACCGATAAGGACGCTCCCCGGCATCGAGAACGTATCACTTCCCACCTGAGTCCAGGATGTTCCGGTGCTCGATTCGTATGCCGTAATCGCGCCGCCGCTTCGTGTCAGCTTCACCCAGCGGGGTGCGGTCGAGGCACTGCCGGCGGTGCTGAGACTGGTTGCTCCGTCACTCAGGCGCCGCTGAAATGCCACGCCCTTGCCGGCTGACACGAGCATGAACGCCTGTGCGGACCCCGCGCTCAGCGACGAGCGAATCATCACTCCGGCCTTGGCCCAGGCCGCGGTGTTCTGAACGCTCGCGACCCGCGCCACGATCGTCCCGTCGCCGTCGAGCGGCTGATAGACGAAGTGCAACGCATCGGCGGTGCCCCAGACGTCCGCGCCAGCGCCCCTCACGGTGAATGTCGGATCTGCGAAGCTCGCGCTGCCCGGAGCACCGACGGCACCCACGTCGGCATCGAGCCACGGGCTCGGCAGCGATCCGCCGCCGCCCGTTCCGGCGGTCGTGAAACTCCACACCGGTCCAGTCGCGGTCAGGCCGGCCATCGTCTTGGACACGATCTTCCAGTAGTAAAGCGTGCCGGCCTGGAGCGCGGGCAGCGAGTAGGTCTTGTTGTCAGAACTGCTCTGACTGGGCCCAAGGGCGACGTCCTGGGCTAGCAGCGGTGGATTTGGACTGGTGCCGAAGTACACGTCGTAGACATGCGCCCACAGGCCGCCATTCCATTTCAGACTGGTACCCGTGGTCGGCACCGCCGTCGCAGCATTCGCCGGCGACACGTACGAGGGCTTGGTCGGAGGCAGCGGCACAAACGCTTTCGTTTCCGTGAAACCCGCGCTATTCGACCATTTGCGATTGAACTGCGATTTCGCCCAGTTGAAGATCGCCGCCTTGGTAGTGAAATAGTTGTGCTCGCGCTGCGAGTCGCTCGAGGGCGAGGTCCAATTCGACGATCCAAAAATGGACATACCCTGCTGATAAAGCAGCACCAGCTTGGCGTGATCGATGCCCTCGTGTGCATCCACCCGGATCTGCACGCCCGCGCGGTACATGATGTCTACGTTGTAGGCATCCCACAGTCGATCGGGATTGCGGTACTCGCTGTCGTCCGTGATCAGCCGTACGGGGACTCCGCGTTGCACCGCCTTGACGATCGCGTTGGTGTGGGACACGTCGGTGATGCGGAACATCATGACGTCGATCTGCTGCGTCTCAGCGTTGTACCGGCCGACCGCCCGGCTGCGATAACTCTGATCGGGAGGAAAGTTCAGGTCAGGACTGATGGGAAAGGTGTCGTAGTTCCGGACCAGCGGCGTCGTAATGTTTGCGTAATCCTTGAACTCCGTCGCGCTCGTCCAGAGATCATCGAACTTGGTCATGAAGCTCTGAACGATTGGCGCATCGTCGGTGTAGTAGACGATCTCGTCGGTATAGTTCACGTATGGTGTCACCGGGACGAACTCGAACGGGTTGTAGTTGGCTCCCGAGAATTCGAGTTGTCCCTGCCCCGCGAACAGCATCATCTTCCAATGCAGGATGCCGCTCGTCGCCCGATATCGCATCGGCACGCCGGCGGCTTGAAACTTGTCCAGCGCAGCGGTACAGGTCACATGATTTTCGTCACAGCGCGGATCGACGAGCAACCGCACCGGTACACCCGCCTGCCAGCGTCCGATGATGGCGCTGACGTACCGATCGTCGCTCATCAGCCAGAACGCGGCGTCAATGCCAACCTGTTCCTGTTTGATGTAGGTCAGGAGATCTGTCCGGCAGTTTTCAAATGAGGGATCGCAGAGACGCTCTTGCGGCGCGAGTTGCGCCTCCGCTGCGCGCGGCACGACGAGGCAGAACGACGATATGGCTGCGGTGATGGCGACACGAAGAAGTCCCGATCGTAGGTTCGACACGGCGCCCCCGAATCCGTCAGCAAAATAGCGACGGGCGTTCCCAATGCGAGGAGGATGCCGTCGACGATTCGCCCCAGACAGGGATTGGCGGGCGCACGTCGGTCAATCTTGGGAAGTTGACGAGCCAGGTTAGGTGGATCTGACGACAACAATGGGTATCTGGTTCGCGTGTCGAGCTCGACCGCTGCGACGGTGCGCCCTGAGGAGGGTCAGCGAACCCGACGCCACGGGTCCCTTACGAACCGATCAGGGCGTGGAACCTCGGCTGATCGCGGAGGAACGCCAGATCGACATCGAGTCTCGCGCGAGCCGCCGTGAGCGCGGGAAGGCTGTGGGCGACGCGTTCGAGCGAATCGAGCGCCCGATCAGCGTCACCGCGAAGCGCGTGAAGAGACGCGACGTAGTAACGCGTGAACGGGTCATCCGCGCCATTGGCGACACGGGCGTCAAAGCTCTTGAGCGCCCGGCCGAAGTGGCGCTCGGCCTCGTCGTGGCGCCCTTGCCGTAAGTAGACCGCACCGATCTTGACGTTCAGTTCGAGCAGTGTGCGGTCGCGCAGCGCATGGTCGCCCGCTCCGATGAAGGCCATCTCCCGTTCGTACTCGCGCAGCGCATCGTCGTAGCGTGCTCGCAAGTAGTGAACGTATCCCAGACGCGCGTGGGCGCCGACGATCTGCAGCCCCAGGTTGCCGGAGATGTATTGGTCCTGCAAATCGACCGCGTGGCGACTGATTTCCTCCGCGCGATCGAGCTGGCCCTCATAGGCCAGCAGCAGCGCCAACTGGAGGTACGAGTAGCCGGCTTCCGGATTCAAGGCGATGGCGCGCTCAAACATCGGGATCGCGGCCTTGAAGTCTCCCTTTCCAACCCAGTAGGCGCGTGCGAGTGCCTGGTACGCCTGCCCGTTCTCTGGATCCAGACGCAGCGACTCGCGGATTTCGACGATGGCTTCTTCGATGCGGCCGAGTTCCAGCAGCCCGCTTCCAAGCCACATATGCGCATCGGAGAACTCGGGGTCGATCGCGAGCGCGCGGCGCTCGAGATCGATCGCCTGGTTGACCATCTCGTGCATGCCCAGGAAACTTCCTTTCAGGCCATAGGCGTTTCCCAGCGCGGCCCAGGCATGGGCGTACTCCGGATCGTGCTTCGTCGCGTCGTCAAATGCGGCGATGGCGCGATCGATCGATTCGCGGGTGGCCTGGCGCAGATTCATCATCCCACGCGCGTAGCTTTCGTAGGCGGCAACCGAACGGGTTTCCTGCCGCTCGATGTCGGCAATCTCGGTCCCTCGGAGCGCAAGGTTCAGCCCCTGACTCAGCTCAAAAACAATCTTGTCCTGCAGCGCGAAGATGTCGTCGATGCGGCCATCGACCTTCACAGTGCGGCGGACCTGGCCGCTCGCCACCTCGACGAAGCTGGCGGTAATCCGCACGACGGCGGCGAGGCGCTGATATCCACCGACGACGACCCAGGTTGCCCCGAGACGGCGACCGATATCGATGGCGAGTGAATCGTTCAGGTGCGCATCGGTGCTGAGATTACGAAGCGCATCGTAAACCCGCGCGCGGCCGATGATGGTCAGGCCGTGAATGTTCTTGAGATCGGAGCTGACGGTTTCAGCGATCCCGGTGCCGATCCAGTCATCGGCGGGTTCGCGGGTGATGTTCGAGAACGTCATCACCGCGACCGAATTCTCGACCGCCCCGGCCGATGCGGCGGCGGTGATGCGACTGGACGGACGAAGCGGCATCCCGTCGAGCTCGTCGCCGACCTGCCGCAAATCGTGCGCGACATCGCTCGCTTGCTGATAGCGAAAGACCGGATCCTTTTCGAGCGCGCGAGCGACAATCACATCGACGGTCGCAGGTACGCCGCTCGCATATCGCGACGGCGGCGGCGGCACCTCGTGAAGAATTCGATCGATGATTTCCGTCGGCGTCGATCCTTCGAACGGCATCCGCCCCGTCAACAGCTCGAACAGGACGACGCCCAGCGAGAACAGATCGACGCGATGATCGATCGGCCGCCCCAGCGCCTGCTCGGGCGCCATGTACGAGACGGTGCCGACGACGATCCCCGCCATGGTCATTTGCGGTTTGGTCACTTCCTGAGACGCGACGTTCGAGACAAACTTCGCCAGTCCGAAGTCGAGGACTTTGACCAGGCCCCGCTCGGTCCTCATCAGGTTCGCGCTCTTGATGTCGCGGTGGACGATCCCACGCGAGTGGGCTTCGTCGAGAGCGTCCGCCACCTGGATCCCGATTTCTACGACCTCGCGCACCGGCAACGGACCGCGCGCGACCCGTGAGGACAACAACTCGCCGTCGACATACTCCATCACGATGAAGTCGGCACCATCTTCCTCGCCGATGTCGTAGGTCACCGCGATGTTCGGAGATCGCAGCATCGAGGCGGCGCGGGCTTCGTTCAAGAACCGCGCCCGGCTTTCCGGATCAGACTTGAGCGAGGGCGGGAGAAACTTCAGGGCGACGGGCCGGCCGAGGCGTGTATCCTCACCCCGATACACTTCGCCCATCCCGCCGGCCCCGAGGCGCTCGTCAACCCGATAATGCTGAACCGTTGTACCGATCACTTTTTAATATGTGACGCGGAGAGTGAGTTCCCAGTTGCCAGTGTCCAGCTTCCAGTGGTTTCCAGTCGCCAGCTCTTCACTGGAAACTGCTAACTGGTAACCGGAACCTGGAAACTGGAAACTGACACTCACGATTTTCTCTTAGATCCTAACCACCCGTCCCGCAACGCCTTTTGATCTGCCGATAGCGTGCCGCCAGTCGACTCGAGCGTCACCACCTCGAGCGTCGGATCCTCTTCCACTGTGATCGTCGCTTTGACCGTCGAACCGTGACGAGTGAACTCCACGGGCATTGAATCGCCTGGCTTGTGTATGCGCACCGCTGCCTGCCAGTCGTCGAGCGTCGCGATTGCTTTTCCGTCCGCAGCGGTTATCAGGTCCCCCTCCTCGAGACCGGCGCGGTACGCCGGCGTTCCCCAATTCACCAGTCCGGGGACGCGCACTCCGGGGCCGGTGACGCTCGGTGTCGCCGCAGCACCTCCACGACGGCCGCCACGTCGGCTACCTCCGGTAAACGATTGATCGAGCAGACCAACCCACGCGACTCTCGGATTGCGTTTGCGAAGGATGAGGCCAACACGCGCGAACAGCTTTTCGTAATCGGGCAGCTCCCGGCCCTCGATGTAGTTGTCGAAAAACTCATCGGCAAATCGACGATCTCCAGACACGTCCGCCAAACGATCCCGAGCGTCCTTCAACGTGTACGGCTTGGCGATGATCGCCGGGCTGGGTCCTCCTGGTTTCCCATACGCCACCCACATCGCGCGCATGAAATCGTCGAGCGTGATCCGTCCGTTCGATCGATCGCGGAGGCTCAGATCCAGCGCCGCCGCAATCGCTGCGCCATACGTGTAGTAGGAGATGAATGTCGTCGGCAGGTTCGTCTCGTCGATCGCGACCGCCGCATCGCTGAACGGGGCCATCTGGCTCATTTCGACCGCCGATCGAAACCGTCGCGCCGGACTGTTGATGACGGCAACCGCGTTTCTCACCAGTCCGGCCGGATCGGCAGGCGACACCCCGGCTCGCGTCATGATCAGAGGCCCGTAGTACTGGGTAAAGCCCTCGGCCAGCCAGAGTTCACCCGAGATGTTCGCCTCTTCGAAGTTGAAGGGCTCGAGCGTCTTCGGACGGATCCGCTCGACGTTCCAGCAATGAAAGAACTCGTGCGAAACCGTGCTGAGCGCCGCCCGTGCCGCCTGCGGGTCTTTGAACGAGGTCGGTGACGCCACCACCGTGCTGTTGCGATGCTCCATACCATCGCCGCCACCCCAGGGAACATAGTCGCCGAGAAACGTGTAGGTGCCAGTATCGAAGGCGGGGAATTCGCCGTACACCGCTGCCGCTTCGTTGACGATCTTCTCTACCCCTGCGGCGTACTCATCGATCACTGACGCGTCGCCATCGTGATGGACCGCCGCCCGAATCGTGTATTCCGTCCCGTCCGGATTCCTGACCTTGAAGGAACGCAGCGTGTAGTCGCTCAGTTCGGTCGGGCTGTCCATCAAGTACTGCAGGTTCGGCGCCGTAAACGTCCACGGATCGGCGGTCGGAAACAGTTGCGTCGCGGGCTTCCACGAGTACTGAGCCGGGGGATCAAACTTGACGGTGACGGCACGCAGATCGAAGCCCCGCGCCCACATCAACGTCGCGGGCATGTTCACATGCGCGTGCGACTCGTCGACGGCGAGATAGGTTCCGTCCACGTGATTCCCGAAGACCTTGTAGGTGATGCGGACCGTTCCGTCGTGACCGGTGACGTTCCATTGGTACGGATTTGGCCGGGTTGGTTTCAGTTCTTTGCCGTGCCCGTCGAACGCGTGAACGTCGAAGACGTTCTTGGCGAATTCGTGGACCGCATACCGTCCCGGCGACGATCGGCTCATCCTCGCTTCGAGCGTTGCGCCAGTCACGCCGCCCCACGTCACCTCGACCTGGGCGTAATGATGTTCGGGCTCGGGGAACGACACCTTGTACTGAACCGGTTGCTGCGCCGCGGCGGCGGTGGCGATGACGAAGGCGATCACGACCGCACCGAGTCCGGATCGTGCGGCGAGGACGCGGGAATCCATCCGGAAATCGTAACAGAATTGCTGATTGACGATTGCTGATGAGTCAATCAGCAATCGTCATCAGCATTCAGCAATTCACTTCGCCACCACCCACCTGAGCATCTCGGCAAAGGTGGCCGACTTGCCTTGCATGAGAAGGCCAGTTCGGAAAATCTTGCCAGCCGCCCAGACGACGGCGATAGCCGTGACCGCCATCAGCAGAATCGACAGCACAATCTGCCACACGGGTGGGCCTGGTTGAAGGGAGATGCGAAGCAGCATCAGAAACGGCGCCGCAGTCGGCACCAGCGACAGCACGGTCGCCAGCGTGCCATCCGGCGCGCGCAGCACCGATCCGGACGTGAACACCGGGATCATCACGAGCAGCATCACCGGCGTCATCATGTTCTGTGAATCCTTCAGATCGTTACAGGCGGCACCAATCGCGATGAACAGCGATCCGAAGATGAACAACGACAGGAGGAGAAAGAGCAGAAACCATCCAACGATCGACGGCGTGATGGCGCTCGCATAGCCGCCCCAGTACTGCGCGACAATCAGGCCGCCAGCAATGTAGATGACGCTCAGCAGCGTCGAGGCGGCGGCTCCGCCGATCAACTTGCCCATCATCAGCGTGAACGGGGTGACCGAGCCGACGAGCACTTCGCTGATCCGGCTCATCTTTTCTTCGATTACGCTGTTGAGGAGCTGGGGCGCGCTGGTCATGATGGTCATGTACATGAGCACCAGCGCCGCCAGCGGAACGCCGATCGCGCGCGCCACGCTCACTTCTTCTGCCGGTTTGACGCCTCCGCCCGCCGCTGACTCGAACAGCCCCCGCTCGTCGATGGGCGCCTGCTTCGTCAGCCGGACGACCAGCGCGCGATCGACCGACGCCTGCCGGAAGCGCTCGTTGAGAACGACGGCGTTGACGGTGGCCCGGATCCACTGCGGCAACGCATTGTACGAAGGATGATCCGAGTAGTACCGGATGGATGCACCGGCTGCCGGGTCGAGAATCTCTGCTGGCACTTCGACAAAGGCAAACAACTCTTCCTTGCGCACGCGGTTCGACAGCTCCAGCCGCAATTCGTCGGCGGGTCGTCCATCTGGCTTGACCTCGATGGGGATGAAACGTGGGCCCTTTCGCGGCAAGACGTTGTCGATGGCTGACGGTGTGGACGAGTTATACAAGCTGGCGACCGCGCGTAGCGGTTCAGCAAGCACGCCGGTGTGATCAACCACGGCAAACGTTCGATCTTTGTTGTCCGTGGCGTCCCTCGTCGACCGGACGATCAAAATCGATCCGCCCATGACGATTGGCATGAGGATCAAGCTGATGAGAAATGCCTTCGTTTTCACGAGCGTGGTGAATTCCGATTGGGCGACGATCAGTGTTTTGCGCATGGCTGTGTCGGCATTTCCGCTCGGCGGCTACGCACCTCGATCGGGTTTCGCGATCCGGACGAATATGTCCTGCAGTGACGGTCGCGTCACCTCGAAGTGGTACACCGCGGTCCGCGACGCGAGACGGGCGAGAAAGGATTGCGGGTCGCCCTGCAGCCGAATCTCCTGCATCTGGCCGAAGTCGTTCACCGCCTCGATCTCGGACAGATCCGTCAGCGCGGCCAGGCCCCCGGACGTTCGGACCCTGACGGTGTCGGCGCCGTACCGATCCTGGATGCTCTCGAGCGAGCCATCGAGCACCTTGCGTCCGCGAAAGATCATGAAGATGCGATCGCACATGCGTTCGGCGGTGGCCATGTCGTGGGTGCTGAAGACGACCGTCGCGCCGCGACCGCGCATCTCGAGGACTGCGTCCTTGAGCACCTGGGCGTTGACCGGGTCCAACCCGGAGAACGGCTCGTCGAGAATCAGGAGCGAGGGGTTCGAGACGACCGCCGAGACGAACTGCACTTTCTGCGACATCCCTTTCGAGAGCGTCTCGACCTGCCGATCGAGGAGGCCGGGCAGCTCCATTCGGCGCATCCAGTCTTCAATCGCCGCGTCGACGCGGGCCGTCGGCTCCCCTTTCAAACGCCCGTAGTAGCGGAGCAGACGACGGATGGTCATCTTCTTATAGAGGCCGCGTTCCTCCGGCAGGTAGCCCACCTTGTCTCGCGCGGCGGCCGTGTCGTGCGATCCCAGCACCTCGATCTGTCCACGATCCGGCAGCAGGATGTGCATGATCATCCTGAGCGTGGTCGTCTTCCCCGACCCGTTCGGTCCGATGAAGCCATAGATGGACCCGGTCGGCACCGAGAGCGATAAGTCGTCGACGGCCAGCGTGCCGTTGAATTGCTTGGTGACGTTGGTTAATGCGATGGCGTTCGACATGACGTCGCGGTGCGCGTGAGAGTAGCAGGTGCCGCTGGCCGCTGGCAGCTGGAAACTGAAAGCTGAGAATTTGACAACATTGTGAAAAGTTTCACATTATAAGGACGCCCGTTCCGCGTCGCGGCGCGGGCCGGGATGCGCAGCATAACGCGCTTCTGAAAACGACCCGGTTTCGAGTAGGCTCTTGGGGGTACGTTCGCGCGGGCGTCGACACGATGAGTCAGATCTTTCATCGCACCACCAACATCTACTCTCGACTCAGCATTCTCGCGGTCATCGTCATCGCCGCGTCGCTCGGCGGCGTGGTCGCGATGCTGCACCTGTCCGGATACAACACGAACCAGGGCGTCTACGTCGAGCAGCCGATTCAATTCAGTCACGCGCATCACGTCGGCGGCGAGGGCATCGATTGCCGGTACTGCCACACGACGGTCGAAGAATCGGCGTTCGCGAATATTCCGCCGACCAAGACCTGCATGAATTGCCACTCGCAGCTCTGGACCGACGCGCCCATCCTGGAACCGGTGCGGGCCAGTTTCCGCGATAACAAGCCGCTTCGCTGGACCCGCGTCCACGACTTGCCGGATTTCGTGTATTTCAACCACAGCATCCACGTCAGGAAGGGCGTCGGGTGCGCCACCTGCCACGGCCGCGTCGACAAGATGCCGCTGATGTATCAGGAGGCCAACCTGCAGATGAACTGGTGCCTCGATTGTCACCGGAATCCGGCCAAGTACGTGCGCCCGCGCGATCAGGTCTTCAACATGGCGTGGGAGCGGCCGGCCGACGATCCCGGCCTCGGCGAACGGCTGGTGCAGGAGTACAAGATCGCGGACCCGCGGCAGTTGACGAGCTGCTCGACATGTCACAGGTG
>JBKPNQ010000155.1:0-24803 GCA_046732715.1 Acidobacteriota bacterium | reverse complement strand
GAATCAGGCAGAAGTGGAAGTGGAACACGTACTCCCACAGCCGTTGGCGATCTTTGAGTACCAGGCTGACAACGACCGGCGCCAGCACGAATTGGGGGAGCAACGACACATAACAGATCGTGAGGAGTAAGCGCACGGTCGGATGGGCGCGCGTCCACGCGGTCAGGCTTGGCACATCAATCCCGAACGCCGCGTCGGCTGCTGCCAGCCAATGGTCGACGAGTGGCCGCTTCAGAGCCACCGCGGCGTATTGGACCGGCGAGGCAATGGTGCTCAGGAGCAGCAGCAGGAAAACGGCGAGTAGCAGGTCTGTGACCATCTCGCCATTCCGGCGGTCCGGCACGAGGCGATGGTAACCCCAGCCACCGAGCAGCAATGCAAGCACGAACACAGAGGGAACGAGCGTCTCCCAGGCGAACGAGAGTCCGAGATTGCGGTAAAGCGGCCCGGTCAGCGCCAATATGGCTGCCTGCGAGATCAGGATCGCTCGGACCATTGGAACAGCGGCAACCAGTGGGCTTCGTGCCAGCGCTCGCGGAATTACGTTCGCGCTGGCCATGGCTTGTCTGGAAATGGATGGCGCCATTGCCAGTCCAGCCGCCGCTTCGTTTTCACTTGCATTCATCACGATGGCTCCGGTGCGTCTAGGAACGAGAAGGGCCAGAGGCAAGGGAAACGCCGCGCCCGCGACCATCCGTCATGGTCTTGCTTAAGCTGTGTGAATCGTTGCACTTGGCGCATTGGTCTCGACGCACTACGGTCGTTGTGTCGGCGTGGAAGTCTGGACCGGCCCAGATAAACGCCCCGCCGCACCGAGAATATGAAGTCAGTCACGTTCTTTATGCGTTTCCGATCGAGATCCTTTTCGTTAGTCGCGACGGCCGCATGATCACAGTGCGATCAACGGTGCGCCCTTGGTGCATGGCGGCTTCGCTTCGCGCCTTCGCGGTGATCGAGCTGCCCGCCGGATCGATCGCGCAATCGAAGACGACCGTAGGCGACCGTTTGATCTGTCGACCGGCTGATTGAACGATCGCCCATCGTTCACTACGACGGTCAACGTTTCGACTCGACGATCCTCCCTGATCGCGAACCTTCTTCTGGTCCTGGCTAGAACTCCTCACTGCTCTGCCCAACCCAGGGTCCGTCATCTGAAAGCCTGATTCGATGCAGTTCGCCCAGTAATCAACCGGGCAAATCGGTTGCGCGCGGCGTCGGCATCGCCTTTGCCTTATCTCCATCCGAGAGCGCGGCGCGCAGAGCGAGCCTGAGATGCAATCTGCGGTCAAGAATTCGCAGCCGCATGAATCAAATGAAAGCGACCGGCGAGGTTTTGATGTCAGTGCGACGGCGGAGTTCGAGATTGCAGGTTGTCAATGCGGAGGGAGTGCTTCGGGTGTGGCGGGATGTCATCGGTCATCGCACCGATGCCGGCGAATACCTCGTCGTCAGCCCTGAAGCGGGAATCAAAGGAGAACGTCTCACCGTGTATCTCATGGGCGACGAGTCGCGACCGATCCCGGTTCGGGTTGTTGATAGCGAGCCAGTCATTTGTGACGGCTCAGTGCAACATCGGCTGCGACTCAGTCCGCTCGAGACAGAACGTTTCGGTCGAGGCGACACGATCGGCAGCACCGGCCGGGAGGCGAAATGAATCGCAGGTTTGACGCACGACAGCAGACGCCGCCGCAGGAAGTGACTTCACTGACGACCGACATTCGAGTCCGCGTGCTCAATGTGAGCGCCGCCGGATGTCTGATCGAGACGCGGCGCGCGCTGGAGGTCGGAACCGTCGCGACGCTGACCATGGACGTCGCCGGTGGCGATTTCGAGGACACCGTCCAGATCGTGCGATGCCAGGAGATCACCGGCACGGGCACAGTCTTTCATCTCGGCGCGACGTTCCTGACCACCGCGGCGATCTCGATCGAGTCACTGCGCTATCTGTTTCGACGTCAGTCGGATTCGGTCGGCTACATCCGGCTGACCAACGGCGAGAAGGCGGCGGGCGAATCGCATCGGCTGTCTGTGGTCGGCGCACATCGATCGCGGCAGGAAATGGAATAGGGAGGCTTTCACATCGTCGCCGGCAAACCCCGGCGGCTCCACTCGTATCCGGCAGCGCAGCGGATGCGAGGTGGCAAACGGACTGCGCCACGCTCAATCGGTTCCAGGGGCCAATCACCAATATCTGGTGAACAGTGTTGCACTCGCAACCACCCTTGCGCCCACGACGGAACGCGATCGGGCAACCCGGCAGGGGGATCCCTGCAGTTCACTGACTGATTCGAGGAGAGACGGACATGAAGAACCTGGTGAATCGCTTCGTTCGTGAGGAAGAGGGACAGGACCTGATCGAGTACTCGTTGCTCGCGGCCCTGATCGCGGTGGCCTGCATCGTGGCGATGAAGGCGCTCGCGACCGACATCAACGGCATCTTCAAGAAGATCGGTGATGCCCTGGCGGCAGCGTAGTTCGAAACGTGGAAACGCACCGGGGTTCACACCCCGGTGCGTTTCGGATCCCGGCGAGTGACGCTGAACCGGATTGAAGTGAAGACGACTGCGGTCGCAGGAGAGTCTATGAAGAGAACAGTCAAACGACTCGTGCAACAGGACAGCGGCCAGGACCTGATCGAATACGCGCTCCTCGCCGCGCTGCTGGGCGTCGCCTGTATCACCGGAATTCTGCAGCTCACTCGCATCAAAGAATTCTTTGCGGCGGCCGGAGACGCCCTCAGGTCGGCCATCTAGCTCGAGAGATCCACGCCATGGTCAACAACGACAACGCGATCGCCACGTGGGCCCGGTTCGGGTCAGACGAATCCGGTCAGGACATCGTGGAATACGCCCTGCTCGGCGCGCTTATTGGCATCGCCTCGATCTTGACGTGGCAGCTGTTGGTGACAACGGTCGGAACCGTGTACGGCGCCGCCGACAGCGGCGTGCAAACCACATCTGGCTGCACGCCGAATCCGATCGCGGCCGGCGGTGGCTGCTCGTAATCGTGGAAGTAATCGAATCATGACTGCTCTCAACATTTTCGTCGGCATCACCCTGGGGCTGGCGTGTCTGTCCGACTTACGGACCCGCCGTATCCCGAACGTGCTGACCATGTCGGCCGCTGCCGGCGCCGTGCTCTTCCATCTCGCCACGAATGGGTGGTCGGCTGCCAGCTGGAGCCTCGTCGGTCTGTCTCTCGGTGGCTTGCTGTTCTTCCCGATGTTTGCCCTGCGCGGCATGGGTGCGGGTGACGTGAAGCTGCTGGCCGCAATCGGCGCGTGGGTCGGGCCTGGACAGGTGGCCATCATCGCGCTGGCCACGAGTATCGCCGGCGGCGTAATCGCGCTGGTTGTCGCCCTTGCATATGGCTATCTGCGAAGGGCGCTCAAGAACATCTATCTCGTGCTGATGCACTGGCGAATTGTCGGCGTGGAGCCGCTGCCGGCGCTCACGCTCGAGCAAGCCCGCGGCCCCCGGCTCGCCTATGCCTTTCCAATCGCGATCGGAACGGTGGTGACGTTATGGCTCAAGTGAGACGGCTACTCAAACGGTTGCGCGGGGAGGAGGCGGCCCAACTCGTCGAGTTTGCCCTCGTCCTTCCGATGTTGCTGCTCATCGTGCTCGGGATCGCTGAGTTTGGCTTCATCTTCCAGCGATACGAAGTGGTCACCAACGCCGCACGTGAAGGGGCGCGGATGGCCGTGCTGCCCGGGTACACCGATGCGGATGTCGACGCCCGCGTGCGGACGTACATGACCCAGGGCCGAGTGCCAACGACGGGCGCCAATCCAAGCGTCGTGATCACGAGCGTCAGCATCGCGGTGGGCGCCGGTTTGCCGCCGATCAACGCCAAGCGTGTCGTGGTGACCTACACCCATACCTATACGTTCGTGCCAAGAATCAGCGGTTGGTTCGGCGCGACCTATACGACGGTGCCGCTCAAAGCAGTCGCGGAAATGCGTAAGGAAGCCGGAAGTTAAAAAGGAGATTTGACCTCATGGATCGCAACAAACGCACAGCCTTGGTCGTCGGGATCGCGGTCCTTCTGGCCGCGGTCGCGAGCCTTGGCATGTATCGGATCGTCTCGCGCATGCCGGCGAAGACGGTTGACGTCAATACCGTCGACGTCGTCGTCGCCCAGCATCCGCTGAAGCTTGGCACACGCATCACCGCCGATCACGTCAAGGTCGTGCAATGGCCGGCGAATTCGCCGGTGGCCAATGCGTTCTCGAAAGTGGAGGACGTGCTCAATCGCGGCCTGATCAGTGCGGTTGACGAGAATGAGCCGCTGACCAGTGCCAAGCTGGCGGCGCTCGAGGCCGGCGCCGGGCTGCCCCCTTCGATTCCGCCAGGCATGCGCGCCCTCTCCGTCAAGGTGAACGAGGTCGTCGGTGTTGCCGGCTTCGTCGTGCCGGGCACCCGCGTCGACGTCATGGTGACGCTGCCTGGGAAGAACCGTGACGAAGACAGCACGACCCGAGTCGTCGTCAGCAACGTTCAAGTGCTCACCGCTGGCACGCGCTACGACCAGGAGAACGCCAAGGATGGCGCGCCGATTCCATCCACGGTGGTCACCTTGCTGGTCGCGCCTGCCGATGGCGAAAAGATCGCGCTCGCCGCCTCGGCGGGACAGATCATGCTGACGCTTCGCAATCCGCTCGATCAGGACCCGACTGCGACCTCCGGGGTGCGGACGACGGCCCTGTTCGGCGCGGCTGCACCGGCGCCGAAAGCGCCGGCCGTGCGCCGCGGTCCGGCGCGACCACCCGAGCCCATCGTCGCACCCACACCCACGCCGGCGGTTTACAAAGTCGAGGCATTCCGTGGGGCCAAGCGATCCGAGGAGATAGTTCGATGACCACGTTCAAATCGCAAGTGCGCCTGTCACGCGTCGGTGTGACGGCGTTCACGGTATTCCTGGCTGGGCAGTGCCAGCTTCCAGTCTCGGCACAGCAGCCAACGGCAGCGGCGGCGCCCGCACAGACCGCCGTGACGCCGGCGCGCCCGCAGTTCGATCGCGTGCTCGTGACGGCAGGTCGGTCGACGGTGGTGCCGACGGATTTCAATGTCACTCGCATCGCGGTCACCAATCCAGAGATCGCCGATGCGGTGGTGGTGCAGCCGCGTGAGGTCCTGGTCGACGGCAAGAAAGCCGGAACCGTCAGCCTGATTCTGTGGTCATCCGATCAGCGCAAGCAGTACGACATCGTGGTCGAACCTGCGATCACCAATCTCGAGCAGCAGCTGCAGGCCCTCTTCCCCGGCGAAGACATCACGGTGAGCGTGAACGAAGAGGCGATCGTTCTCTCCGGCCATGTATCGAGCACCGCGGTGATGCTGAGGGCCGCCGAGATCGCGACCGCCTCAACCTCGAAGAGCAAGATCATCAACATGCTGCAGGTTCCGGGCGGTTCCGAAAGTCAGCAGGTGATGTTGCAGGTGCGCATCGCGGAGGTCAATCGCAAAGCCCTGACCGAACTGGGCGTGAACCTGTTCCTCAACGCCAGCCGCTATTCCGGGCGCTCCACGACACAGCAGTTTTCGGCGCCAGCCTTCGACGACGAAAAACCCAACGGGCTCGTCTTCAGCGATTTCCTGAACCTGTTCTTCTTCGACAGGAAAGAAGGTATTGGTGGCGTGATCCGCGCGCTCCAGCAGAAAGGCGGCTTCCAGAGCCTCGCCGAGCCGAATCTCATTGCCTATAACGGCCAGGAGGCGAGCTTCCTGGCGGGCGGCGAATTCCCGGTCCCGGTGGTGCAGGCGGGCAGCGGCAGCAACGCGGTCACCATCATGTTCAAGGAATTCGGCGTCCGGTTGAATTTCAAACCAACGATTGCCGGCGACCTCATTCGTTTGAAGGTACGTCCTGAGGTCAGCACCCTCGACTTCGCCAATGGCATCACGCTCGAGGGCTTCCGAATCCCGGCGCTCACGACACGGCGCGCCGAAACTGACGTCGAGCTGCGAGACGGACAGTCGTTCGCGATCGCCGGCCTGCTCGACAACATCCGGCAGGAGGATGCGGCGGCGATTCCGATTCTCAGCAAGCTGCCGATCATCGGCGCGATGTTCAAGAGCAAGGCCGATCGTGCGGAGGAGACGGAGCTGATGGTGCTCATCACTCCACGTCTCGTCCGTGCCTTGAATCCGGATGAAGTCCCACCGCTGCCGACCAGCATTCGTCCGTTCATCAAGAAGGGTGATATCGGTCAGCAGCTCGACGGCGCCGGCGGTGTAGTCGATGCGCCGCACCAGGGACAAACTGCACCTCCTGCGATCAAGAAAGACCATGAATAAACATCACTTGTCTTCTCGTCGTGCGAGCGAGCGGGGCGCCGTGCTGATTCAGGTGGCAGTGGCGATGCTGGCTCTCCTCGCCCTCTCGTCGTTTGTCTTCGACTACGGGGTGATGTGGGTCAGCCGCGGTCAGGCACAAAACGCTGCCGATGCGGGAGCGCTGTCTGGCGCGATTTCGCTGGCCTTCAACAGCCCGACCGATCAGGCTGCGGCGCGCGCCCGTGCGATTGCGATGGCCAAGGACAACAAGGTGTGGAATCAGGCACCGAGTGTGACGGATGCCGACGTGACGTTTCCGGCCTGCCCGCCGGGCATACCGGGCCCGCAGGACCAGTGCGTCAAGGTCAATGTGTTTCGGAACCAGGCCCGGGGCAATGCGCTGCCGACATACTTTTCAAAACTCGCCGGCATCACCAGCCAGGGTGTCGTGGCCACGGCGACGGCGCAGGTCGTGACTGGCGACTCGACCGCGTGCCTGAGACCGTGGGCCGTGGTGGATCGCTGGAACGAGTTTGGACCCGAAGGGCCCACGCCGCTGCCAACGTCCACGTTCGACAAATACTCGACCGGCCAGGGGAACAGTCCGCCACAGGAAAACGACATCTACACTCCGCCGTCTCAGGCGGGCCCTGGTACCGGTTACTCGTTGCCAGCAGACCTGGGACGCCAGTTCGGGATCAAGGTGGGTCCGACGGGCGGCGACGAGATTTCCTCGGGCTGGTTCCGGACACTCGATCTGCCGCGCGCCGACACCACACAGCTCGGCAACAACACGGTGCAGAACAACATCCTGACGTGCAATGGCCTGCCGTCGAGCTTTGCGAGTGCGGGAACGGTGTGCCCGGCATCGATTCCGAATAACTGGACCGACACGGCGTACTGGGCGGCACGCGGCTGCTATCGCGTGCAGACAGGCGCGACCGTCGGTTCGACACGCAACTCCATCGAGGATTTGATCGCACGCGACTCGAGTGCCAGTTGGTCGAACGGCGGCATCACCGGCAGTCAATTCGATCCGCCGTCGACGAGTCCAAGGGTGGTCCCCGTTGGCGTCATGGATATCGATTGGTATCTGAGCCAGGACCCGACGGGCAATAACGGTGTCCTGCGGATGGTCAACATCTTCGGCTTCTTCATCGAGGGGATGGGCAACATCGACAGGAACACCGGGGCGATCACGCTGGCAGCAAATGGTTCGTCGGTGATCGGCCGGATCATGACCATCCCCGCCACAGCGATTGGCGCATCGTCGCTGCCCGGCAATGCCTCGTTTCTCGTGACCGTCAGACTCGTTCGGTGAGAGGAAAATTGTGACTAGTGCATTGACAATTGTCGGTCCGCGCGATTCGAAGCTCGAAGAACTTATTCGAGCATCGGGTCAAGTGACGACCGTGACCTGGGTGAATGATCTGAGCACGCTGGTGGATGCGAAGGCCGCACAGCCAGATGTGCTGCTCGTCGATCTCCGCCATGCGGCGGCAGTTCCGCCGCAGCTGGCCTCGCTCAAGCGACAGCACCCGACGACGAACGTCATCCTGCTGGCGTCAACGCTCGAGCCGGCGCTGATGCTTGAAGGCATGCGTGCCGGCGTGAACGAGTGCATCGCGGAACCGCTTCGGCAGGCGGACATCGACGCCGCGCTGACCGGCTTGCTTGGGCAACACCGCCCCGGCGTCGCCGGACCGGTGTTCGCATTTGTCGGCGCCAAGGGCGGCGTCGGGACGACCACCACGGCCGTGAACGTCGCGACCACGCTCACCAAGCTCTCACCCGCCGGTGCGTTGTTGATCGACCTGCACCTGGCGTACGGCGACGCCGCGGTGTTTCTCGGTGCTGATGCACGATTCTCGGTGCTCGACGCACTCGAAAACCTGCACCGCCTGGACCCGCAATTCCTGAAGAGCCTCGTCTGCCGCACGGTGTCGGGGCTCGATCTGCTGGCGTCGGCGGATCGCCCAACCACGCGGGTGCCCGATGTCCGCCGACTCGGCTCAGTGATCCAGCTGGCCGCTTCGCAGTATGCGTACACCGTTCTCGATGTGCCGCGCTCGGACCTGACGGTGCTCGACAGCCTGGACCATGTCGCGAACATCGTCGTCGTCGCCAATCAGGAGCTGGCGACAGTACGGAACGCGGGCCGAATGGCTGCAGCGTTGCGCGTGCGGTATCCCAAAACCAACGTCATGACGGTGATCAACCGAACCGACGGTCGCTCGGAGATCAATCACCAGGATGTCGAAAAGGTCGTGGGCAGCACGATCGCCCACCAGGTCCCGAGTGATTATCGCCGCGCGTTACTCGCGATGCACAAGGGCCGACCGCTTGCGCTCGACAACCACAATCAGCTCTCGGCATCGTTCACCGCACTCGCTCGGGATCTGGCCGGCGTGGAGACGAAGAAGAGTGAACGGGCGACCAGCGGATTCAAAGGATTGCTGTCAGGGCGTCGGTAACGTTCGCTAAACAAAGGACCTCGAGCATATGACACCTCTCGCTGCTCTCGAAACGCTGTCGCCCCTGGCGGGTGAAACTCGTAATCTCGCCTATCAGGAGCTCAAGAGCCGAATTCACCAGGATCTGCTGAACCGGCTCAATCTCGATCGCCTCACGCGGGTCCGGCGCGAAGACGCCGAACCGGAGATTCGCTCACTGATCAGCGGCATGCTCGATCGTGAGCGTGATACGACGCCGCTCAGCCTCTACGAACGGGAGAGCATGATCGATGACGTGCTCCACGAGCTCTTCGGTCTCGGACCGCTCGAGCTGCTGCTGCACGATCCATCCGTGTCCGACATTCTCGTCAATCGGTTCGATCAGGTCTACGTCGAGCGGAACGGACGACTCGAACCGACGGACATTACGTTTAAAGACGAGCGCCACCTGCAGCAGATCATCGAACGTATCGTCAGCTCGATCGGGCGACGCATCGACGAGTCGAGCCCGATGGTGGATGCCCGCCTCGCGGACGGCTCACGCGTCAACGCCATCATTCCGCCACTCGCCCTCGACGGTGCGGCGGTATCGATTCGCCGGTTTCGCACCGACAAGCTCGGCGCCGACGACCTCGTCGGCCGCGAGTCGTGGACCGAGCCGATGAAGCATTTCCTGAACGCCGCGGTCGCGTGCCGGCTCAACATTCTCGTTTCCGGCGGCACCGGCGCGGGCAAGACGACGCTGCTCAACATCCTGTCGACCTTCATCAACGACCACGAGCGGGTCGTCACGATCGAGGACGCCGCGGAACTGAAGCTGCGGCAGCGGCATGTCGTCCGGCTCGAGACACGACCGGCAAACATTGAAGGCAAAGGCGCGGTCCGCCAGCGCGATCTGGTGGTCAATGCCCTGCGTATGCGCCCGGATCGCATCATCGTCGGCGAGGTCCGTAGCGAAGAAGCGTTGGACATGTTGCAGGCCATGAACACCGGCCACGACGGCAGCTTGACGACAATCCACGCCAATACCCCGCGAGATGCCCTGTATCGCCTCGACACGATGGTCGCCATGGCGAACCTCAACATTCCGGAGAAGGCGATCCGCCAGCAGATCGCGTCGGCGATCAACCTCGTCGTGCAGGTCAGCCGGTTGGCGGACGGCACCAGGAAAGTAATGGCGATTTCGGAGCTCACTGGTATGGAAGGTGAGGTCATCACGATGCAGGACATTTTCCTGTTCGACCGTT
Source organism: Acidobacteriota bacterium (assembly GCA_046732715.1). GTDB lineage: Bacteria > Acidobacteriota > Vicinamibacteria > Vicinamibacterales > 2-12-FULL-66-21 > JALZOC01. Next base: position 14,825 of record JBKPNQ010000155.1, on the reverse strand, counting down.
CCGGTGTCGGTCCTGACGGCAAGGTGTGCGGTCGGTTCAGAGCGACCGGTATCCGACCGAAGTGCTCCGATCGGCTGGTCTCGGCGGGCGTGCACTTGCCGGCGGATCTCTTCGAGCACGTCAGAGTCATTCAATAAGGCAGACATATGGTCATCGTTGCTTTCACATTCGTCGTCGTTCTGGGAATCGTGCTCGGCGCGTATTTCGCGCTCGTTGTGCGGCTGGAGTCTTTCGAGCGATCGAAGTTGCTGAGCCGACTCGGGTCCAAGAACGGCACCGCCAGCGCGAAATCGGTGCAGCTCGAGCGACCGAAAGACCGGCTCAGTAACGTTCGCGCCGTGCAGGCGATGCTCTCGCGCGCGACCGGCGTCTCGGGACCACTGGAACGCCTGGTGACCCAATCGGGTCTGAAAATCACCGTCGGCACGCTGGTGATGGCCTCAATCCTCGCCGCCGTCGCCGGGTACGCATTGGTGAAGTGGTTGACCTACTACACCTATCTTGGCCTTGCCGCTGCGCCGCTGTTTGGAATGATTCCGTACCTGATCGTTCGGTATGCGCGAAACAAGCGCCTAGAACTATTCGAGGAACAGTTTCCCGAGGCGATTGCGCTGATCGCGCGAGCCCTGCGAGCCGGTCACGCATTTCCCACTGGACTGCAGATGGTCGGCGACGAAATTGCCGCTCCGGTGGGAGCGGAGTTCAAGCTGGTGTACGACCGACAGAACTTCGGCATGCCGATCAGCGACGCGTTGAAGAGCATGGCGGAGCGTGTTCCGATCCTCGATGCACGGTTCTTCGTGACCGCAGTGCTCACGCAACGCGAAACCGGAGGCAACCTGTCGGAAGTGCTCGACAACCTTGCCAGCGTCATCCGCGAGCGGTTCAAGGTGAAGCGTCAGGTCCGTGTCGTAACCGCGCACGGCCGCATCACTGGCTGGATTCTGGCCGCGCTGCCTCCGGGGTTGGCGGTGATCCTGTGTTTCGTGTCTCCCGATCACATGAAAACGATGGTCACCGACCCGCTGGGAATCAAGATGCTGGCAATCGGCGGCACGATGCAGGCCCTCGGCACCATCATCATTCGCAAACTCGTCAACATTCGGTACTAGGAGCGAGCTGATGCAACCTGACGTCGTCGTTACACTCGTCGCCGCGTTCCTCTTTGTCGCCCTCGTGGCTGGCTATGGAACGTCGACGATCGTCACCGCGATGGCCCCTGAGCGGCGTCGACTTCGTCAAATGGCGGCGCCCGGCCCAACCGGCGTCGTCGACGCACAGGTCACGCTGGTCGACGCCGTCGATCCGCGGCTGAAACGGATTCCCGGCATTCCGAAATCGCCCAAGGAAATGGGGCGCCTGCGTCGCCGGCTCGCGCGTGCCGGGTTCACCAGCATGACGGCAGTCCTGGTCTACTGCGCCGCCTGCGTCGTGACGCCGATCGCTTTCGCGCTCGTCCCCATATCGCTTCTTGGCCTCAGCCAAGGAGGGGTGCTCGCTCTGGTCCTCGGGGCGATTGGTTACCTGGTCCCGAGTCTCGTACTCGGCCGGCTGACCGAGCGGCGGAAGCGAGAAATCCGCGAAGGACTTCCCGATGCTCTCGACCTGTTCATCGTCTGCGTCGAAGCGGGATCCGGGCTCGACCAGGCGATTGTCAAAGCGTCAGACGAGCTCGGCCTCTCGTATCCCGCGCTCACGTATGAGCTGCGACTGATTACCACAGAGATTCGAGCCGGCAAGTCCCGCATGGAAGCGTTCAAGAATTTCGCGGCACGAACTCTGGTCGACGACGTGCAGTCGCTGGTGGCGTTGCTGGTTCAGACTGACAAGTTCGGAACGAGCATCGCGCAGGCACTGCGCACCCATGCCGAAACATCCAGAGTCAAGCGTCGCCAGAATGCCGAAGAGCGGGCAGGCAAGATCGGCGTGAAGCTGGTATTCCCGCTGGTGCTCTTTCTGTTCCCGGCCCTGTACATCGTGATCCTTGGACCCGCTGTGATCAGTTTCGTCCGCGTGTTTGGAGAAGTGGCTAATTAATCATTCAACAAGGAGAGAAGACATGGACACCACCACAATCGTTCTGCTCGCGGTTCTCGGCGTTCTCCTCGTGTTCTACATCGCTCGTCGCAACAGCCGCCTCAACCAGGAGGACTAAGCCTCGTGCGCATTCTCCTCAAGAGAACGGTTGTTGCCGTCGCCGCCACGCTGCTCGCCGGGTGCGCTGCCCGGGGGCCGCGTGCGGCGACGCCGACCGCTCCCAGCGATCCAGATTCGACGAATCTCTCGACGAATGTTTCGCTCCGGGAGTACATCCAGAAGGTGCGGCGCTTGAGCGCCAGCGCAAAACCGTCGGCCACGAAAGACGCCGCCGAGACGCTGGAGGCTCGTGATCCGGTGCTCGCCGCCGATCTCTTACAGGTCCTCAAAGCACCCACAGGCGAAGCCCACCGCGTCGTCGCGGAACGCTACCTCGAGCTTGGCGTCCTGGATAGCGCTTACCGTCACTTCAACGATGCTCTCGCCCTGAATCCTCGCGATGCCGCCGCCCACGAAGGCCTGGCTCGAGTCTGGCGTGACTGGGGCTTGCCTGAACTCGCCGTCAGTGACGCGCATCGCGCCACGTTTTATGCCCCGCAGTCTGCGTCGGCGCGAAATACGTTCGGCACGATAATGCAAGCACTCGGGCACTACTCAGATGCGCGGGCGGCGTATGAGCTGGCGTCGTGGCTCGATCCCGATGCCGCCTACGCCGTCAATAATCTCTGCTACCTCTCCTTCGTCAGCGGCCGGATCGAGGACGCGATCGACAAGTGCACCGCGGCCCTGCGACTGGATCCATCGCTGTCGGCGGCTCGCAACAACCTGGCGCTCGCATTTGCCGCCTCGGGTCGCATGGATGCCGCGCGGGCGCAGTTTCTCGACGGTGGCGATCGGGCGAGCGGCCTGTATAACACCGGCATCGTGTATCTCGCCGTGGGCGACGAGCGAAGTGCTTTGGCATCGTTCGATGCCGCAAGCCGGGCTAGACCCACATTCAACATCTCGCGAGAACGCGCGGAACTGATTCGCGCGCGGCTCGCGCTCGCCGGCGCAGCCGGCCGTGGCTCTTACGACTCTGGACAATAGGAATGTTATGGCCAATGTCACTGTCTCCGACGACGTCGTTCCGTTTCCCGCATCGCCTCAAAGTGTCGAACAAGCGGGGATTCCGCTCGATCTGATCCTGCAACTCGCGCTGAAGTCGCTACATTTCTCGGGTGAGCTGTCGGGAACGGAGCTGAGTCGCCGACTGGGCCTTGAATTTCACGTCATCCAGCCCGCGCTCGAGCTGCTCAAGATCCAGCAGCAGATTTCCATCGTCGGTGGCGGTGTCGTCGGTGGCGCCTCGTATCGCTATCGGATCACCGACAGCGGCCGAACCCGAGCGGCACTCTTTCTCGAGAGCAGTCATTACGTCGGTGTCGCGCCGGTTCCGCTCGCGCAGTACCAAGCCTACATGCACGCCTATCGATCCTCCGTACCGCACGGCGCAACGCAAGAGCGAGTTCGACAGGCGTTCTCACACCTCGTCATCAGCGATGCGGTGCTCGATCAACTCGGGCCGGCAATCAATGCAGGCCATTCGATGTTCGTTTACGGGCCCCCGGGGAACGGCAAGACCGTCATCTCTCAAGCGATTCACAATCTGCTCGAAGGCGACCTCGCGATTCCTCATGCCCTCGAGGTCGAAGGTCAGATCGTGCGTCTCTTCGATCCCGTCAATCACGAAGTCGTCGCCTCGGAACAGGACGACAACCGCCTGACGAGCCTTCAGGCCGGCGACCGGCGATGGGTTCGCTGCCGTCGACCGATGGTGATGGTCGGCGGAGAGCTGACCCTTTCGTCACTCGAATTGAGCTACAGCCCGACGACCGGTTTCTATCGGGCTCCCGTTCAAGCTGTCGCCAACGGCGGCGTCCTGGTGATCGACGACTTCGGCAGGCAGCAGTGTTCTCCCCGCGAACTGCTGAATCGCTGGATCGTTCCCCTCGAAAGCCGGGTCGACTTCCTGACGCTGCAGAGCGGGCAGAAGTTCGAGATCCCCTTCATGACCATGATTGTCTTCGCCACCAACATTCGTCCGGCCGAACTCGTCGATGAAGCGTTCCTGCGGCGCATCCAGTACAAGATCTTCGCGGAGAGCCCGACCGTCCAGGACTTCAAGACCATCTTCGCCGCTTGCTGCCGCGATCTTGGCGCGACCGTGGATCCGGGCGTCGTCGAGCGTTTGCTCGAGAGTTACTATCGGCCGCACAACATTCCGCTGCGCGGGTGCCATCCGCGCGATCTCATCAAGCAGGCGTTGTCGCTTGCCTCGTATTTGGGCCGGCCGGCACACCTCACTCCCGAACTGCTGCAAGCCGCCTGCAACAGCTACTTCGTGAACGACCGCGAGGTGTCGCCGGTCTACGCGTGACGTTCATATGTTGATGAGCGCCGGTATTCTCGTATTCGTAGCACAGGTCGGATTGGGGATCGCGTCATCTCACGGTCCGATGGCGCCTGCCGCGACCCCGTCGTCGCCAGCCGCGCTGGCCGTCCGCATTACCTCGCCACTCGGACGAACCGGTACGGCTGACACGGTTCGGATCGTCGCGCAGGTCCAGTGCGGGCAAAGTGCAGACCTTGGGCCGGTTCGGTTCTATATCGACGGGAAGTTGTTCCAAACCGACACGGATGGCGCGCCTTACGTCGCCGAATGGATCGACGAGAATCCATTCGAACGTCGTGAAATTGCGGTCGCGGTTTCAGACTCGCTCGGCCACGAAGGACGCGACACCGTGGTGCTTGAGCCGTTCGACATCGTGGAAGAGTCGGAGATCACGAGCGTGCTGGTCGACGCTGCGGTCCAGGACAAGACCGGGCACTTGCTGAAAAACGTTCCTGCCTCTGCGTTCACCGTCCTCGAAGATGGCGTTCCGCAGGTGCTCGATCTCGCGCAACAAGAAACGGTCGGTGCCACCTACGCTCTGTTGGTCGACAGCAGCGGCAGCATGTCGCGCCGCCTCGATTTCGTCCAACGAACGGCCGGTTTGCTCTACCACTACATGACACCGCTCGATCGCACCATCGTCGCGCCGTTCGCCAAGAGCGTGCTGTCGGTGACCGGACCGACTGATGACCGGCAAACTGTCGCAGACGCAATCCGGGCAATCCGCAGCCGCGGCGGGACCGCAATCCTCGATTCGCTGTTACAGCTGGCCCATGGCTTCCCGGAGTCGGAGGGCCGGCGCGTCGTCATCCTGATCACTGATGGATACGATGAGAACAGCATCTCTGCGGTCGATGAGGTTCTTGCTGCTGTCAAAGCAGCACGCCTTACCGTCTATGCCGTTGGGATCGGCGGAGTCGCGGGCGTGTCGTTGAGAGGCGAGAAGGTTCTAAGGAGACTCGCCGCTGAAACCGGCGGGCGCGTATTCCTGCCGTCGACGGAGTCGCAGCTCGAACTCGTCCATACGGCGCTGGTGGAAGAGGTACACAATCGGTATCTTCTGACCTACACGCCGAAGAATCAGAACCGCGACGGGAAGTGGCGCCAGATCTCGGTACAGGTGTCAGACCCGAGCTATCACGTCGCCGCACGCCCCGGCTACTTCGCGCCAAAGCCCGCGCCGGTACGCCCGACCATCGAATTCACCGCCACCGATCCTTCCGGTGCGTACTTGTCAGTTTCCGCCGACGACCTCGACGTTGTCGAAGACGACGTCGCCCAGCACATCGACTCATTTCACGAAGCGTCGCAACCCGTTTCCATCATCCTGGCACTCGACGCCAGTGGCAGCATGCGCCGGCGCGAGGCGGATGTCGTCGCAAGCGCACGAGCGTTCGCGGCCGCACTCCGACCCGAAGACAAACTCGGAGTGATGCTCTTCGCAGACGACGTCACTCTGGTTCAGGATCTGACCACCGACCGCAGCTCCAGTAATCAGGCGATCGACGGCTACAAGGTGGGAGGCGGCACCGCGCTCTTCGATGCGGTGTCGACCGCTCTGAGTCGATTGGAACATACGGAAGGACGCCGAGTGATCGTCGCGATGACCGATGGACGGGACGAGAACAATCCGGGGACGGCGCCGGGCAGCACGCACACGTTGGCCGATGTCAAGCGCCAACTGAAAGAGAGCGGCACGACGGTGTTCGCGATCGGCCTGGGCACCAAAGTCGATGCCGCGGCTCTTAACGAACTCGCCGGTCTGAGCGGAGGACGAGCGCTGCTGCCCGAGGATGTTTCTGAGTTGGGAACGGAGTTTCAGCGAGTGGTGGAAGACCTGAGGCGGCGCTATATCGTGGGATATACGTCAACCAACGGGGCACGGAACGGCCAGTGGCGCCACGTCAGCATCACGCTCAAGTCGGCGCCAGAGGTCACGGTGCGAAGTGCGGGCGGATACAACGCGCCCGAACGTTAGACGCACACGCGCGGAATCTGGGACGAACGGGAGAAGTGAATATGCGCACATCAGGAGGACGCGGAGCAGACGTCTGGATGCTCGCGATACCAGTCGCTGCGCTGCTGGTGGCCGGGACGGTGTCCGCAGGCGGTTTCGACGCCATGCTGCTGCAACTCGAAAGCGCCATCCGGCACACGCTCGGCGCAGGTCTGAATCTCGTGACGAGGGTGTTCTAAACGCGGTCAATGCCTTTTTAACGTTGGTTCCGCGGTTCGCGGCGCCAGCGTCAGCAGCGGTAACCAGGTAACAGCGAGCGGAAAGATCCGATTATGCAGAATCAGTTTCGCCTTGATGACTTGCTGGCCCGCGACGTGGTGCCGCAGTGGTTCGAAGGTATCGCCATCGTCCAGCTCGTGTGCCGCCAGCTGCGCGCGGAAGGCCGAGAGTCGGGTTTTCCCCGTCCTGAGGACATTCTGATCGCGCCTGGCGGGTCCATCACAACGCCGGGCGGATCGGACGGAAACCCCGTCCAAGCTGCCGCCCATGTGCTTGGGCTCATGCTGGGAAACGACGTCCCGGTGCGCTTGCGCCTCGCGGCGAGTCAGGCCACAGCAACCGACGGCGGCTTCGCAAGCTTGACGGAGTTCTCCGAGGCGCTCGCGTATTTTGAACGGCCCAACCCGGAAAGCATCATCGAGGCGTTCCGGCAGCGCGCGTTGACGGCGAGGCCCCGCGAGACCGCACCGTCGGTGCGCGTCGACGCTGCACCCGCCGTTGAGAAACAGACGGCACTCACCCCTCTGGCTCCGCGACGACGCGTCAGCCGGCTTGCGGTAGCCGTTGGCGCGTGTGCCGTGTTCGCAGCTGGGTTGATTTGGATGATCGGCCACCGCCTGCCCGACCTGCTCACGCCGCAGACGCCGCCGACCGGCGAAAACTCAGAAGCCGAGGCTATGCCGGTACGTCCCAACACGAAAAGCGCGACGGTGCCAACGTCGACACGGCAACGGAACAGCAAGGTCGCTGAAGTCCCAGTGATCGGGCGAGAAGCGAAGCCAGAATCGAAGGCAACAGCAACTCTGGCTGCAGCTCCACCGCCAGCGCTCCAAGTGGCCGCCAGGACGGTGTCGTACCAGTACCCGACGATATTGCCATCCGAACTAGTGGTGGAAATTGCACCGAGACCGGAGCTGGGAGGGGTGACCGTCGCCGACGTCAAGGGTTCCTCGATGGAAACGCCAGAGAGAATCTACTCTCAAGCCGATCTGCAAGTGACATTGCCTTTGAGCGTCTATCCAAAGTTCCCGAACGACTCGCGTACAGCGTCAGCGTTTGGAGGCACGACGCTGGAACTCACGATTGCGGCCAATGGTCTCGTCGAACGAGTCAGGATGTTGACGGTTCCTCGGAACATTCACGAGTTCATGCTCCTCAGCGCTGCCAAAGCCTGGCGGTTTGAGCCGGCCACAATTGACGGGCGCCCCGTGCGATTCCGGCAGCTGATGACACTGACTGCGATCCCGTAAAGGAAAAACGGCTCCTTTGATCATCAGAGTCATATTGAGTCATCATAAGACAACTAGTGTTACATTATTGAACTTGAGTTAAGTGTATATATATCAGCTAGTTGACAGAGTTGAGACATATTCAGTGTGCCAAAATGGTTCGCACATTCAGATCCATCAAAGTTGTAATCTCATAAGTGCTGTCGCATCAATAGGTTAACAATCGCACCAAACGGCCGGGATCTTGCCGTAACGGCTGACGCGGCGTTCTTCCTCAGCGCAACGCCGCAGGTAAAAAGCCATGGAATCCCGGGTTCGACGAGACACCGAAACACGCACGTTGATCGCTGCAAGCCCAGCCATGCGTGAGCTGCTCGATTTCGCTCAACGAGCTGCGGCTGGTGACGCCAAGATTTTGATCACCGGAGAGACCGGTGTCGGCAAGGATGTTCTTGCACAGCACATTCATCAGCTTTCGCAACGTTCCAAGGCCGAGTATGTGGCCGTCAATTGTGCGGGGCTGACCGAATCGTTGCTCGAGTCCGAGCTGTTCGGACACGTGAAGGGGAGCTTCACTGGCGCATTCCGAGGCAAAGTCGGAAAAATCGTCCTGGCCAGCGGCGGAACCCTCTTCCTCGACGAAGTGGGCGAGATGAGCCTGCGCATGCAAGCTTTGTTGTTGCGGTTCCTTGAAAACGGGGAAATCCAGCCGGTCGGCAGCGATACGAGCCGCAAGGTTGACGTCCGCATCATCGCGGCGACTAACCGAGACTTGGCGGAACGCGTACGCGGCGGTCAGTTCCGCGAAGACCTCTTCTACCGCCTGCAGGTCATTCATCTTCATGTGCCCGCGCTCCGCGAGCGCCGACCGGACATTCGCGCGATTGGCCAGCGCTTCATCGCCGTTTCCCGGCGCGACCTGACGTTGACCGAAGAGGCCTGGAAGGCGCTCGAACGCTATCGCTGGCCGGGGAACGTGCGGGAGTTGCAGAACGTCATCGAACAGCTGGTCTGGCGATCGCCGGCCGACGGCGTGATCGACGTCCAGCATCTGCCCGACGGGATCACCGCCGTGGGTGCCGGGTTACTGCCATCCCGCGAACGCCGGCGGCAACTGGCCGACGAGTTGTATCAGGTCATCGTCTCTGGCGGCTATTCATTCTGGGAGCATATCCATCCACTGTTCATCAACCGAGACATCACCCGGCACGACATCCGACAGCTCGTGCGCCGCGGCTTGGGTGTGACCCGTGGCAGTTATCGCGCGCTTCTTCAATTGTTCGGGATGCCGCCAGAAGACTACAAACGATTCATGAACTTTCTTGCCACCCACGATTGTCGGGCCGAGTTCCGAGAATTTAGGAATGCCAACCAGGAAACGCCGGCAGCAGTGCGGGTTCCTCTCTTGCAGCTGCCTCCATTGACTGATCGGCGCGACGAGCAATCGGACGAGAAATCATCCGGCAAAATGGCTTCGTGAGCCACGTCGCCAACCGAAGAGTCATCCCTCACTCGATTCTGGCACGCCCTCGTGCACCACTATTATCGTGGCGGGCGGAACCGGCAGCCCACGCCTATGGCGGCATCGGTTCGTTGACCCAGAATGAATGACGTTTCAGAGCCAGGGAACGCTGCCGCCGCCTAAGGCGGCGTGACCGCGAGTCCGCCATCGGCGAACACCGTCGTCGAGAATCCATCGTACGGCAGCAGTAAAATGGACGGTGATGAAACCTGGCGCCCCGATGACGTTCGGCGCGCAACTGAAGGCGCTCCGCGAGGCGGCGGGCTTCACGCAGGAGGAGCTTGCCACGATCGCGGGCCTGTCGGTCCATGCGGTAAGCGCACTGGAGCGCGGGGAGCGAAGGCGGCCCCATGTCGAGACCGTGCGCGCGTTGTCAGCGGCACTCGACCTGACTCGTCCGACACACGACGCGCTCCTTGCGAGCGCGCGGTCACCCGCACCCACCACCGTCCTCGATGAACTGAGCGACGGCTCGCTTCCGCTGGCGCTGACCAGTCTGCTCGGTCGCGATGCTGACGTGCAGATGCTGCGGCATTGGCTCGCGGATCCAGGCGCGCGTCTCATCACGCTCACCGGTCCAGGAGGAGTCGGGAAGACTCGGTTGGTGCTGGAGATCGCACGAGCGGTCGCGGCAGAAGGTACGTGCCGCGTGCGGTTCGTGGAGTTAGCCTCGATTCACAACTCCGCATTCGTGGCGCCGGCGATTGCCGAGGGTCTCGGAGTGTTGGACGCGACGACGCTCGATTTGCCGAGGCGCGCGCGGGCCGCGTGCGAAGGAACGCCCACGTTGCTCGTGCTCGACAATTTCGAGCAGGTCCTGGACGCGGCGCCGCTGGTTGCGGATCTTCTGAGTGGAGTGGCCGCACTCCGCGTGCTGGCAACCAGCCGCGCCCCGCTCCGTCTTCGAGGCGAGCGGGAGTACGCGGTGGGGCCGCTTGCGCTGGAAGCGTGCGCGGACTCGAGATCTCCCGCCGATTTGGTGCGCTCCCCCGCAGTGCGACTCTTCGTGGAACGGGTGCGGGACGTGCAACCCGACTTTCGCCTCACGGTCGAGAACGGGCCCACCGTCGCGGAGATCTGTCGACATCTGGACGCCCTGCCGCTCGCCCTCGAGTTGGCGGCCCGGTGGATCAAAGTGCTGACGCCAGATGATCTGCTCGGCCGACTCGAACACGACGTCCTGCTCTCGACGGTCGGCCGTCCGCGCGATCTGCCCGAGCGCCAGCAAACCATGAACGCGACGGTTGCCTGGAGTTATCAGCTGCTCGGCGCGAACGAACAACGCGTGTTCCGTCGTATCGGCGCCCTGCCCGGGCGGTTTTCTATCCAGGCAGCCGCGGCCGTCCTGTCCGGTCGTGACGGGACCTGCATCCCGGACGACGATGCCCTCCGCGCAGCGGCCAGCCTGATCGACAAGAGCCTCCTTCTGCGGGCCGAGGCCTCAACCGCGACTCGGCCGCTGTACCAGATGCTCGAAACGGTGCGGGCGTACGCGGCTCTCGAGCTTGCCGCATCGGGCGAGCGCGAGGACGCACTCGCCGGGCTGGCGCGCTGTTGCACCGACGAAGCCCGCCTCGCCGCAGAGGGATTGTTTGGTTCGGCGCAGGCCGAATGGTTGGATCGCGTGCGTGACGATCTCGAGAGTTACCGTGGCGCGCTCACATGGCTCATCGAGCACCGCCGGTCGGCCGAAGCCGCCAACATCGCCTGGGGGCTGATGTATTTCTGGGTGATCCGTGGGCACGCGGCCGAAGGTCTTCAGTGGTATGAACAAGTGCTGAACCTGCCGTCCCTTCCGCCCGTTCCCGAATCGAGAGCACTGGTTGGGGCGGCCATGATGTGGTACTCGCTGGGAGATCTCGAGCGCGCCCGCATCGGACTGACGCGAGGTCTCGCGCTGGCCCACGAAGCCGGCGACACGGAAATGATCGCGCAGGCTGAGCATCTGCTCGGGCACATCGAACATGCCGTTGGCAACACTGCCGCGGCGCGGGCGCGATTGACCCGCAGTGTCGAAGGGTTTCGGAGGCTGTCGATCTGGTGGGGAGTTGGGAATTCCCTGAACGGGTTGGCAAAGGTCGCCCTCACCATCGGCGATGCCGCTGAGGCAGAACGCCTGCTCGATGAGGCCACTTCCGTGCTTCGGCACGCGGGTCCGTGGTTCCTGGCGTTGGTGTCGTTTCGTCGCGCCCTGCTCGCCGTGCAGCGCGGCAGTCCCGATGAGGCGATCGCGTTCGTGCGTGACAGCCTGACACTCTTCCGGCAGCTCCATGACAAGTTCGCAATCGTGTACGCGTTGGTGCCCCTGGCCGTCGCCGCAGCACTCAAGGGCGATGACCTGTGGACGGCGCGTATTCTCGGCGCTCGGGACGACGTCACGGATCGCACCGGCGCCACCGTCGCCGACAAATGGGTACAGGCTCTTGGAGAACAGGCGGAACGGGAGGTGCGTGCCCGTCTCGGCCCTGATCGTTGGGCCACGGCTTATGCGGCGGGGCGGCGAACCTCTATCGATGCATTGCTGAAAGACATTGACCGCGTCGTGCAAAAGCGCTGAATCCCGATTCGCATGACCTCCCGTTCTCGAGCCGCATGCGCGTCTCTCGCTCACCGCCGCGCACCACAGCAAGGCGCGGCCACCGACGGCGGGTGCGACGGCTCCATCGCAGTGTTAGCCGGGCGCGTGCTTACCACACCCAGGGGACAAGTCGCTTCGTTCGTGCCACGTAAGTTGCGTATTCATCGCCAAACGTGTCGCTCATCATCTGTTCTTCCGCACGAACCCGTAGCGTAAATAGGATCGCGAACGCTATCAGGTTCGCCGGACCTGCCACCCAATTCGGAATAATCAGGATATGACCCAAGGAGTACAGTACCAACGCGGAGTACATGGGATGGCGGATGCGGTAGTACACGCCTCGAGTGATGAGCCGATGCTGCTCACGCACCTCCAGGGTGATCGACCAGTTTGTGCCCAGATCGGCATGCGACCTGTAGAAGAGCCAAAGGCCGACTACGAAGCACATCACCCCGGCGATGAGTGGGCCGAGAGTGAGGGGGTACTCGGCGAACGAGAGCACAGGTGACACGAGCCAGATAAGGGGGACGAAGAATCCAACCCAGACCACAACCAACAGGCCAGTCTCAAGCGGAGTCTTGTAGCTACTGGCGACCTTGACGCTTCGACTTCGGCGGCCATGTGGGACACGAATGGCAAGCATCGTCAGGGTACCGGCCAGTACTACCGCCTTAGGGATCCACGGGTTCATGACAGTGCCTTGTCCTTTACCCAATCGAGAACGATGTTGCGAATTGGCTTGTGCGGCCACGTACGGCGGCCGTCGGGGAGGCCGAGCTTGCGAATGTGCTCTGGATGGCCACGCGCCACAAAGTTCTGAGCCTCGACGAGGCTGCGAAGCGACTGGCCAACAGAGCGAGGTCGGCCTCATCCGAGACCACCACCAGCACCTCGATCCTTCGGGTTCGGCTTCCGTGTCGTGACCGATCCGATCACCGAGATCTGACGAATGCCCGCGATACGCTTGGCGTTCTGGACGAACGCCGCGAAATCAACAGTCTCGCGTCGGATCTTTACAGAGGTACTATCCCCATCCACCACATGCTCTTGTCTCCGACGTCAATGTCGTAAGTGCGTGCGAGAGTCAGCTTGCCATCCGCAGCGATGCGGAACACCGACAGACCTGCTGACACGGTGCGCACACTGTCGCCATCGCGCACATTCAACGGCAGGTTGTGTTGCGCCACCAGCATGTGTCCGCTCGGATCGATGTGGAACGTGCGTGGATGGAACTTGGTCGTTTCGATGTGCTGAATTGCGCTCGGTTCACCAGTGTGTGGGTCGATCGAGTAGACGACGATGCTGTTCTCGCCGCCTTTGTAGACTTTCTTCCCCTTGAAATCCACCACATCCTGCGAGCGGTTTGCGCCGTAGACGAAACGCCCATTCGGATGAACGTGTACCGTGCCTGCCGCTTGGCGCGAACGGATGTTGCCTGGCTCCAATAGCGTCGTCTTGTTGAAAACGACTTCCGGTAGCGGCTTGCCACCCTGCATGCGGTGCACGTGCATCTGATTCTGCGTTTCGATCGACACGAACATCCACGGCTCCGTCGGATGAAAATCGAGATGGCGGGGGCCGTAGCCCCGCCCGCCGTTAGGTGCGATCTTGTCCTGATTGGAGAGGATTCCGTGCTGGTAGTCGAACACCATCAGCGCGCCGGGATCCTCGGGGCTTTGCGGTGTGCCTTCATTGCCGCGCGTGACCAGCACGACATGGCGGCCGTCCGGCGTCACGCGCACTTGATGGGCGTAAATGCCTGCGTCCATCGCCCCTTGCGGCACCTCTTCCCCTGGGGTGAAGTCCTTGTTCACGCGATACACGCGCAACGAACTCGGGGTGTTGAACGCCACCAGAATGTGTTGAGATTCGTTGTCAAGGGTCATGTGGATCGGCCGAACCGGCAGGCGCATCGAATCGCCAATCGGACTGAGCGCACCCGTGGTCGCATCGATTGCGAAGGCCGTCACGTAGTGCTCGGTGCCGGTCTGCGCATTGCCGGGAGTGCTGTTGCTTGAAGCGACATAGAAGTGGCGCCGGTCTCGATGTGGCCAACAGTACTGTACTGCGGCCGGCACTATTACCGAGTCGCGCTCGATCAATTCCGCCGCGGCCGAATCGACGTCGTAGTGCATGAGCACCGGCCCAACATTGGCGTACAGGGCGAGCGGCTGCGAGCGCCGTTGTGCCAAGGCCAGATGCGGGGCAATAGCACTACCTGCAAGAAGCGACAAAAAGGTTCGACGACCGGGCATGGCGGTTCCTTTGAGCGACGACCTTCCGATCAAGCACCGATTGGTGTGTGTCTCTCTAGTTCTGCCCAACGCTTTGCCGCTCAGCCGCGAGCGGCGCTCACGCGCTGCGAATGCTGCATCCTTCCGCACCGCTCGTCCGCTGCAGCGACGCGCGATGGACTCGTTCAATAGCCCATAGGCAGAACGAAGCCTGTCTCTGATCCTCTGGGGGAACATACTTCAATAAACGAGAAGCCCCTAGCTTTCAAGGCCCTCGCGATGCGGCCCACACAGCACGTCGCACAGAGCGACTGGGGCGCTGGATTGCTTTTCAGCAACGTCGCGGAATGCCCGTGTTCCAGCACGTTTCCAAAGTTGTCTCCGTTTAAGCCCTCCGACTCGCCCCGCTATTACTGGCCCTCAACGAGCTGATCGAGATTTCCCGTATCGAGACGGTGCTGCCGAAGCACGGCCCGACCGACGGCGCGGACTCGATACCGGAATAGTCGCCCGGTGCGTCAAAGCGGACCTCGCTGTCGACGATCACGCGCATAC
>JBKPNQ010000154.1:0-10663 GCA_046732715.1 Acidobacteriota bacterium | reverse complement strand
AACTCGGCGTGCTCCGCCAGCAGCGCCTCGACGTCCTCCGCCGCCTGAGGGTCCTCGACCCGCAGCGCGCGCAGACACGCGTCGCGCTCTTCCGCGGACAGCCCAAGCACCCGGTCCAGGTGCGGGCTTGCCCGTTGCCAGCGGCCACTGTCGATTACGTTCATTTCACGCCTGTTAAATAGAAGATCGGAATCGACGGGCAAAAAGCGACATCAGCTGCCTGCGAGGTCCTCCCGGAGGACGCGGTGGAGGTAAATTCGCGCCTTTTCCCAGTCGCGCTGTACCGTGCGCTCCGAAATACTCAGCATCAGACCGATCTCGGCGAACGAAAAGCCGCAGAAAAACTTCAGGTCGACGATCCGGGCCAACCGCTGCTCCGTCTTCTCGAGCTCGTCCAGCGCGTCGCTGAGACGGGAGAGGCCGTCCGCGTCTGGGACGGACCCGGCAATGTCGGTGGCGATCGACGTGATCTCGAATTCTCCGCCGCGCTTCTGTGCCTGCCGCCGGCGGGCGTAGTCGATGATCAGCCCGCGCATCACCCGCGACGCGTATCCCATGAAGCGATTGCGATCGGGAAATGCCGCACCATCCCGCTCGGAGATGTCGAGGTAGGCTTCGTGCAGGAGCGTGGTGGCGCCAAGCGTGACGCCCGCGCCCCGCTTGGCGAGCTCGCGCCGCGCCATGCGGTGCAACTCGTCGTAGAGTGTCGCGAAGAGCGTGTCAGCGGCCGCACGATCTCCCTGATCGGCGGATGCGATGAGCGTCGACAGAGCAGACGTCACGATTTACCCCTGCCTCCCGCCGCGACAGGCTACTACAAATCTGCCACCGCCAATAAATAGCCTCGCGAGCGAGCGCGCGAGCGAATCACGCGACCGGAGCGAGCCGTCGACGCGGCGAGCGAGGGCGCGTGTACAAGGGGAGTCCGAGGGGCGACGCCCCTCGGCTCGGAATAGATGTCGGTTTTCGCCGGCCGATTTCGATTTCTGAGTCAGGGGACGAGATATCCCCGTCCGCAACACGCACGCCAGCAGTCGTCATGGAGCCGAGATCGCCGGGCGATCACACGCTCACCTTTTTCTGCACGTGTTTGCCACCGTTGCGATGTAACCGAGCGCTGCGCAATGTCGCCAGCGCCACGACACTCGTGTCTTCTCAGGAGGCTTCGACAATGATCGCGCGATTTTTCGCCACAGTTCAGAAACTCACAACCGCCTCGACGACGAGAATGGCCGTTGCCGTTCTTCTCGCCACGCTTCTCTCCACAGCAGTTCGCGCGGCCGATAGAATCATCCCGCCGGCCGTGCCGGAAGGGCTCGACGCGCCCGAAGGGTTCAAGCCGTTCCTGGTCGGACACGCGATCGGCACACAGAACTACATCTGCGTGGTCGCTGGCAACGCCTTCGACTGGGTCTTCATCGGGCCGCAGGCCACGATTTACGACGCGGCCGCCGAACAAATCCTGACGCACTTCCACAGCAAGAACGCGATCGACGGCGTCATCGACGCGACCTGGCAGCACTCGCGCGACACCAGCGCGGTGTGGGCACGGAAGGACAAGGGAGCCACCGTCGACCCCACGGCGATCGAGTGGCTGCTGCTGAAAATGAGCGGCACACAATTGGGGCCGACGCTGGGCGACAGGGTGGCGTCGACGCAGTACATTCAGCGCGTGAACACCGTCGGCGGCTTGAAGCCCGCGGTCGCTGAGTGCACGGCGACGACAGTCAACACGCGGAGGCTGGTGTACTACGAGGCCGACTACTACTTCTACAAGTAGCCATTCAGGGCGCTGGGACGGCGGACGGCTCGAAGGTGAAGCACCAGGCGGAGCCTTCGAGCACCGTCGTCCCATCGTCGCGCCTGATCTCCACGCGCAGTTCGACCACCGGTTTCGAGGCATGCTTGGAGATGACTTCGGCGTCCGCGGTGATCGTGTCGCCGATGTAGACCGGGGCCGTGAATTTCCAGTTCTGGCTCAAGAACACCGTGCCGGGTCCCGGCATGTCCATCGCAACGAGCGCGTGAAGGAGGCCCGTCGTCAGTCCACCCTGGACGACGAGGCGGCCGAACTTGGTCCGCGCGGCAAATGCCTCGTCGAAGTGCAGCGGATTGTAATCGCCTGAAATTTCTGCGAACGCGCGGACGTGCGCGGCGGTCATGGTCAGACTTCGTGTGGCGCGCTGGCCGACGGTAACAGACATGGAAACGGCTCCAGTGCGGCAAGCGCACGCACCTCGCGCGACATTTCGGAACTGAAGGCTCGATGCAGCGACTGCACGCGTTCGTCTGTCCAGTCGAGCGACGCAATCTCGTCGGTCACCTCGAACAGACGCCGCGACAGATCGTGCCTCGTCTTCTCGTAATCCGCAAACGCCTCCGCGCTCCCGGCGACGACGGCCCGGGCAAGCAGTTCCGCGTCGCGAAGCGCGTCCGTGATGCCGTGGGCCGTCAGCGTATCCTTGAAATAGCCTGCGTCGCCGACGAGCGCCCAACCCGGTCCGGTGCTGCGTTTGAGGAATCCGGGCGGTCCGCCAAATCCCCTGATCGGTTCCACCATTCGCGCACCGTCGAGCCTTGCATCGAATGCAGGCGATGCCGTGTGAAGCAATCGGCGATAGGCGGTGCGCTTGTCTCCGCGGACTTCGTCGGCGAGGCGCCGCGACGGCACAGAAACAAACACACACGTCGCGCCGTCGTTCGTGGGGATCGCGCCGAGACTCGCGGTGGTTTGAAAGCGCCAGTAGTAGCCGTCGATCGGCAGGTTCTCCCAGTAGGTGTACAACGTTCCGGTCGAGTACCGGCCCGTGACAACATTTGCCGCGCCAACGCGTTCCGCGACCGTCGAGTGCAGCCCGTCGGCACCGACGATGAAATCCGCTTCGATCTCGCAACGTCCGCGGTCATCAGCCGCGACGATCCCGCACACCCGTCCTCGGGCATCCTTGACGACATCTTGAACCCGAACGCCATACCTGAGCTCGACCCCGCTGGTGGCAGCGGCATCGACCAGGACACGGTCGAGGAGCGCGCGACGTGGAGCGTACAACTCGCCCACGTCGAACCTCGGTTCGATCGAAACCGTCACGTCCTGGTCCGTATAGCTGAATGTCGTCGAGCGCACTGCCGGTGTTCCTGCCGCCACGATCGCGGGCAGCACGCCCCAGCGATGGAGTTGCAGCACGGCCCCGCGCATCAGTGCATGGGTCGAGAGCGTGTCCGTGCCGTAGACACCTCGATCGACGAGAAGGACGCGCGCGCCAGCCCGGGCCAGCAACATGGCAGTTGCCGCTCCTGCGCACCGCGCTCCAACGACGACGACATCAAATTTCATGGACTTGAATTCCTAGGACTGGTTTCAAGAACGCGTCGCGCCCGATGTCTTTGTCAATCAGCGATCAGCATTCAGCATTCAGCACGTTCAGGATGAGTCACTAGCCAGCCTCCGCCCAGGACCGTCGGTCACGTCCTCTAGGCGACGCGCACGCCGACGGCAGACGAGGCAATCTGCTCCGCGATCTTCCAAGCGTCAGCGCCGACGCCATCGATGAAGCTGGAGTTCCGTCGTCGCTGGAAATTCATGCCGAGCACATAAAGCCCGAACGCCGGTGTGAACCCGCCATTGTGCACGATCTCTCCGCGCCGGTCGAGTACGGGAATCTGAAGCCACGGATAGGCGCGGCGGCAGCCGGTGGCCCAAATCACCGTCTCGATTCCTTCAGATTTCAGATCGAGGCGCTCTGGCGAGTTCTCCGTGTGTGACCAGGTGGACCGAAAAGGCTCGGGATCGTCAGCGGCGAGCTCGTTCGCCGCGATATGCCGATCGATCCGCGACAGAATCTCCGCCATTTTGATGTCTGCCGCAGCGGTGCTGGCGATCAGATCGTCGGCGAGCCGGACCTGGTACCCGTTCATGTCGCGGACGCGTCCGACCAGGCGCACGCCATGCGCATGCAGGATGCCAACGTCGAGCGACGAACGGTCGGCCCTGCCGACCAGTTGCAGCGACGGCTGCTGACGGGAGACGTCGATCGAGTGCACCGCATCGGCGGACGTGTCGAGCACACCAAGTCGATCCAGCCACCACAGGATGTCTCGTCCGCGATAGGTCCGCGGCAATCGCAGGTGACGGCCAACGGCGAGCGTGACCTGCCGTCCGGACTGCTGAATCTCGTCGGCGAGCTGCACGCCGGTGGCAGAGGCTCCGACGATCAGGACCCCGCCGGTCGGAAGCTGAGCCGGCCGCCGATAGTTCGAAGGAGTCAATTGCGCAATTGAGGTCGAAAGGCCGAGGCTCGGCGCCGGAACGGCGGGCAGATCGCAGTAACCCGTGGCGATGACGACCGAGTCGGCCGACCAGCCACCCCGGTCGGTAATCACACGAAAGCGCTCTCCGGTGCGGACGACGCGGATGACTGATGTGTCGCCAATAATCGGAGCGCGCGACAGGGCGGCATAGCGGTCGAAGAACCCGATCACATCCGTGGCCGACATGAAGCCGTCAGGATCGTCTCCGTCGTAGTGGAATCCCGGCAGGCGGGTCATCCAGTTTGGCGTCAGCAGCGTCAGTGAGTCCCAACTCTGGCTGCGCCACCGTTGTGCCACTTTGCCTCGTTCGATCACGACGTGATCGACCAGGAGCTCGGACAGGCAATAGCTCATCGCGAGCCCCGCCTGCCCGGCCCCGATGACGACCGTCGTGATGTGAGGCACGGCGGTTCATCCCACGTTGATGCTGACGTCGACAGGCACGCCGTTCGTGAGCACGTCGAACACAGCGGAGCGCGCCTTCGACTGCTCGACGATCTGTCGCAGCTTCTCCGGCGGCGCATCTCCGGCGATGTCGAACGTGATGCGGATTCGCTCGTAGCCGTTGCGGACGTCGCCCGACAGACCAAGAATACCGCGGAGGTCGATGTCGCCCTCGACGCGCGACTCTACTGAGGTCAGCTTCACCCCGCGCGCGGCAGCGATGTTGCCGATTCCCGCGATGATGCACGCCGCGAGCCCGTGAAGAAGGAACTCGATCGGCGTCGGACCGCGATCCTCGCCGACGAGCACGGCGGGATGGTCAGCGGCATAGGTGAACTGGCTCTGATGCGCGTGTTCGCCACCCGCACCGCTGAAAGACTCCACTCGCGATTCGCTGTAGGTGCCGTCGATCCATCGGCTGGACGCGCGGAACTGGAACTTCGCGAGCGCCGGTGTTTCCTTGACGGCATTGATGGTGGCCATCAGTACCGGTGTATTGACGCCGTTCAGCGCTTCTCGAGGCGTTCTGGCTGTTGCACTGACTTCCGACATAGAACCTCCTTCAGTTGCCGGATCACGGCGACTGTCGACGCCAATGCGTCATGAGTAATGGGAGCTGCACCTTCGGCGGGGACTGCAGCGGCCTCAAGTCGACGTCCGCTTCTTGAACCCGGAGAATCGGCCCTCACTAACTAAATCGAAATCGGGGAGAGAAACCCGCCACGCGTGGCACGTGTCGTGTTGCGGCCGGAATTCTCGATCTCACCTATGGCGGCCAATGTGCCGCCGATGTGCCGGCAGGCGTTCAGGACGTACGTGTGCGGACGGCAATCAAACAACTGTACGGAAATACGGAGAAGTGAAATGAAAGCGTTGATGCAAGCAGTGTTCGTCGCTCTCGGGCTCGTGCTCGCCGGATGGGTCACCGGTGTATCGGTGAACGCAGGGACTGCACCAGCCAGCAAGGTCCGGGACGTCTGTATCGCAGCCCCCACTGGCGGCGGAGGCTACAACATGTTCATCCTCCGCGGAGTGGAACCCTTGACGCGGGGCGGGGCGATCTCGTTGAAGGGATTCTTCTTTACCACCGTCGTGAACCGAGTCGGTCCACTCCACGGCACCGCGGCGATGAAATCGGATGGAACCGTCCGACTGGGATTCTTCGTCCACTCAACTGCGGAGTCCTTGAACGACTTCACGGTCTCCGGAATCACGGACGCGAACTTCGTTGGCACCGTCAACTTCGACAACGACGGCGACTTCAAGCCGAACGGCACGCTGGACTTTCAGGTCGTCGACTGCGCGACCGTCGACATGCCCTAACAGTGAGTGGCGCCCCATTTCTGAAAGCCGAGCTCGAGCAGACGCGCAAAGGCGGACTCGAACTGATCGTTCGTCGGATTTCCGAGTGGAGCGCGCGCGGGACCAACAGGAACGCCGAGGCGTACCATCAGCGCCTTGGCGGTTCCAATGAAGTCGGTCGCCGCGATCGCGTCGACCATCGCGATCGACAGCGACTGCAGTCGGCGGGCTTCGACCAGATCGCCGCGGTTGAACGCATCCATGAGATCAACGTAGAGCCGGGGCGCGAAGTTGTAAGTCGAGCCGACCGCCGATCGCGCACCGGTCGCAATGCCTGCGAGCAGTGCCTCGTCGGTCCCCCACGGCAGGTCCAACGATCCCTCGGCGACATCCAGGCTGCGGCGATACGACACGAGATCTGGATTCGTCACCTTGACGCCGGCAAAGTTGGCGATGCGGGATCGCGCCTCGATCAGGAAGCGCTCGATCGGCACGGACACGCCGGTCAGCTTTGGAATGTCGTAGTAGTAGAAAGGCAGGCCCGGCGCGGACGAAGCCACCTCGGCGCACCAGTTGACGAGCGCCTTCAGATCGGCTGGCTTGAAGTACATCGGTGGAATGGCGCTCGTCGCTGCAAGCTCGAGCTCGGCCGCACGGCGGGCAAGCCGCCGCGCATTCTCGATGGAGTTGTCGCCGACGTGCGCGATCACCGCGAGACCGTGCACGCGACCGGCCGGAGCCCACGCGTCATAGAGCGCGAGCCGTTCATCACAGGTCAGCGAGTGGCATTCGCCAGTGGTGCCGGTGATGAACACCGTCTTGATACCGTGCGTCGCCAGAAACGATGCCTCGATTGCGACGACCTCCGGCGCGATCGAGCCGTCCGGGTGACATGGCGAAAACGTCGCCGCGATCAATTCCTGAAGGGGTCGTTTCAGTTTCATCATCACTCCGAGGGTTTCGCCCCTCGGACTCCCTTACACGCTCTCTCGCGCACCGCTTCGCCGGCTCACTCCGTTCGCGTGGCTCGGCTCGCTGCGCTCGCTCGCGTTGTCCCATTCCGTGTTGAATCACATCTAGTGAGCCGGCGCGGCGGCCTTGGTTTCCGCGTAGCGCGGCCTGATGAGCAGCACGAGGACAATCGAAACGATCGCGGCGCTCGCAAAGACCGCGAAGATGCCGAAGATCGGCACGTGGCGGTCGCGGAGGATCCCGAACCCCCAGTCAGCGACGCCGCCACAGCTGATGCTGACCAGGTTCATGATGCCGTAGCCGGTGGCCCGCAGTTCTGGGCGCACGACCTGACACAGGATCGGCATGTTGTTCGAATCGAAGAATCCCCACCCAATGCCGAACAGGATGAGAAACGCTACGGCGACGAGCAACAGGCCGGTCTGCGGCGCATAACCGACACCGAACATCGCGGGCACAATGAAGGACATGCCCAGCGCGCTGACGAGAATCCGGCCCCGCGGTGTCTTTCGCATCCAGCGATCGGCAAGCCATCCGCCGACCACCGCGCCGGCGATCGCCGCCGTCTGCCAATACACGGTGGCGGAGACACCCGCCAATCCCTGACCGATCCCGAATTCCGCCTTGAGGATCGCCGGCATCCAGTCACGCACGATCCATCCGGCCAGCGCCGGCAGCGTGAAGTAGAGCACGAGCAGAATGAACGAGCCGTTGCGCAGGAGTTCGGCGATCCCGCCGGCCGGCGAAGGGACGGCCGTACTGCCCGATCGTTCGTCTCGCGGTGGATTTCGGAGCAGGAAAAACAGCGGCAAGGAGTAGACGACGCCAATGACGCCGCAGGTCTCGAACGCCCACCGCCAGCCCAGCCCGGGCTGATCGGCGGCATAGCCGCCGAAACCGCCGATGATCACCCCCATGTAGATGCCCATCTGGTGAAATCCGATTGCCCGTGACCGCGTGTCTCCAGTGTGGAAGTCGGCAATCAGCGCGAGGGCGGCCGGAATGTAGAACGCTTCGCTGATGCCCATCAGCGCGCGCGTCGTCAGCAGGTGCTCGTAGGTATGAACCTGACCCGTCGTCCATGTGACCGCCGACCATACGAGCAGGCTGCCCGCGATCACGTAACGTCGGCTGTAGCGATCGGCGAGGTACCCTCCAACCGGGCTCAGGAAGGCGTACACCCACTTGAACAGCGCGAGGATAGTTCCCCACTTCGCTTCGAGCGCGATATCCGGAATGTCCCGCATCACCGAGAACTTCATCGACGCGAGCATCTGGCGATCGAGATAATTGAGAAGCGCCACCGGCACGAGGACCGCGACGACGAGCCACGCGTAGCGCCGTGAGGATGGGATCGAGGAAGAGATCATTGATGCGCCTTCTATCGTATTACGCCGTGCTCCTGCTTCTGCTCACCTCGATGGCGGTCGGAATCGCGGAACCCGCCCGGGTCGACGTGTTTACGGCCGGTCAGGATGGGTATCACACCTTTCGCATTCCCTCGTTCATCGTCACGCCGAAGGGTACGTTGATCGCTATCTGCGAGGGACGGAAGAGCGGCCGCGCTGACAGCGGCGACATCGACCTGGTCATGAAGCGCAGCGTCGATGGCGGTGCGACCTGGACCCGGCTGCAGGTGATAGACGATGACGGGCCGAACACGACCGGTAACCCCACCCTCGTCGTGGAGCGTGAGAGCAGTGCCATCCTGCTGCTGCTCACAGGCAATCCCGGCGACGTCAAGGAAGCCGACATCGTCGACGGTGTCGCCGCTGCGGGTCGCACGGTCTGGCTGATGAAGAGCATCGACGACGGCGCCACGTGGTCGAAGCCGATTGACATCACGTCATCAGTCAAGAAGCCGGATTGGCGATGGTACGCCACTGGACCGGGTGTCGGCATTCAGCTGAAAACCGGACGGCTGGTCGTCCCGTGCAATCATTCTGAATCGGGCACCCGCATCAGCCGATCGCACATTATTTATAGCGACGATCGCGGCGGGACTTGGAAAATTGGCGGTGTCGCCGGCGACCACACGAACGAATCTCAAGTCATCGAACGCGCAGACGGCACGCTGCTCTGGAACATGCGAAACGCGCGGGTGGATCCGCAGTACTATACGCGCGCGATCGCCGAGAGCCGGGACGGCGGCCTCGCGTGGTCAACAACCGCTCACGATCCGATGCTGATCGAGCCGATTTGCCAGGGCAGCATCGTGCGCTACCCGCAGGACGACATCGTCCTCTTCTCCAACCCGGCATCGCTCAAGCGCGAGAACCTGACCATCCGCATGAGCCGTGACGGCGGCCGCAGCTGGCCGATCGCGAAGGTCGTTCACGGGAAAGCCGCGGCGTACTCGACACTGGGTGTTCTTGCGGACGGATCGATCGGGCTGCTGTTTGAAAACGGCGAGAGCGAGCCGTACGAACGAATTACATTTACGCGCCTGTCTCTTGCGTGGCTGATCGATTGATTGCAGTTCGCGGTTGGCTGCTGGCTGCTGGCTGCTGGCTGATTCAAGGATTAAGGATTCGAGGATCAGCGATTCGAGGATCAGCGATTAGCGACGAGGGATTCAGAGTCAGTGGACAGTGTGGTCCTGTATCAGACGGGAGACCGCGTCGATGAGACCTGCGGTGTCGATCGGCTTGGCGATGTGAAGCTGAAAACCTGCCGCCCTCGCGGCGTCCGCATCCTCGCGCCGTGCTAACGCGGTAAGCGCAATCGCGGGAGTCGAGATCCCGGCGTTGCGCAACGACTGAATCAACGAGTAGCCATCCTCCTCCGGCATCCTGACATCGGAGATCACGACATCGTGTGCATCGTCCATGATTTCGCGGCGTGCCTCCTTGGCCGACGCGACCGCGTCGACGGCGGCGCCGGCTCGTTCGAGCGCGAGCCGGAGCAGTTCCCTCGTGTCATCATCGTCTTCGACGAGAATGATGCGGACGTCCCTCAGGCTGGTGGCCAGCGGGCGCGGAACGGAGCGAGATGCTGGCTGGCCAGCCGCGGCGTTCTCAGCCACGTGGGCTGGGAGGGTCACGACAAACGTGGCTCCTTGACCTTCTCCACGACTCTCCGCGCGCACGCTTCCTCCATGCAGACGGACGATGTGGCGCACGATCCCGAGGCCAAGTCCGAGGCCTGACTGGCTGCGGGCCCTGGCGTCTGCCTGACGGAACCACTCGAACACGTGCGGCAGGAACTTGGATGCGATCCCGACCCCGGTGTCAGCGACGGTGAGAACCGCCTCGTGGTTGACCTGCTCGAGCCTGATACTGATACGGCCGGATGCCTGCGTAAACTTGACGGCGTTCCACGCGAGGTTCCAGACGATCTGTTCGAGACGTCGCGGGTCGCCGAGCACGATCGCGGAGCGGTCGAGCGTCATTTCAATGTCGATGTGTTGCGCACGCGCCTCGGGTCGAACGGTATCGACGGCGGCTTCGATGACGTCGGCGAGATTCACCGGTTCGCGCGAGACATGCAGGCGATTGGAGACAATCCGCGAGACATCGAGCAGGTCGTCGATCAGCTGCCGCTGCGCCCGAGCGCTCCGCTCGATGACCTCGATGGCGTGCCGCACGCCATCCGGCGGCACGCGCTCGGTTCGAAGCATATGCGCCCAGCCGAGGAC
>JBKPNQ010000153.1:0-46873 GCA_046732715.1 Acidobacteriota bacterium | reverse complement strand
ACGAACGATGTCGCGCTGGTCGTTCCGATTCGATAGATTGGCGTACCAGCAGAGGTCACGCTCTGCGAGAACTGAAAGTAGACCGAGTCATTTCCGTAATAGTTCCGCTCGGCCTTCGCACGAACCCAGAGTCGATACGCCTTGCCAGCGTCAGCATTGAACGTCATCTCGAAATAGTTGGCAGGAGCCGGCACGGCGTTGGCGACCTTTGCGGCTCCCGCGTCGGGATGATGCTCGCTCGCGCCGCCCGCAGCTCCGCTGTCTGGATCGATTCGAAACAATCCAGCGCTCGTGGGCGCCGTATATGTGTGCAGAACGATCTCGCGGTAGCTCGGGGGAGTCGAGACCGATTCGAACAGCTCGTTCATCTCCGGCGCAAAGGCTGAAGCGCCGGGTAACGAGTCGGTGACTCCCAGGCCTTCAAGCGAGAGGCGCAGGAGCGCTTCATGGTGATACAGCTTCGTCGATCGGTAGCCGCGCTTGACGTCAGCGCCGAGCACCATCACCGCGGCCTGGCCGCCGCATTTCCATGCACCCCGGTATTGCGCCTCGGGGGTGAGCGGAATCGTCATCGGCCCGCTGCACGTGATGTCATCCAGTTGTGCCTCGTCGAACGCGATGATCAACAGATCCCGGTTCGCGATAAACGACGGATGGTTGATGTACGGATCGATCGTCTGTCTCAACTGCTCGTCCACCGGTGCCAGGCACGTCCCGCCATCGGGACAATCGTGGCCGTTGATCGTGGGCAGATCATGGATCAATGAATAGCTGGCAAGAGAGCCGGCGGTGACGTCATTCATGAAATTCGGAAAGATCGGCACCAGGTTCGCCAACTGCGCTGAGTTTTGCCAGACCTCCGGAAAATACCGGAACACCGCTTCGTGGGTCGTGACGTCCGTGAAATAGCCCCTCCATTTCTTGTTTCTTGTCGCGAGGGCTCGCACGAGGTTGTTCGTCGCGGGCGGGATCGGACCCTCTTTGGTGTAAAAGCCCTGGCCCGTGGTCAGCGAAAAATAGTTTGGCTGCGAAGGATGGAAATTCGCGAAGAAGTTGGTCAGCAGAGCGGACCTGTCGAGCAGTGAATTCAAGTACGGCATGTACGGGCTGCCGATGACCTTCGCATAATTCTGATTCTCCAGCGACATGATGACGACGTGACCGAAGCGCCGGACGTTGGGTCCACCGAGCGTGGTCACCGCCACATTGTCGAATACGCCTTTCGTGTTGCCGGTCATCAGGCCGATCCGGCCGCTGCGATAGCGGGTGTCTTCGGCGAATCCCAGCGAATCGAAGGTCACGCCTTTATCGAATGAAATCGACGCCTCGAGATGCTGCTTGTACATCCGGAGCCGGAGCAGGTAGTAATAGCCGCTCTGGAAGTACTGGATGCCTGATGCGAGCACGGTGATGACGCCACCGTCATTCTTCGACAACCACCATTTCTTGTTCCCCGCCGCATCTCGCTTCAGCGACAGTTGATAGTAATGAGAGGCATCCTGCGCCCGGCCGATAATCCCAATCTCGCCGGACACGTAGTTGTAGATCTTCGCTTCGGCCTGGACCGAGTAATCGGTCCACGCAGAGTCTCCGTCGAAAGCAGCCGAGGAGAGCTGCGCCGTGGCATCTGTCTGACAGAGCTCGAGAGTGCCGGTGGTGACGGTTCGACAGCTACTCCAGATTCCGCTCGCCGGCGTCCAGCTTCCCGTTGTTCCGTTCTCAAAGTCAGATCGATAGAGCGTGGCCGCTCGCGGACTGCCACCCGCCACGATCAGACAGAAGCCGACCGTCAATGCGCTCAGATACCTGGGGATCATGTGGTTGTCGCCCTTGACTCGACATGGATTCGATAACCCGACGAAATGCGATCGTGTCGGTCGGGTTTGGAGGCTCTTCTATCTACCGCCGGCGGCGATCCTGATGCAAGGTGAATCGCCGGTATCGTCGAGCTGTCGCGTCAGCGCGGCTTAGCGCTCGAGACCTCGGCAATGAATCGGCCCACGTAGCGCTCGATCTGATCGGGTGGCAGGTCATACCGGGCGCGGGAGTCCGGCTCGCCGAGATTGCCGCTGATGACGAAGGCGCGAAGCCCGGTCTCAGCCAGGCTCTTTGCCTGTGCTACGCTCAGCCCGCCGACTACTTGCACAGGGGCGGAGCCGCCGACTTTTTCGAAAAGGGCGCGGGCCACATCACCGAGATAGTTTTTTTCGATGAGTGTCGGGTCGGCGCGCCGCGCGTCGGACTGCAGATGAATGCCAACGCAGTCCACACCGGCATCGAGCATGCGATGCGCGACCTCCACGGCCTGTGAGGCCGGTCCCTGATGCGGCACCATGATGTCGGAAAAGACGAGTCGCGGCAGGTCGGGGTCGGTGCGCCTGAACTCGTCGCGCACCGCGCAGATGGCCTTCGCCGTATCCACGCCGGCGAGCGCGAGGAAATCCACGATGTTGCCGCCGCCCGCGTAGACGGCGCGCGCCTCGAAACCGCCGCCATCCATCGTCTTCAGGTCCGCCAGCAGGAGCGCGTCGGGAAACTTCCGGCGGAAGGCCGGCACGATGTTCGAGATGCCCTGGTTCTTGAGCAGCGGCGTGCCCATTTCGACGATGGTGACGCCGCCGGCGAGCCCCGCAGCGGCAACCGCGAGACCCAGCTCCAAGGTGGGCACGTCGACCGAGATTTGAAACGTGAACTGAGTTTTGAGGCGATCGAGAATCCGGGTGGACGCCGCATGCGTCATCTTCGCCGCTTGCTGGGCCGAGGCAGAGTTGGGTCGCATCATATTAAAGGTGGCGCCCATTGCCAGCGCGCCTGCGGCGAACTTACCCGCGCCGTTGAGGAACGACCGACGGTCGACGCTTTCGCCCTGAAAAAGATCGACCAGTCCCTCCGAAAGATGAGAGGCCTTGCTCCACTTCATCATCGTCGCTCCTTGAACGTGGCGAAGTGTAACTGAGATCGAACAACGATGCTTCAGCCACGTGCCGCCATCATGCGCTCCCATTCGATCGGATCGCGAGCCTCGGCGTCGGCAATCCCGAGCTCACGCAGGACGCCGATGACCGTCTGACGACGGATCACCGAGACGGTCAGGATGTGGGCAACCACGCTGCCGAACGTGAAGCTGACCGGGGGCGTGCAGAGCGCGTCGATAAAGGCATCGTCCCATTCGTTCCGATCGCGGATGCGTCGGACCAGCGAGGCGAATTGCGGCTGGACCGCCGCCAAACGCGCCTGCAGCGCCGATATGCTGACGCCATCACGGGGAGGAATGTCACGCCCACCAATCGCCGCGGTCCACACTTCCTTGGTGAAAACGATGCGCTCGAGCATGGTCCGCACGTCCGGTTCCGGGCCCTCGAAGTCATGAACGACGAGCCCCGGCCGAACGTGGCGATCGAGGGCATCATCGGAGAGCGTGGCGGCCTGCTCGAGCAATCGCGCGGTGTGCCAGTGGTCGTGTTCGACGAAGCGGTCAGAGAGATCCATGGTGGTGGTCCTCGGCTGGCCGGGTAGCAATAGACCGCCCGGCGGGTGGAAATGGATGCCGTTGGGCGCGGGGAGCCGGAAGTCGCGGGGCTCGTCGGCAAACCGACTCGGCGCCATGCCGTGCGCTCGGGTGAAGGCGCGAGAAAACGCTTCGATGGCGTCGTAGCCAGCGTCGAGGCCGGCGTCGGTCACGCTTGAGCCTCGGCCAAGTTGCCACGCGGCACGCTCCAGCAGGAGGCGCCGTCGTAACGCCACTGGTGGCTCGCCGATGCCGGCGCGCACGAGACGGTTGAAGTGAAACGGGCTGAGCATCGCCCGCGCGGCCAGGGCCCGCCCGTCGAGGCCCTCGTCGAGCGCTTCGATCACGGCATCCACAACATCCCGCAAGCGGTCCGGACCCGGCTTCATGGAGACGAGTATGTCGCGCGCCGTGCCGCCGCGCATGACCACAATTGCTGATGACCTCTCAGGCACTTCTTCCTTTTACGGCCAACCTCGACCTTTGGAAAGGCCAGGGCAGCCGGCAACCTACAGTTGCAATAGAATCGGTCACCCATAGGGCTTTTCCGCGTCGGCGCGCATAGCCTCGTAGCAGTTCCACGTTCGCCACGGATGCGCCTTATGCACTAGGAGAAACCATGACACCCTCGGATGGCGCACCTGCGAAGACGCTGCTCGGTTTGATTCAGACGATTCCCGCCGACGAGACGGCCGTGATCGCGCCGGAACAAAAGATTCGACTTACGTACGGCGGATTGCGCAACCAGATCCAGGACGTGGCAGAAGCGCTGGCGGCGGTCGGCGTCAATCGTGGCGACCGGATCGGCATGGCGCTCCCTAACGGCCTGCCGAACATCGTGACATTTCTCGCAGCATCGATGGTCGGAACGGCGGCGCCGCTCAACCCCGCGTACAAAGAAGAAGAGTTCCGCTTCTTTCTTGAAGACACCGACGCCAAAGTGCTGCTTCTGCCGCCCGAAGGCGTCGACGAGGCGCGGGCGGCGGCCGGGGACATTCCAATCCTGACCGTGGACATGGACGCCAGCGGCACTGTGAGCCTGCGCGGCGTGACCACGCGAAAGCCTGTCGCACCGCCGAATCCGGACGACATCGCGCTGATCCTGCACACGAGCGGCAGCACCGGGCGGCCGAAGCGCGTGCCTCTGAGCCATGCGAACTTGTCGATCTCAGCCGGCAACGTGGCGCGCAGTTACCAGTTGTCGTCGAGCGATGTGTCGCTCTGCGTGATGCCGCTCTTCCACGTCCACGGGCTCGTGGCGTCGACGCTGGCGACGTTGTCAACGGGTGGAACCGTCGTCGTGCCGACGAAGTTCAGCCCGCTGTCGTTCTGGCAAACCGCGAAGGACTACGGCGCCACGTGGTACTCCGCGGTGCCGACGATTCACCAATTGCTGCTCGCGCGCGTGAAGAAGGATTCGACGCGGCCAGCGGGTGCCGAGAAGCTCCGCTTCATTCGCTCGTGCAGCGCCGCGCTCCCTTCGCAGGTCATGCAGGATCTCGAGGCGGCGTTCGGCGCGCCGGTGCTCCAAGCCTACGGCATGACCGAGGCTGCGCATCAGATGGCATCGAACCCGCTGCCACCCGCCGCGCGGATCCCCGGCTCGGTCGGGCGCGGCACGGACGTGCAGATCAGCATCATGGATGCCGAGGGCAAGCATCTGCCGCTCGGCACGCCGGGCGAGGTGGTCATCAAAGGGCCCAACGTGGTCCGCGGATATGAAAACAACCCCGAGGCCAACAAGTCCTCCTTCGTCGATGGCTGGTTCCGGACCGGCGATCAGGGGGTTCTCGACGAGAACGGCTATCTCACGCTCACCGGACGGCTGAAGGAGATGATCAATCGCGGTGGCGAGAAGATCGCCCCGCTCGAGATCGACGAGGTGCTGCTCGGGCACCCCAAGGTGGCCGAGGCCGTCGCCTTTGGCGTGCCGCACACGTCATGGGGTGAAGAGGTCGCGGCGGCGGTGACGTTGAAGGATGATGCCACCGAGGCCGAGCTGCTCGCGTACTGCAAGGAGCGCCTGGCCGACTTCAAGCGCCCCAAGCAGATCCACATCACGACCGCCATCCCGCGGACCGCCACCGGCAAGATTCAGCGCCGCATCGTCGCGCAGGCGTTCGCGCCGCAGGCGAAATGAGGCTGTTTCAGAAACCGCCCGTCGCCGTCACGCGAGCCACGCGAACGGAGCGCGTCGGCGAAGCGGCGCGCGAGAGAGCGTGCAGGGGAGTCCGAGGGGCGACGCCCCTCGGATAAGAAATGAGAATCGTCATCGCCGGGGCCGGCGCGGTCGGCGGATACATTGGAGCGCGCCTCGCGAAGGCCGGCGCCGACGTCGTGCTGTTCGCGCGCGGCCCGCACCTGGCGGCGATGCAGGCGCGCGGCCTGCGCGTGACGGGCGATGAAGGCGACTTTGAGGTCCGCCCGCAGGTCAGCGGCGATCTAACGACGATCGGCAAAGCCGATGTCGTGTTCCTCGGCGTCAAAGCGCACGGTCTGACCGCACTGGCGCCGACGCTGCCGCCGCTGTTCGGTCCCGACACGATCGTTGTCAGTACACAGAATGGAATCCCGTGGTGGTACTTCCAGAACTACGGCGGTGAGCTGGAAGGGCTGCGTCTCGAGCGCGTCGATCCGGGCGGCGTCATCGCCGCCTCGATCGAGGCGCGGCGCGTCATCGGATCGCTCGCCTACTTTGCGACTGACGTGGCCGAGCCAGGCGTCATCCATCACACCGAAGGCAATCGCATCAGCTTCGGCGAGCCCGACGGCAGCAAATCGCCCCGCGCCAAGGCAATTGCCGAGGCGCTGATCGCGGCTGGTTTCCGGTGCCCGGTCACCGCGCGGTTCCGCCACGAGATCTGGGTGAAGCTGCTCGGCAACGTCGCCTTCAATCCGATTAGCGCACTGACCGGAAGTACGCTCGAAGAGCTGGTC
Organism: Acidobacteriota bacterium; assembly: GCA_046732715.1. Taxonomy (GTDB): domain Bacteria; phylum Acidobacteriota; class Vicinamibacteria; order Vicinamibacterales; family 2-12-FULL-66-21; genus JALZOC01. The sequence continues at coordinate 40,428 of JBKPNQ010000153.1, read as the reverse complement.
CGCCACGCGGAGACGTCGAAGGTGGTGCGCGAGATCATGACCGAAACCGAGGCCGTCGCCGGCAAGCTTGGTATCGAGATGCCGATCTCGATCGATCAGCGCATGGCCGGCGCGGAGAAGGTCGGCGCGCACAAGACGTCGATGCTTCAGGATCTCGAGGCCGGCCGGCCGCTGGAGCTTGAAGCGGTCGTCGGCGCCGTCGTCGAGCTCGGCGATCGGCTCGGCGTGCCAATGCCGGCGACGCGCGCCGTGTATGCCTGCGCGAAGATGGCGGATGAGAAAAGACAGCGTGTCAGGCAAGGCGCCACAGTCAAGACTGAAGCGTTGCGAACATGAATATTCACAACCGGTGGTTCCAGCTCGGGGCGTCGCTCGTCGCGATGATCATGATCGCGAACCTCCAATACTCATGGACGCTCTTTGTCGGTCCGCTGCAGAAAGGCACGGGCTGGAAGCTGTCGGATATCCAGTTCGCGTTCACGCTGTTCATCATCTTCCAGACGTGGGTGCAGCCGTTCGACGGCTGGCTGATCGATCGCCTCGGCCCGCGCGGGTTCGTCACCGCGGCCGGCCTCCTCTGTGGCCTGGGCTGGGCGGGAATCGGTTACGCGACCTCTCTGCCGGTTCTCTACGCACTCTACTGCCTGGCCGGTACAGGCGCGGCGTTCGTCTACAGCGGCTCGGTGGGATCGGCGTTGAAATGGTTCAAGGAGCGGCGCGGACTCGCCTCGGGCATCATGACGGCGGGGTTCGGCGGTGGTACTGCGTTGTTCATTCCATTCATCCAGTCGTCGATCGGCGGCAACGGCTACCGGGCGACGTTCGTTGCGACCGGCATTCTGCAGGGAATCGTCATCGCCGTCGTCGCGCAGTTCCTGCGGCATCCGCCTGCGGCGACCGCTCCCGCCCAACGCGGGAGCAAGGCCGCCACGATCGTCGACAAGAAACAATTCACCACGATGGAGGTGTTACGGACGACGCAGTTCTACGTGATGTACGTCGCCTTCGTGTTGATGGCGACCGGCGGGCTACTCGTCACCGCGAATGCCGGACCGATGGCCAAGTCGTGGGGCTTTTCGGTTACGCTGGCCGCAACTCTGAGTCCGCTCGCCAACGGCGCGGCCCGGATCTTCTGGGGCTGGGTCTCGGATCGGCTGGGACGCGAAAGTACGATGATGCTCACTTTCGTGCTGCAGGCGTTCTGTCTCGTGGCAGTCGCCACGCTTGGGCAAATCTCGACCGCCTGGTTCGTGGCGACCCTCATCGCGGTCTACTTCACCTGGGGTCAGATCTATTCGTTGTTTCCGTCCACGTCCGGCGACTACTTCGGTACGAAGCACGCGACCTCGAACTACGCGGTGCTGTACACCGCAAAGGGCGTCGCTTCGATCATCGGCGGGTACGTGGCGGCCCTCGTTTACGAGCGGTCCGGCAGCTGGGCGATGGGCTTCTACGGCAGCGCCGTGATGGCGCTGGTCGCGGCCGTGCTCGCGTACGGGCTTCGCGCCTCACAGGCGACGGTGAGAGCCAAGGCCAAGGTCCCGGTCACTGCGTGATCAACATCAACGCGCTCGCGCTGGATTTGACGACGGCGTTCACCGAGCGTCGAACACTCTCCACGCCGCCTTCGTCTCGCGACGGTTTCGATCTGTCGACCGCGTATGCGGTCGAGCGGGAGCTGGTGCGGATCCGTCGCTCCGAAGGTCGACAGACCGTCGGCGTCAAGGTGGGTTATGCCAACAAGGCGTTGTGGCGCGTGCTCAAGCTCGACACGCTCGTGTGGGCGCACATGTACGACGACACGGTGCGCGACGCCGAAGCGAACGTGGCCACGCTCTCGCTCGCCCGCATGATCGCGCCGAAGATTGAGCCGGAGATTGTGTTCAAGCTGAAGGCGCCGCTCGGCGCCGGCGTCACCGAGGCCGACACTGCGCTCGAGGCGGTCGAGTGGCTCGCACTCGGATTCGAGATTATTGACTGCCCCTACGCCGACTGGAAGTTTCAGCCTGCCGACTTCGTTGCCGCGTATGGTCTGCACGCCGCGCTCATCGTCGGCCAGCCCCGGCCGGTGACGGCGGCGAATATCTCCGAGTTCGTCGTGCAGCTGCCGAAGTTCAAGGTCCGGCTCCTAAAGGACGGCCAGCTGATCGAAGAAGGCTCGGGCCGAAACTCGCTTCGCAGCCCGGCATTGTGCCTCGCCGAACTCGCCTCGGCGATAGCGCAGCAGGATCGCGCCGAGCTCGCCGCGGGCGATCTGGTCAGCTCCGGCACGCTGACCGAACCGACGCCGATCCAGGCGGGCGGCACATGGACCGCGTCGGTCGAGGGCATCGATTTGCCCACGTTGGCGCTGACGCTCGTTTAACGCCCGGCTTGTGACATCATCGGTAACAGTGGAGCGCTGTTCACAATCAACCGCCTTACCGGCTGGAACTGACGATACTTAGAAAAAACAAGAGAAAGGAGAATTTCTCTTTTCTCTTTTCTCCTGTGATCTGTTCATCCAATCGAACTTTGCTATGTCATCACAGACTCTCCAAATCCGAAGCACCCTCGAAACCAGCTATCCCGACGTCTTCACGGCTGAGGCGCTCTCCGCGCTGGCGGCGCTGGCATCGCTCGACGCCGACCGCAAGGCAGTCATGAAGGCGCGAATCGCCCGACGGACGGCACGGATGCGCGATCGACTGCGCCTCGCGTTCCTCGATGCGCAGTCGGTCATTCCGCGCACGCAGATCAACGTGCAGGACGCGAGGGACGGCAAGTTCGTCGGCAGCGAGATCCCGGTCGATCTTCGGCGACAGTGGATTCAGGGCACCGGTCCAGCGGCCCGGCCCGGCGCGCCGGTCGAGACCGCGCTGCGCAACATCGCCTACGCGCTCCTCTCCGGCGCCGACGGCTGGATGTTTGACGGCGAGGATGCGCTCGGCCAGGTCTCCTCGATGTCCCTCGACAACCAGCGCAATCTGAAGCTGGCCATCCACCGCGACCCCGTTTTCCTCAAGGTCGCCGAGCAGGTTGCCGCAGAGATGAACAGGTGGGCGGAGGGTTTCTTCGGGCACGAGACGGTCGTTGACTGGCGCACGCAGCTCGACTTCACCACGAAGATGTTCCGCTGTCGTGGACTGCACCTCGACGACCGGCACGTCCGCCACGCCACAGGCGAAAGCTTCTCGGCGTCGATCGTCGATCTCACGCTCTACGTGGTGAACAACTACCAGCAGCTTCGCGGCGCGGGCTCATCGATCGCGCTCTACCTGCCGAAGATTCAGACCGCGGAAGAAGCGGCGCTGTGGAACGATATGCTCTCGGCGCTCGAACGGCATCTCGGTCTCACGGTCGGCACGATTAAGGTCTACGTGCTGGTAGAACAGATCGAAGCGTGCTTCCAGTTGATGGAGATTCGCGCCGCGCTCGGTCCGCATTTTGTCGGCTTCAATACCGGCCGTTGGGACTACATCAACAGCGTGTCCGACGCGCTTGCCTGGGACGGCGGGTTCGTCAATCCCAACATCGACGCCATCACCATGACCTACGGCTACATGCGGATCTATGAGGACCGCGTCCGCCGCGCCGTGAACACGCCCGATGCGAACGGGCAATATGCGCTGTGGCAGGGGGGCATGGAGCCCAACATCCCGGTCGGCTCGGAAGCGGGCGTCACCGCCGCGATGAAACGCGCGGTTGCCGGCGGCGAGCGCGAACAGCGCGAAGGCGCCAGCGGCAAGTGGGTCGCCCATTGGAAAATGGTCCATATCGTCAGGCCGGTCTGGGAAAAGGTTGGCGAGGAGAATCAGCTCGGCCGGAAGTTTCCGCCGCTCGCCTACGAAAGCGCAGACGCCGATGCGCTGATCCTGCTCGAGAACGCGCCGCGTACGATCCGGGGTGCGCGCGACTTGCTCAGCGTCGGGTTGCAGTACGGCAACGCCTTCCTGCAAGGGCTGCAGGCCGCAGCGCTGAAGCCCGCCGACTTCTTCGGCAACGACGACGTGCTCTATTTGATGGAGGACATGGCGACAGGCGAGATCCGGTTGAGCATCCTGTGGGAGTGGCTGCACAAGGCCGCATCGTTGACGGCGGATGACGAGATCGGCGTGAAGGCGGGCGATACGTTTACGCGCGAGCTGTTCGAGAAGCTGCTCGCGCAGGAGTACGACAAGCTGCAGCGCGCCAGCAACCGCGACGTGCACGACAACTCGAAGCGCACGACGCTGCCGGTCGCCCGCGAGATCGTTCAGACCTATGTCATGGACGAAGTGAAGCTTCCCTGGTACATCGATCTGCTGAACATCAACCTGAACAACAGTGACCTGAACGAATCCAGGCGGCGGATCCGCATGCTGGCAGATGCGTTCCGCAGAGACGGCACGCGCATCACCGAGAACCTCGACTTCAGCGAGGTCTCGGCGTAGCCCCGGATAAGCTATCCGCCGATGACTGGTGAGGCATAGGTCGCCGAATGTGTGCTGGTGAGACGCGGACCAAGAGGCCTCGCTCGTTGCCGTACACGCTGGCGGCCGCACTGTTAGCATGTGGCGCCGTGCCTCTCACGTCGCAAGCCTGGCCGTTCCCCTGGCCCGAGGACCGCATCGCCAGCTACACCGCGCGACGCGCCTCATCTCACATCGTCATCGACGGGCGGCTCGATGAGGCCGACTGGCGAACCGCCGAACGGTCGCCCCGTTTCGCCGATCTCATCGCCGGACGACCGGGCATTCACGACACGCGCGCCGCGGTGCTGTGGGATGACAACAGCCTGTATGTCGGGTATTGGGTCGAGGAGCCGTTCGTCGCGGCGACTCTGACCGAGCGCGACGCGCTGATCTACACGAACAACGACGTCGAGCTGTTCATCGCGGGACGCGACGCGTACTACGAGTTCGAGATCAACGCGTTCGGTACGATCTACGAGGTCTTCTTCATCTGGGAGCAAGCGTTCGAACCGAGCGGCTACGCGCGTCGGCCAGAGTTCGATCGCTCGCGTCCAGGCGTCAGGCCGTTTACTGGTGTCGGCTTCAAGCAGCATCCGCGCGGTCCGCGCCTCGGCTACTGGAACTGGGACATGCCCGGTCTCGAGACCGCGGTCCACGTCGACGGAACGATCAACGACAACACAGACCGTGACCACGGGTGGACCGTTGAGATGCGCATCCCGTGGCGCTCGCTCGAGCCCTTGGCCATGCCGGACGGCCGCGCGCTGCCGCCGCGGGACGGCGACGAGTGGCGCATGGATTTTTCGCGGTTCAACCAGTACAAAGAAGCGCCGCCAGCGAAAGATCCCGGCGGCTGGGCGTGGAGTCCCCACGGCGTGTGGGATTCGCACATTCCGGAACTCTTCACTCGCGTGCGCTTCTCCAGCGAACCGGTCGGGCGCGATTAGGAGGATCTCATGCGGAGAGCGCACCAGCCGTGAGGGTCCAAATGGCGGGAAGCCCGTGGACTTTCGCTGGGTGCACGTGTTTACGTTCCAAGACGGCAAGATCGCCGCATTCGAGGAGCCGGCAGACGTCAGCGAGTTGGTGGCGCAGTTCCGTCAGGCGAACGCGTCCGCGTAACCCGTGATTGAGTAGGCGTGGGGCTCAGCCCAATCCGCCTTTCGGCACGGACTCGGAACCAGGTGGTGGGCTGAACGGTTCCACGTGGATGCGCTCGTAACGTACCTCGAGGACCTCGAGTTCTTCGGTGCCACCCGGTGCGTGAAGGACGACACTGTCACCCGGCCCTGACTTCATCAACGCCCGCGCGAGCGGCGATTTCCAGCTGATGTGGTTGCGATCCAGATCGATCTCATCGAGGCCAACGATGCGCACCAACCGCTCGTTGCCGGCGGCGTCGGAGTACAGGACAGTCGCCCCGAAGAAGACCTGCTTTGCGGCGCGTCCCGTCCGAGGGGCTTCCGGGTCCACGACCTCCGCGGCATCGATCCGTTTTGTGAGAAAGCGCATGCGCCGATCGATCTGCCGCAGCCGCCGTTTGTTGTACTGATAGTCCGCGTTCTCGCTGCGATCGCCGTTGCTCGCCGCCCAGGCCACCACCTGCGTCACCGCCGGCCGTTCTTTGACGAGCAGGAACCGCAGCTCGTCGCGCAATCGCTGGAGGCCACTCGGCGTGATGTAGTTCTTGACCGCGTCGTTAGATTCCTTCGTGAGCGCCATACTCATGCCGATGGTACTCCAGTAGCGCGCTTGGTCAGTGATTTCAGCGCGGCCGATACGGTTCGTGACCTACTTACGGCTTCACTGTCTCGAAGTACTCATAGAAGACGCGCGTGAGGCTGGCGCCATAGGCACGCCAATGCGTGCTGGATGACGGCTGCTTCAATCCCTCGATCCAGTTGCAGTTGAACTCGTGCACCGCCGCGTCGATGCCATATCGCAGCAGCCAGCCGTCGCCGAGCGTGCCGCTGTTGCGGAACGTCGGGCTGGTTGTGCCTTCGGTGAACCACGTGTGCCGTCGCAACAACGATTCGAGAATCTTCATGCGCGAAAGGTGTTGCTCGAGCAGTGGGATGGGCGGTCGGCTGATGTGCAGCAGGCCATTGCCGTCGTTGTGCAGCTCCAGCGCCAGCTGCGGCGTTCGTCCGGTCGCGATTTCGCGCTCGAGCCACCGCTCGAGCGCCGCGTTTTCCGGCGACAGTTCCGGATCGGCCGGCTTGTCCCAATTGCGATTGAGATCCATGCCGCGAAGGTTGAACCGGGTCGCGCCTCGCGCGACGCCATCCTTGTTCGCCATCGGCAGCACGCTGACGTTGTAGACGCGCAGGAACCGCCTGATCTCTTCGTCATCCTGAAGCAGGCGTTCGATCAGTCCTGCCATGACCCAGTTGCTGCCGGCCTCCCACGGATGGGCGCGCGCGCGGAGGAACACACGATGTGGCGCGGCCGGATCGCCGATGCGGACGATCTCGAGCTGCCGACCGGCGACGGTTCGGCCAATCGGTTCGATCCGCACGAGCCGATGCGAGCGGATCGTGTCGAGCAGCCGCTCCAGATCCGACAGCCGATATGGCTCCATGCGCGCGACATGCAGGCGCGGTCCGGTCATCGTCACACGCAGCTGCACGCGGTTACCGGGAAGACTGTCTGTCGGCACGGTCCTCCACACCTTCCCGTCGTCGGAAATCGCGACGGTCTTCAGCTCACCGGCGACGGAACCTGGTTGACCGTTGTAGACGTTGTCGAGGTTGCGGAACTCGAGCGTGAGGGATGCACCCGGACGTGCGTGCATCACGAAATGGATATGACCGGCGGCGCGATTCGGTGACGAGCGCTCGTGGTCGTAAATGAGATTGAGCCGGACGACGCCGTCGACGATTTCGTACCACAACGGCGAGCCATTCTCGATGCTGGTGTCGATGAAGTCGAGTAGCTGCGCGGGATCCTGTGCTGGGACGGAAGGCGAAGAATCGCGCTGGTTACCCGACAGCGCTATGCCGATCGCTATCGACAGAGCTACCAACCTCAGCATGTCACCTCCATCCGATGCCGGCCTTCTCTCCCTGGTCATCCTCATTATGGGGCTTCAGGGCGATTGTCCCCTCAGCGGTTGATGGCAGTTGACCGGCGCGGGTCGTCTCTGCTAGATTCCCATCAATCACTGATGGGACTCACGAATACACCGTCCGATCTCCTTCCCGGCACACTCGAGCTCCTGATCTTGAAGGCGCTGGTCAGCGGTGCGAAGCACGGCTACGGCATCGTCGAGCATCTGCGCCTGGCGTCGGACGACGTGCTCGCCATCGGGGAGAGCGCCTTGTATCCGGCGCTCCAGCGCCTGCTGTTCAACGGTTGGGTCAAGGCTGAGTGGGGCACCTCGGAGAACAATCGCCGCGCGCGCTTCTACACCCTGACCGCTGCCGGCCGCCGGCAACTTACGGCCGAACGCGCCGAGTTCGACCGGATGGTCGGCGCGATCCAGCGCGTGCTCGCGTCGACGTGAGCCCGCCAGTCATCGGAAAGCGCTTGCGGCCCGAACGCGTGCGGGTGGGGCCCCACGCGCAGTAAATAATGAAAGGTCCAAGCCATGAGCGCGTTCCTTCGTCGCCTGGTGTACTTCCTCCGGCGCTCGGCTCACGACGCCGAGCTTCGTGACGAGATCGAGTCGCACCGCGCCCATCGTCAGGACGCGCTGGAGAGACACGGCCTTGCTCCCACCGCCGCGGCGTGGGCGAGCCAGCGCGCGATGGGCAACGTGACCCTCGCGGTCGAAGACGTCGGCGACGTGTGGATTGTGCGCGTGCTGGACGGCTTGCGCCAGGATGTCCGGGACGGGATTCGCGGAGGTCGAAGGAGCGCCGGCGTCTCGGCGATCGTCATCGGCACGCTCGCGCTCGGAATTGGGGCGAACACGTCGCTGTTCTCGATCTTCAACACCCTCATCATGCGTCCGCTGCCGGTGCGGGATCCGGGCAGCCTCGCCTTGCTCACCTCCGGATCGTGGTCCTATCCGGTGTGGATGGAAATCAAGGCCCGAGAAACGGATCTTTTCGACGGCGCCTTCGCCTGGTCTCGTGAGAGCTTCGACCTCGTGCAAGGCGGCCGGCCTGTACCGGTGGATGGCGCCTACGTCAGCGGGCGCTTCTTCGACGTGCTCGCCGTGCCGGCGTTTCGTGGCCGGATGCTCACACCAGCCGACGACACGGCCGCCCTGCCGAACGGTCCCGTCGCTGTCATCAGCTATCGCTTCTGGCGCCAACAATTCGCCGGCGCAGACGACGTCGTCGGTCGTCAGCTGACCGTGCACCCGCAGGGCCTCTCGTTCACCATCGTCGGCGTCATGCCGCCGGGCTTCTCCGGCGTCGACGTCGGCCGGATGGCCGACGTGATCCTGCCATTCGCCGCCGAGCCGATCTTGCACGGCAGGGAAAGCGTGTTGGACGTCGTCGGCCAGTCGTGGCTGGAGATCATGGTGCGCCTCAAGCCCGCGCAGACCATCGAGCACGCGAACGCGGCGTTGCGGAGCGTCCAGCCGCAGATTCGTGCGGCGGTGGTGCCCAGACTCACAGCCGATCCGGCGTTCGCCGCGCGCTATATGACCCGTCCGTTGACCCTGGAGCCGGCCGCGGCTGGCGCCTCGCGACTGCGCCGGCAGTTCGAGACGCCGCTCTTCGCGATGGTCGTCGCGGTCGGGCTCGTGCTGCTCGTGGCCTGCGCGAACATCGCGAGCCTGCTGCTCGCACGTGCGCTGTCGCGGCGGGGAGAACTCAGCGTGCGGCTGGCACTCGGCGGGTCCCGCTGGCGGCTCGCGCGGTTGCTCTTTGTTGAAAGTTTGTTGCTGGCAATAGCCGGTGCCGCGCTCGGGTTGGTATTCGCGAAGTGGAGCAGCGCTCTTCTCGTGCAGCAGCTGGGGAGTGCAGTCGCGCTGGACCTCGGGCTCGACTGGCGAGTGCTCGTGTTCACAGCGACCCTCACGTGCCTGTGTGCGATCTGCGCGGGCGTCGCGCCCATGATCGGCGTGAAGAGCGTCGCCCCTGGCGAGGCGCTCAAGGGCGCCGGTCGAGCCCTGGCCGGGGACCGGCGCTTCGCCGTCCGCGGCGCGCTCGTCGTCGCGCAGCTTGCCGTCTCGTTCATCCTCGTCATCGCCGCCGGGCTCTTCCTGCGTACGTTCGCGTCACTCAGTCAACTGCCGCTTGGCTTCGTCCCCCAGCCGCTGGTGGTCGTGCAGGTGAACCTTCGCGCGAGCGGCATTGCACCTGAGGAGCGCACGGCGCGTGTCGCGCGCCTTCGCGACGCGGCAGCCGCGATACCTGGCGTCAGGTCGGCATCCGCTTCTGCGACACGGCTGCTATCCGGTGGCGGGTGGTTTTCGAACAACCGGGTGGCCGTGGGCGATGGTCCAATGCTGCCCGAAGACCAACGGCGTCGAGTGTGGCGCGATGCCATCACACCCGGCTGGTTCGAGACGATGGGCATCCCCTTGGTGAGCGGACGGGAGTTCGACGATCGCGACCGTGTCGGCAGTCCCCGCGTCGCCGTCGTCAACGAGGCGTTCACCCGACGGTATCTGTCCGGTCAACAGGTGATCGGCCAGACTCTGCGCGTGGACGTCGACAGCGGACTGCGGTACGAAATTGTTGGCGTGGTGGCCGATGCCGTCTACACGACGCCGCGCGACGGGATGCTGCCAACGCTGTACGTGCCTCTGGCACAGCGTGAACCGCAAGAGTGGAGCTCCAACGCCGTGTTGACGCTCAAGGCGACGCCCGGGCAACGCGCGCTGGTCGAGCGCGATGTCGCAATGGCGCTGACCAGGGCCGAGCCCAAAATTGTGTTCACGTTACGGACGTTCGATCAGATGGTCGATGCGACGGCGGCGCAGGAACGGCTGATTGCGATGATGTCTGGCTTCTTCGGCGCGCTCGCGCTCGTGCTCGCCGCCCTCGGACTCTACGGCATCGTCGCGCACGCGGTCAGCGCGCGTCGGACCGAGATCGGACTTCGCATGGCGCTTGGTGCGCGGCCGGCCGGCATCGTGCGGCTTGTCTTCCGTCGCGTCGGCATCCTCATCGTCGCCGGGCTGTCACTCGGCGTCGCTGGCAGCTGGTGGGCCGTGCGGTTCATCGCGCCGCTGCTCTTCCAACTCGAGCCGCGTGATCCGATGACGTTCGCCGGCACCGGCGCTGTGCTGATTGCCGTCGCTGTTCTCGCTGCCTGGGTGCCGGCAAGGCGCGCCGCGCGGCTCGACCCAGCGACCGTCCTTCGAGAGGGGTAGACGTAGTTACGCTGAGCGCCGCCTGCCTCGTCCATCCGCCGGTCTGAATTCCCGACCGGCCCGCGCCTCCAACCTACGCGGGCTGAAAGACTGTGCCCGTTTGGTCCCTATCAAGCAGTGCTCTTGCGCCTGCCAGCGTTGCATCGAGTTTACAGCCGCAAATCAGACTGAAAGGATGTGTATGGATTCCTCACGGCACCTCGTACGAGCGATGACCGCGCTGGCGCTTCTGCTTCTTGCTGCGTGCGGCGGATACGCGACGCCGCCCGCTGCTCCCACACCACCACCTGCTCCGACACCGCCCCCGGAGGTCGCGACGGCAAACGCCTACATTTTGCCCGGGGCGAGTAATCTTGGTGCGAACGCCTTCGGCGATGAGCCGATCGTCATCCACAAGGGGGAACGGCTGCGGTGGCGGAACGCCGACACCGTGGCGCACCACGTCGTCACCGACGACGTGTCGCTGCCGGAGTTCAAGACGACCGGGGTGCTGGCGCCGGGCGGCGAGCAATCGTTCATCATGAACACCACCGGATCGACGAAGATCCATTGCACGATTCACCCGACTATGACGGGTACGCTCGTGGTGCAGCAGTAATGATGACGACGAGTCGTCCATCAATCACGACCCGTTGGACGACGCATCGATGCGGCCCACTCTCAGCGTGCGGGCTCGAACAACTCGATCGCGTTTCCGTCGGGATCCTCGATCTGGATTTGTCTGCCACCGGGTCCGGTCTCCATGTCGTTGCGAAACCGCACGCCTGCCTTCTTCAACGCGTCGATGCACTCCTGCAGTGCCGCGACCCTCAGCACGATCCGGTTCCAGCCGCCGGGCTCCTGTGTCTGGCCGCCAGGCAATGGACGAGATCCTGACGCGCCCGGCCCACTCAAAAAGAGCCGGGTCTCGTCGAGCGAGATGCTCGCGAAGGCGGGCAGCTGTTGATGCTCGAGTTTGAAGCCGAGCTGTCGGGTATAGAACGAAACGGCGCGGGTGACATCCTTTACTTGATATCGGATGCCGTGAACACCCTTGATGAAGGAATGCTGCTGAGTGTCACGCGACGCGGTAACCTCGTTCATGATTTTCCTCCGATCGCGGTTGTTGCGGCGCAGCCGCAGGCCCAGAGCACGACCAATCACGTCGGCAATGGTCAGGAACTCATCTGATCAACAACCAGGCACATCTCAACTTGCAATCGTGCAGCCGTCTTCGCTGATTGGTAAGTGTCTGTTTGCCTCAGCTCATCCGCTCGGCGACGGACGTAACGCAGCAGTGATCGGACCGAGTTCATCACAACCCGCCACGCTTATCACTCGGTGCTTTTTCATCCCTGGCGCTAGATTTGAAAGCAACTGGCAAACAACAGGCACGAGGAGAGTGGTATGGCGCAAGTGAAAGAGCTTCTGACAATGGATACCCCCCCGATCGTGACACCTCAGGAGTGGGAGGCCGCGCGGCAAAAGCTGCTCGTCAAGGAGAAGTCGTTGACCCACGCGCGCGATGCGCTGGCCGCCGAGCGACGGCGGATGCCGTGGCAGGCCGTGGAGCAGCGGTACGAATTCGACGGCCCCAGAGGGCATGCGAGCCTGCTCGATCTCTTCGACGGCCGTCGTCAGCTGATCGTCTATCGCGCTTTCTTTGAGCCGGGAGTGTACGGCTGGCCGGAGCATGCGTGTCGCGGCTGCTCCTTCCTGGCCGACCAGGTTGCCCATCTCGCCCATTTGAACGCCCGTGATACCACGCTCGCGTTCGCTTCACGTGCGCCTCAGGCGGACATCGACCGACTCAAGGCACGAATGGGCTGGACGATGCCTTGGTACACCATCACGGACAGTTTCGACCTCGACTTTGGCGTGCACGAGTGGCACGGCACGAATGCGTTCATTCACGACGGCGACAAGGTGTTCCGGACCTACTTCGTCAACAACCGCGGCGACGAGCAGATGGGCAATACTTGGAACTACCTCGACATCACGGCGCTCGGGCGGCAGGAAGAGTGGGAAGATTCGCCCGAGGGGTACCCGCAGACTCCTCCGTACAAGTGGTGGAACTGGCACGACGAATACGGCGCCACATCGTCTGATTAGAGGTCCAACGCGCAGGCTCGACCTGCGGGACCAGCGCGTTAAGTAAGACACTCTGCCGGCCGAGCATCGCACCACATCGACTCGCAGGTCGCTGCCCGCAGCGGCTCGTTCGCCTATACGTGCCCGTGACGCTAATGAGCGAGACGTCAATCGGTTGATCCCCCGCGTTTTGTGTGCGTGGTGCCGAGACCCAGGATCCACAGTCGCTGAGGAGTAGGTAAGATAGCCACTCGACCCCAAGATCCTTGACGCAGCATCTCCTGTCCCACGTCCTTCACGACCTTCGTTACGCAATTCGCGTGCTTCGTAACAACCCGGGCTTCGCGGCCGTCGCGATTGCCACCATTGCGCTTGCAATTGGTGCGAATACGGCCATGTTCAGCTTTGTGAATGGCCTCTTACTCAGTCCGCTGCCGTATCCCGACGCGGATCGCATCGTGCGCGTCCTCGAACGTCCTCCCAACGGTGGCATCAACAGCATTTCGACGCTGAACTATCTCGATTGGGCAAACCAGAATGCGGTCTTCGACTACATGACCGCGGAGGTTGGCTGGGTCGCGACGTTGACCGGCGGCGGCGAGCCGGTCTCGATCCACGGCGCGCGCGTCTCGGCGCGTTACTTCGATATCTTCGGAGTGAAGCCGGCGCTGGGCCGCACGTTCCTTCAGGGCGACGACCAGCTCGGCAACGATCGCGTCGTGCTGCTGAGCCATGTGCTCTGGAACAGCCGCTTCGCGTCCGATCCCGACATCCTGGGACGACACATTCTGTTGGACGGCGAGGCGCACACCGTCATTGGTGTTCTTCCGAAAGGCAGTCCCTTCGATCGCGCATCGGCCCAGATTTGGAAACCGCTCGCCTTCGAGCCCAAAAACATGACGCGTGATTATCGTTGGCTCGGCGCCAGCGCCAAGCTCAAGGCAGGTGTCTCGCTCGAAACGGCACAAGCCGAGATGGACGTCATCGCGCGGCGTATTGGCAGCGCCCATCCCGACTCGAACAAGGGTTGGAGTGTTGCGGTCGATCGACTGGCCGATGTCGTGATCAGCCCAGGGCTGCACACCGCCGTCACGGTCCTGTTCGCGGCCACGCTGTTTGTGTTGCTGATCGGGTGCGCCAACCTGGCGAACCTGACGCTTGCACGCGGCATTTCACGTGAGAGCGAGATGGCGCTGCGCGCCGCGTTGGGCGCAAACCGCTTTCGTCTAATCCAGCAATTGCTGATAGAAAACCTCGTGACCTCGCTGTGCGGTGCCATCGTCGGAGTCGGCGTTGGTTACGCGATGCTGAAGTGGATCCGATCGGTGATTCCTCCGTTTACGCTGCCCCCGACCGTCGATGTCAGGATGGACACCTCAGTACTCCTGTTCACGTTGGTGGTTGCCATCGCCACGGGCCTGTTGTTCGGTGTTGTCCCGGCAGCCAAGACGGCCAACCCGAACTTGGTCGGCGCGCTGAAGGAAGGCGGACACGGCACGACGACGGGTAGCCGCAACCGGCGCATGCGCGGCGGTCTCGTCGTGGCGGAGATTGCATTGGCCTTCGTATTGTTGGTCGCCTCGGGACTGCTGATGCGGAGTTTCTTCAAGCTGCTCGACGTCGATCCCGGATTCACGGCGGCGAATGTCCTGACGGCAGGCCTGCCAATCAGCCAGGAACTGCATCCCGATCCCGTCGAACTGAACGCGTATCTCGCGTCGATCGGTGCCGCGGTGAAAGCGGTGCCGGGCGTTCGCGAGACAGCGATGACCTCCGCGCTACCGCTGCAGGGCTGGGGCTTCGGCGCGCCCTACTCGATTGCCGATCGCGAGGTCATCGATCGGACCAACCGCCGACGGGCTTTTTTCAAGATAGTCAGCCCGTCTTACTTCGATGCCCTAGGCATCAAGCTTGTTGCAGGGCGCAGGTTGAGCGACAAGGACGCGGCGGGAGCGCCGCCGGCCGCGGTCATCAACGAGGCGTTCGCGAGGCGAGAGTTTCCGAATGACAGCCCGATCGGTCGCCGCATCGTGGTACAGGAAATCGTGCCGGGTAAGACCGAGCTGGGCCGCGAGATCGCATGGGAAGTCGTTGGCGTCATTGCCGGCGAAAAGATCACGGGGCTCGGCGATGACATCAGCGCCGGCATCTACGTCTCGAACCACCAGAGCCCGACCTACACCGTCAACCTCATCGTGCGGACAGGTATGGCCCCCCAATCCCTTCAGAGAGCCATCCAGTCGGCGGTTGGCGGCGTCAACAAGGACCAGGCGCTCAGCGACGTCCGCACGCTCGACGAGATCGTGGATCGGTCGATGCTGGGCAACCGCGTCGTGAACACGCTCCTCACGGCGTTTGCGTCCATGGCGCTATTGCTCGCGGCCGTGGGGATCTACGGCGTCATCTCTTACACCGCCGCGCAGCGCACGCACGAGTTGGGCATTCGCGCGGCACTTGGAGCGAGCGCGGCCGCGCTGCGTTTGTTGATATTCCAGGGAGGCATGCGGCTCGCATTGCTCGGACTTGCGATCGGCATCGCCGCAACGATTCCGATGACCGACGTCACGAGGTCGATGCTGTACGGCGTCAGTACGTACGATCCGCTGACCATCGCTGTGGTGGCGGTCATTCTGTTCGGGGTTGCCGGGCTGGCGTGTTTCCTACCAGCCTCGCGGATCACGAAGGTCGATCCGATGGAAGCGCTGCGGTGTCAATGACGGTCACTGGTTGGCCCCGGCCGAACGCGGGGCCAACCACTCAACACCTGACCAACTACTCTTCTGTGTTCGATCCGCCCCTGCACGCCTGTCCCGGAGTGCCCTTCGGAAGCCCGTAAAACTTCCAGGAGTCGGCCGCGGTCTGAACCTGCGACGCCATCTGCCCCATGGGGTCCGACGTGTCGAAGTCGTTCAGTCCGCTGGCAGCACAGATCGAGTTCGCGTGATCCAGGGCGCCGGTTTCGTTCGTATTATTGATGGTGCCGGGGGGGCCTTTCACTTCGCCGGCGAATGCTCCGCCGGCGGCGAGCGCAACAGCCGCGGTCGCAGCAACAAGTAGTCGTCTCATCTCTCAGCCTCCTGTTTCGGGTAATCCGTTCCCATTGGGGCTTTCGATTCTGTGCGCGCCGCCGGGTTCATGGCAAGCGAAAAGGAGGCGTATCTCAGCGGATTTCGACCCCCCGCCCTTCGCAGAACATCCTTCTCCGGCCGACGTAGACGAAATACTTGGCGCCGCCAAGGGGTCTCGCCTCGGCCGTCGTATTGGCCATGCCGCGCGTTGCGCTCCTACCGCGACACCATCGTATTTTTCTCACCGCGCGAGCCTGAACGCGACGACATAGTCACCGGTCCCGAAGGCGCCGCCTCCGCCGACGGTAACCGCGACATAGTGATCGCCGGACGCAAGCCGATAGCCCATTGGCGTTGCCTTGGCGCTCCCGGGCAGCGAGCCCTGCCACAACTCGCGCCCCGTGTCGATATCGTAGGCGTGCAGCTGGCGATCGAGCGCCGCGCCGATGAAGACGAGCCCTCCCGCGGTGACGATCGGTCCGCCGAGATTCGGCGAACCAGGAATTGGTTTGAAATCAGTCGCGCCGTCAGAGCCGATCCGCTGCGTGATCGCGCCGAGCGGTACCTCCCATGCGCGCGCGCCGGTCTTGAGATCGATCGCGACGAGCGCGCCGAAGGGAGGAGGCGAGCAGGGGAGACCCGACGGACTCACCAGGATTCGTCGTCGCATCACATACGGCGTGCCTTCCATCATGTTGTATTCGTACTCGCGGCCGAGCCTCCGGTCTTCACTCAGCGCCTCCTGCATCTGCACCGTTTCTCGCGGCAGGAGTTGCACCATGACCGGAATGCGGTTTACCGGTACGACCGCGATCTGTCGTTCGACGTCGACCGCGAGTCCTCCCCAGTGTGCCCCGCCAATGTTCGACGGCATCACGAGCGTGCCCTTCACGCTCGGCGGCGTGAAGATGCCTTCGTTCCGCAGGCCCTCGATTTGCGCCCGGCAGGACGCTCGCTCTTCATCGGTTAGCCCCCATGCATCGTCCACCGATAAGCGATGCGGGCTCAGTGGCGGCGTGAGCGCGGTGAACGGCTGCGTCGGCGAGGCCTCCTCGCCTGGAATGTCGCTCGCCGGCACCGGCCGCTCTTCGATCGGGAATACAGGCTGACCGGTCTCGCGATTGAGGACGTAGAGCATCCCGTTCTTGTTCGCCTGCAGAACGGCGGGAACGCGGACGCCGTTGCGCGTCAGCGTGACGAGCGCGGGCGGCGACGCGTTGTCGTAGTCCCACAAGTCGTGGTGAACGACCTGAAACGCCCACACGACGCGCCCGGTCGACGCGTTCAGCGCAACGATCGAGTTGGCGTAACGGTTGTCGCCGAGCCGCAGGCCGCCGTAGTAGTCCGGCGCGGCGCTGCCGGTCGGCACGAAGACAAGATCGCGCTCAGCATCGGCTGCGAGCACGGACCAGGCATTTGCGCCGCCGGTCTTGTTCGCCATCTTGCCGCGCCATTGACCGAAGGCTGGATCCTTTGGATCTTGCGGAATCGGATCCCAGCTCCACTTCAGCGATCCAGAGCGCGCGTCAAAGGCACGGACTTCGCCGCTCGCAATCGTCGGCCGGCTGTTGTCCGCGATCGACGAGCCGGTGATCACCAGGCCGTTGACGACGACCGGCGGTGACGTCATCGAATAGGCCTGCGGCTCGAAGGGCGGGATGCGCAGTCCGGCTGAGAGATCGACGATCCCGTCTCGCCCGAATCCGGCGCAGCGCCGACCGGTGCGAGCGTCGATGGCGATCAGTTGCGACTGCGCGGTCGCGACGAAGATCCGCCGCTTGCACGTCGCGTCAGCCGGTGCCGACGCGTCGAACCACGACGAGACGCCGCGGCTCGCAAAATCGCCGTACGTGACGTCGCGCTTGATCTCCGGATCGAACACCCACCGCTCGCGACCGGTTGCCGGATCGAGAGCAACGACGCGTCCGAGCGGGGTGCCGACGTACATCGTCCCGTCAATGACCAGCGGTGTTGCTTCAAACGAAGTGGGCTTCTTCGTCGCAAAGCGCGATTCGGATTCGCCGGTGCGATAGGTCCACGCCAGCTCGAGCCGGGCGACGTTTTGGCGCGTGATGTCGGCGGCGGGGAGGTAGCGCGTGCCCTCAGTGTCGCGACCGTAAGAGAACCAGCCGATCTCCTGGGCGCTGAGCACGCCGCAGGCGAGCACGAGTCCGGCTGCGGTCAGTTTGCCGTGCGGCGCGCGGGATGTGATTCTCATTTGCCAATAATGACGCCAACCACGGTCTGCGAGCACGTTCTTCAGACATGCGATCACCATCCTTGATGCCTGGGCAAATCGAACAGTCAGAAGGCATGAGAAGAGGCGGCGCCAGCCGCAGCCAGGAAGCAGTCGGGCGCGCGAGGCATGCGAGCGTTGGTAGCCGCCGGCGTGTCGGCTCGTTACGCGCCGAAAGTGAGCGTCCCGTGCCCCGGCGCAATCTCGAATTGCGCCGGCGTGAAGCCTGCCGTCGCAATCTCTTGCGTCAGGCGCGCTTGAGGAAACGTCAGGCTGCACAGAATGGCGAGAGATGGCGTCAGATACTTCACGGTTGCCTTCATCGTCGTCTTCGCCTTCAATGCCTCGCGGTAGGGCTGGGCATCGACAGGCTGCACCGAGACTACGAAGTTCCGTGCCATCTTCGGTGCGTCGATCGTGATCTCTGCGATCGCCGTGATTCGCTTCGTCGGAAGAGGGCCGAGCTCCAGCAGGTAATGGCACCGCACCCACGACTGCTGCATCGCGATTGAATAATTGGTGAGCGGGGCAACCGTTCCATCGCCAGGAAGGATCTTGCTAATTCCAGTGACCACGACGTCGAGCGTCGACGGCATGTTGAGTGCAGCGCCAACGGAGTTGAAGACAACTCGCGTGAATCGAGGTGAATCGACGTTCCGAGTCTGGACGACCTTGCCGTCGTACGCCACCGACACAACTTGTACCGATCTCGGCGCCAGGCCGAAATTGATTGCGGTCGCAAGCTCCTTGTTCAATGCCTTCAGTGTCGTACCGGTCCATTTCGTCGTCATCAGTCCGCCGCTCTCGGTAAACCCGCCCAACGGCGCAGACGCCTTGTCGAGCACCAGCCGGAAGCTGCCGGTCGCGTAGGTCCGACTCGCCATGATGACCTCCCGAGGTGTCGTGTCGATAACTCGGCTGTTATACCAGAGCACGACGTCACTTCACCTGATCATCGCCCGCGATTAGATGAGGTTCTGTCCTCCCACTAGTGCAACAGAGCCCGCCAGCCCGTGCACCTTCAACCAGGCCGCGGGCTACTATGATCGCGGAGTGCGACAGCGCCATGCGATCGAGATGCTCGCCGACAGTGGCGTTGGAGCGCTTGGGCCGACGACGTGGGCTGACTTGGGCTGCGGCGCGGGCACCTTTACACTCGCGCTCGCTGACCTGCTCGCGCCCGGCAGTGCGATCCACGCCATGGACCGCGACGGCTCCGTGCTTCGCAGGATTCCGCCAGTGTACAAAAGCATCGGCATTACGACACACCATGGAGATTTTCTGGAGCAGCAGATGTGGCCATTCAGGGACGTCGACGGCATTCTCATGGCCAACTCGCTCCACTACGTCGCAGATCAGCCGGCGTTCCTTCGCGCCTGCGAACCGTGCATGAGATCACGGCACTACTTTCTCATCGTCGAATACGACACTGACGCCGCGAGTCACTGGGTTCCTTATCCGGTACCGCAAACGAGGCTGACCACATTGTTCAACGGCGCCGGCGGCAGATCGATCAAGATCCTGCGCTCGCGCCCATCCCTCTATCGACGCGCCGCGCTCTATGCCGCCTTGGTAAGCATACGCACGAATTAGAACTGGCTTCAAAACCTGCAGGGCAGCCATTTAGGGCTGCCGCGGTGGCAGGGCTGACGCCCTGCGCTACAAGTCGTGAAAAGGTTGTGGCGCTCGAACGGGACCGCCGGGAAGGTACGAACGTTTCCGCGTCCTTTGATTGGTGTTCCTCGACTCAACGAAATTCGAAGCCGGCCCGTCTCAGAAGATCTTTGTCGGCGCTCAGATAGACGAAGTACTTGCCGTCGATACTCACGATCGCGTCAGGATCGGGGACGATCTGCTCGAGGCCGTAGGTGTAGCCGGCGTAGCCGACAATCGCGACCGTTTCGCCGTGTTCAACCGCGCTGTCAACGGTTGTGATGTAGGGTGGATAGCGATCGCGATCCGGCTTCCATCTGGCGATGACGGTCTCGTGGCTGTAGAACGCGATCGGCCACTGAAGTAACGCATTCATTGCGAATGCGTGGGTCACATTGCGCGACCTCAAGTAACCGATGACCTTCCGGAGCGTCCGCGTCTCGCTGGGACTGCCCTGCGAATTTGTCCACCACATGTAGTTGTAGTTGCCGAACTCGTTCATCGACCCGGCTTGCAGGGCCAGCACGAGGGCGATGGGCGGCATCCATCGCCTCGCGGACAGACGATATCGGTCAGTCCAGTCGAAGAACTCCATGCCTGCCATGAAGACGAGCGGAGCGTTCAAGGCCAGCACATACCTTGGATCCCGCCAGTCGAGCAACACCCAGTTCGCAACGAGCGTCGAGCACACGGACACGAACAGCAGGTGTGACCATACGAGATGCGTCCGGGTCAGCACGCGATACATCTGCAACAACGCGGCGGCGCCAAGGATTCCCAGCCACATCGACGCGATCATCGTCGTGAAGCGGCCGGCATGGACGACGGCGCCGAAATAATACGAACCGGTGAGATCGAGGTAAGTCTGATTGAGGATCCAGGGCACGGACAGCAACGGATGGCGGTTCCACAGGCGTGGACCGAACCAGGTCTCCGCCGCTCCAGCAGTCCAACGGGTTCGCATCGCGAGGACGAGAACGATGACGCACACAATTCCGGAAACATACGCGCCACTGCAGCTGATTCGTCCTCGATTGAGCCAGAGAAAGTACAAGGTGATCGGGATCAGGCTGGGAAGCCAGAGTGGTTGCGCGAAGTAGATAACGCCGGTCATGGCGCCAGCGATCAGCCAGGGAACAGCAGTCGCGTCCTTGCGCGTCATCAGATAGATCGCCACGCCGGTGGCCGCAAACGCCGTGACGTAACCGCTCCATGCCTTCATCGCCGTCGCTGCCCACGCCGGCATCGACACGAGCAAGAGCGTGATCCAGAAGCTGCGTGCCGCACCGATAACACTCGCGAACGCCAGGAAGTAGAAGACGACGCCTGCAATCCAGATCGCGAGGACCGCGATCTTCAGGGGCACGGCGCCGGAACCAAAGAGGGCGAAGCTGATCGCGGCGACGGGCGCCTCGACGATCGATAAGCCATACTTCTGCCCGTAGAAGAAGATCGGGAATTCGCGTCCCTGCGCCACGTGCATTCCCATCAATCCGAGAATGCACTCGTCTCCCTCGAGGAGGAGATTGCGACTGAGGAGCTGCGGGAGCCGGGAAACGAGCGTCACGATGGCAAGCGCCGCGACATAGACCCAGGTCGGCACGGCACGGGCCTGCGATGAACTCGTTGACGACACCTGGACATTGTCCAGCAAATCGGTTTGAAGATTCTGCGGATTTCGTCCCACCCAGCGCCGCGAGCGAGCGCGCGAGCGTTAGAGGAGTCCGAGGGGCGAAGCCCCTCGGTGAAGACTATGATTCCAGCGTGCAGATTGAGTAGTGATGGAAGATGGGTGACGCCGCCGGACGGCCACGATATTTCCGGTATAGCTGGCCGGTGGTCATGTTCTCAACCACCCGCAAGCCGACATCACTGGCCAGGATGTCGATATTGTCAATCCCCGACACCCAGGGCGCGTCCATCGCTTCGAAGCTCTCGACGAGAACCGTCAGACTGGCATCGCCGGTGGTCTTGGTGATGACCGACTCGGTCAGATAGTCAAACGACAGCCAAAACTGCTGCACGTGACGCTTGAGCTGCGCCATCGTCTGTCGGTCGGTGGCAAGCGGCATGTACATGACGTTCCCTTCCCAGATGAAATATGTCGGGACATCGAATTCGAAGTCATTCGATCGAAGCAGGTCGATCAGGCCATCGGTGACGTAATTGCCTGCAATGAGCGTCACACCCGCATCGATGCGCGCGTTCGCGTAGCACCGCCGCTTCAGTTCCATCGTCGCCGCATCGTCGATCTCGAAGTACCGCACGCCGCGTGACCGTTTGCGGACGCCACGCGTGTCAAGGCCGGCGCCGAGGATGACGACCTGCCCGATCCCGGCGGCGATCTGTGTGTCCAACATGTCATCGAAGTACCGGGTCCGCGTCTTGACCATGTCTTTCACCGCCGGAAAGCGGGAGGAGACGCGCGCCGCCGCCTCGCGGCTCGCATCACTGAGGAACAACTCGACCACGGGATCGAAGTAAATAGGGGCTAGCTCTCGATTCTCTTCTGCTCGGTATTCAGCGACGACGAATGCCGTGCCGCTGACATCCTTGATCGTGGACATAAGTACCTCCGACACAGATATCGCTCGTCACGATAGGATGTTTGCCGCTATTTTCTTTCACTTCGCGTTTCCACTTGCCGTTTCGCCCAGAGGAGAGCGAGCTCGCTACCGAAGCCCTTTTCGCGCCGCTGCATATCACCGGTGACGTCTGGGTGCGCGGGTTGCCCGACGGCCTGCCGCACGCCGGTGGCGGATTATCATTACGGCCGCGCGACATGGCGAAACTGTGGGTTGTGGTCCTCGACGACGGCCGCTGGCAAGGCCAGACGGTCGTCCAACCCAGCTGGATCCGCTTGATGACGAGTCGCGTAACCCGCGGTCTTCGCAACTGGGCCGGGCACAGCCTCGACTACGGCTACGGCTGGTGGCTCACGAGCGATGGCGGCAGAGACGTCATCGTCGCGTCGGGTGCGATGGGGCAGTGGATATTCGTCATTCCGTCCACCCGTCTCGTCGTCGTGGCGACGAGCGACGACGACAGCCGGTTTACGGCAGCTGTGGAATTCCTTTCATCGCACCTCGTGCCGAGCGTGACGCCCCGTTGAAAACATGAAGCACTTGGCGCTAGCGCTCGGGGACGCGGTCGATCTGCGTGGGGCGGCCCTTTTGGATTCGTTTGATCTGTTCGTCAACTGCCGCGACCGCGGCCGTCGTCGTGTGCACGCCAAAGTCAATCGCGAAGTGCCGGGTTTCACCCGGCGTCAACTTCGGGACGCGTCCCGCCTCGCGCTCGATCCGGCGGGTGTATGGAAACCCGGTGCCCGGCTCGAGGCCTGTTACGTAGCCTTCGTCGAGCGCGGTCAGGTTTTTCCAGAGCGTGACATACGGAAGTTCTGCGACGGCAAAGCCCATCGAGACGGCGCGATCCCGTGCGGCATTGCTGATCATCACCATGCTGCGGCCGTCACCATCCGCGAGCGGGTGCAGGTTGTAGACCTGCTCGATAAACCCGCGAAGAGGCCCGGCATAGTCGGCGTACGTCGCAACGTCCTTCGCCGCGTGCGCGTTGAACGGCGTCACGCGACGGAGTGGAGCCGAGAAGTGCGAGCCGGCGCCGAGCAACGGTGGACCGTAGTTCACGTGATAGAGAATCTGGAACTCCGACTCGAAGGCGCTCCGATTGGTGAGCGTGTCCTCGATCCGCAACGTTGAACTACCCGGCTCGGTCGAGACTTCGGTCCAGAGTTCCAGCTTCGGGCCGTAAAACGCCCGCTCGTCGACGCGACCCCTCACTCGAATGCGGGGCCGCGGGTCACGTTCGACGATCACTTCCACTTCTGACGCGGGGATGTTTTCCACCTTGCCGTGCAGCGTCAGATTCATTTCGGCCTGCTCGCCGACGTTGTTGATGAAACTATCAGGACCAGGGTGGCCGGCCCATTCGAGGCCGCAGCGTGCCAGCCACTCGTTGAAGCCTTCGAGCCACCCGAGCCCGCCGCGCGCCTCGAGGTTGATGTACTTGGGATGCACGACCTCGCGCACCGGAGAATCCCACCCCAGCCTGAGATCGCCCATGACGACACGCAGGATGCCCATGCCGCGAGTGGGCACGAGCGTGATGATCAGCCGACCGTTGTCGACAACGATCAGGTCGACGCCGTCCTGCTTGCCGCCGTGGAGCCGCTGTCGCCGCACGGACCATGGGACGTCAGGAGCGACGCCGGTGTCACGCGCGGTGATCTGCCAGTTTTCAACGTCGATGTTCTGTTCGGCGCTGGTGAGAACGTAGCGGCCGTTCCGCTGCGCCCGCGCCGGGTTGCCCGGCATCATGAACGCGAACGTAACGATGAAAAGCAAGAACAGAAGGCGCATCTCGCGCGAGAGTGTCTCTCATTCATTGCCGAGATACAAACTGGGCACCTATTTGCTCCACGGCGGCACGACATTGTTCGCGCGTGCGTAGGCGATCGACTGTCCGAGATGCTCGTGCTGATCGAGAATGATCATCAGCGCCGCCCCCTGTTTGGTCGTTTTCTGTCCGAACAACGAGACGCTGGCATTCAGGTCACTGGCAGACAGCGCCGCGAGCGCTTGCCGCACCTTTTCGTACGACGCTTTGAGGGCCTCCTGCATCGCCGCAGGCTCGGTAATCGCCGGGGCTTTGCCCATGGCGCCGCCGCTGCCGCTCAGCGTGCCGGCCAGCATGTTGTTCTCGGCGACGATGAGGTTGAATACGTCACCGACAGAGCGCACGCCTTGTGACGGCCGGCTGTCGTACTTGCCGGCCATGACGCGCGCCAGGCCGGTGAACTTGTCCGAGAGCGTGCTCACATCCTTGACGAGGGCGGCTTGTGTGTCGGGCGGCTGGGCGAATACGGACGTACCCGTCAGGACCAGCGCCAGGACGCTGACTGTGTAACGAAGACTCTTAAGCATCGTTGCTCCTTATCCGGGGTCTGACCCCGTTGGCACAACTTTGGTGCCAACGGGGTCAGACCCCTACACGACCGCATCCTCTCCATCTGCGGACAGATGCGTGAGCGAAATGTGACAGGACGGCCGGTCCGGGTTGTGAAACGGCCGGTTGATGGCGTCGAACGCGGGGACTACAGCGACTGGCCCAGTCGTTTTTCGAGGTGCGGCCGATACGTTCGGCTTACCCGCACGCGCCTGCCGTGCTTGAGGACGGCGTCGAACTCGCCATGCGATCGGGCCTCGAGTTGCACGATGCTCTCGAGGTTGACGACGGCCGATCGGTGCACGCGCACGAACCGCATCGGATCGAGCCGGTCGGCCAGCTCCTGCAGCGTCGTCCGATGGAGGAGGGTCGCACCGCCGACGTGCAGAGTGACGTAGACGCCGGCACCTTCGATGCAATCGATCTCAGCGACCCGAATGAAACGCGTCGTGCCGCCAGACTTCACCACCAGCCGATCGAGCGGACGTGACGCCTCAGTCCGCGGCGTGCGCGACATCATCCGCAGCATTCGCTGACTGACCTCATAGATGCCGCGCTCCTGCAATCGCCGCTTGGCGCGCGACATGGCGGCTTCCTGGCGTTCGTCGCTGTACGGCTTGAGCAAGTAGTCGAGGGCGTTGGCCTCGAACGCCCGGATGGCGTGCTGGTCGTAGGCGGTGACGAAGATCGTGAGCGGCATCGCGGCCGCGCCGACAGCCTCGACGACGCCGAAGCCATCGAGTTCCGGCATCTGCACGTCCAGGAACACCAGATCGGGCCGATCGCCGCCGATCTGTTCGACGGCGACGAGTCCGTTTTCTGCTTCGGTGATACCGGTGACGTCCAGGTCCCGCCGCAAGAGATCGATCAGACGCTGACGGGCGGGCGCCTCATCGTCGGCGACGAGCACGTGAAGCGGCTCAGACCGGGACGGCATCGTGCACGTCCTCCTCCACGGCGACACGCAGCGGCAGCGTCACCGCCACTTCGGTCCCCCCCTCTCGGCGTCGCCGGATCTCGAGCCGGGCCGCGCCATCGGGATAGAGGCCCGCGATTCGGTCGCGCGTCAACGACAGGCCGAGTCCGGCCGACTCCTCCAGCGACCATCCCGGCGGCAGGCCAACGCCATCGTCCACGACCAGCACCCGCAATTGATCATCGACACGCTGTGCTGAGACGGTGACGATGCCACCGCTCGCACGAGGCGAGATGCCGTGACGAATCGCGTTCTCCACTAGCGGCTGCATGAAGAGACATGGCACCGTGGCGTAGGCCACCGTTGGATCCACGTCGGTCTCAATCGTAAGCCGATCGCGAAACCGGATCCGCTGGATCGCCAAGTAGTGATCGAGAAACGCCATCTCCTCGGCGAGCGGGATCTCCTCCTTGTCGCGCGATTCGAGCGACAGCCGCAACAGGTCACCGAGCCGCTCGATCATGGCGCGGGCCATTCGGGGGTCGCGCTCCACCTGCGACGAGATCGTATTCAACGCATTGAAAAGGAAATGTGGGTCGAGCTGCATCCGCAGCGCGTTCAGCCGCGCTTCAGTGAAACGGCGTTCCAGCCGCTCCATCCGCAGCTCGGTCGACAGGTAACGCTGATAGTACTGATACGCCTGCCATGCTCCCACGATGAGCCAGTAGACCAACCAGCTCCACAGGAACATCCCGCTCAGCGCGGAGAGAAGCGTCTGCGGGTCGTAGACGGCGCGCCACGTGCTCACTCCGACGAGCGCTCTCACTGCGGCGAAGACGTACACGTAGGCAGCGGTCACCGGGCCGCTGACGAGCACGTGGAGGAGGACTCGGCGCGGGAGCTGTCTCTCGGACGACGGCAGCCGGCGATCGATCGCGACAATGAGCGGTGCGAGCAGGCCCCACGCCCACCACTGGGCCAGGGACCCAAGGAGGTTCGGCCGCCACTGGCCGCCCGCCAGGAGTGCGGGGAGGGCGAACAGCACGCCGACCGACGTCCACGCCACGGCCGCGAGCGCGATGCGTCCAACGCCACGCATACTCACTCCGAGGGGCGTTGCCCCTCGGACTCCCCTCCACGCTCGCACGCCCGTTCGCCACTTTCGCACAACCTCATTGTCTCCGGCATTGAGCGGCGGCTCAAACAGCCGCGCGAGCGGAATGTGACGGGACGGACCGTGACGTTGCAGGGCGGGCACCGGGTGGTGTGAGGCGGCGAGTTTGACAACGCATCGCCGTCGCTTGATACTGCGAACAGCGCGCTGACAGGGCGCCACCCACCCGCGGCAAGGGAACATTCCCACCTGTTTTGGTCTGAGATGTGTGCGTAGGCACCTCCTTCAGCCTGGTTTCAGCGGGGCACAGGCGATTCACGAAAGGAGGTCGCGATGACCGCTTCGAAATCTCTTCCGGCGCGTCCGTCTCTCGAATCCCTCCGTAAACAGGCAAAGAAACTGGCGCGCGACACCGCCGCCGGCTACCCCGATGCCGTCGCCCGTGCGCGGGCGCAGGTGCCGAACGTCGATCTGCCGTTGACGCAGCGCAATGCGCAGCTGGCACTCGCGCGCGAGTACGGCTACGCCGGCTGGCAGGATCTCACTGCGGAGGTGAGCAAACGCCTGGGCAAAGGCCTCGACTGGGCAGTCGCGCAGGCGCGGCGCATCATTCACGACAATGACGTCGACGGCCTGAAGCAGCTGTTGGCTGGACACCCGGCGTTGCTGTCCTGGCAACGCGACGTCGATCACGGCGGCCTGCTCGGATTTGCCACGGGCGCGTACGGCGACGCCGGCAGTCCGGAGCGAGAACAGTGGTTTACTCGCGCCGCGTGCGCGGAGCTGCTGATCGACGCCGGCGCGATCGTCATGCCCTCGGTGTGCGAGGGCCTTCTCAGATCGCGCGCCCGGGGGCTGCTGCGGCTGTTTCAGCGGAAAGGCCTGCTTCCGCGCACGCTCAAGTTTCTTGCGGCGATTGACGATATCGAGGGCGTCCGCACGAGCCTCGACGAGAAGGGCAACGATCTGGCGACCGTCAACGAAGCGTTCGCGATCGCGTGCGCTTTCGAACACGAGGCCGTCGCGTCACTGCTGCTGGACCGATCGATCGCGCTCGATCCGGCGCTCGGCGCACGCGTCGACGGAAGCGTCGGACGCATCGCCTTCATCAAGTACTTCCTCGAGAACCGTCCCGCACACGTGACGACCGTCGGCCCGGAGAAGGCGTTTGTCATGGAGCAGGTCAACCGCGCCATCTCTTCCTGGAGTGGTCACCGTACCTCGGTGACGTCACCAATCGGACAGAGCGACCTGACGGCGTTCGTTCGTCTTTTGCAGCGTGAGCCGTGGCTGCTCGGTGAAGCCTTCGTGGAGTTTCAAACAGAGATCATCGGGCGGGCGACGCTGAACGATCGCGGAGAATTCATCACGGCCCTTCTTGACCTCCATCCTGCAATCCTGCGGCGCCAACCGCCGCCGCCATCGCAGGCTATCGAGTTCGCGTTTACCTACGCAAAGACGCATCTCCTCCCGGTGCTCACCCGTATCTGGCCGCTGCCCGACGATTTGCCGCATGCAGCAGGCATGGGCAATCTCGCGCGCGTCAAGCAGTGGTTCGACACGTCCCGCGCGCCAGCGCTGGGCGATATCGGAAATCACTATCCATGCAGTCCGTACATGCCGAAGGACCGAGTCGACGAATATGCACGCCAGTGGGGCCCGCACAGCGTGCAACGGATCCTCGACATGGCTTTCGCCTGGTCCGTCATCAATCGTCACCTCGACGTGGCAGAGTTTCTGCTGGACCACGGCGCCGATATCAACACCACGTGGAGCTCACATGAGCCGGCGAGCATCCTGCACGAGCTGGTCTTTCATGCGAACTACGAATCGATGCAGTTCCTCATCGACCACGGCATCGACATGACCATCAAGGACTATCGCTGGAACGCCACGGCACGAGGCTGGGCGTTGTACGCCGCGAATGACGAAAAGATGGCGCAGTGGTTGGAGGATGCAGAAAGCGCCCGCGGCCCGAGCGAGGCGCGGAGCGGCCGAGCGAGAGCGAGCGGGGGTGGGCCTCGCGAGCCGCGAGAAAAGAAGACAAGGGACAACGATAAGAGAACAAGGAAAAGGTAGAGCGCCCGAGCGCGCGCTCAGCCTATTTCGCGTCGCCGCCGATGGCGATGACGGTGTATTTCGCCGGCCCGGATCCGACGTTACGGACCTGGTGCATGGTGCCGAAGGCGATGTAGATCACGCTTCCCGCGGCCGCCCGTTCGGTTCTGGCGTCGTGGGTGATCTCCAGCGTGCCTTCCGTGACCACGATGAATTCGGAATGTTGAATGGTGTGCGCCGCGGCGGGCTGAACCCCGGAGGGTTGCATCGACTCATGGATGTGCACCGCCTCTCCGGTCGGAAGCCTGCCGGACCGCACCACGTCTCGCCGCTCACTGCCGTTCGGATTGTGCGTAACCGCCTGTGAGGCCTCGTCGAAGACCTTCGACGTGCCGAGGTCGTCGCTTGGCTTGCCAGGCATGGGCAGGTTCTGTGCCTGCGCCGCCGCAGTCAGGGTGATGGTCAGAATCCACCAGGCCCGATGCCAACGCATCGCGTCCTCCTTGTCGAGTACCCGCGAGAGTCCTCGAACTCAAGCGACGACTACGTCCGCCCCGTCCATCGTGCCGCACGCTTGCCGAGAAAGGCGTCCACGCCTTCCTTGCCATCCTCGGTGAAGAAGTCGCACGCAATCGAGTGCCCGGCGGTGTCGTAGGCCTCACCGATCGGCATCTCGAGTTGTCGATAGAAGACCCGCTTGCCGCCCGCGATGGCGGCCGACGACTTGGCGGCGATGAGCGTCGCCAGCGCGCTGACCTCGCCGTCGAGTACCTCGGGTGACACGACGCGATTGACAAGGCCGATGGCGCAGGCGCGATCGGCACTGATTGGAGTGCCCGTCAACAACATCTCCATGGCGTGCTTGCGGCCGACGGCGCGGCCGAGCGCGACGCCAGGCGTCGAGCAGAATGCTCCGATGTTGACACCGGGGGTCGCAAAGGTCGCCCCGGTCGAGGCGATGGCGAGGTCGCACGCGGCGACGAGCTGGCACCCGGCCGCCGTCGCCAAGCCATGCACTTTCGCGATCACTGGCTGCGGCATCCTGGAGAAGGTCATCATCATCCGGCTGCAGCGCGCGAAAAGCGATTCGACTTCCGCCACGTCGCCCATGTCACGGATTTCCCTCAGATCGTGACCCGAGCAGAAGCCGCGCCCGCGAGCCGCGAGCACGACGACGCGAATGCCCGGGTCCTCGGCGATGCGGTCGAGCGTCGACTGCATCGTATCGATCAGCGCGCTCGAAAGGGCGTTGAACTGGCCGGGCCGATTCAGCGTCACGGTGGCGACTCCGTCCGCTGCCTCGACGAGCAGCAATTCCTCGGCTTGGAACGTGGCATTCTGCATCATGGTTTCCTCAGAATGAGACGCCGTGCGGGATCAGACAGTGCTCGTACGCCTGACGTTCGAGGCTCTCCTGGAAGTCCGGATGCGCAATGCCAATGAGCGCCTGGGCGCGTTCCGCGACGGACTTCCCTTTGAGATTGACGATGCCGTACTCGGTGACGACGAACATCACGTCAGAACGGGGTGTGGTGACGACGTTGCCTGCCGTCAGGTTCAGCACGATGCGGCTGCGGCGCTCGCCACGCTTGGCGTAGGTCGACGACAGGCACATGAACGACTTGCCGCCCTTCGACGCGTAGGCGCCGCGCACGAACTGCAATTGTCCGCCCGTTCCGCTGATGTGGCGGTGCCCGTCGGACTCGGACGCCGCCTGCCCCTGGAGATCGATTTGTGTGGTGTTGTTGATCGAAATGACCCGGTCGTTCTGCATGATGATATGCGGCGGGTTCGTGTAATCGACGGGACAGCAGTGCATGTCGTGATTCCGGTCGAGCGTCGCGTAGAGATCGCGCGATCCGAGCGCGAACGTGTACACCGCTTTGCCCGGGTTCAGCTGCTTTCTGGCGCCGGTGATGTGTCCCGCTTTGTACAAGTCGGCGAGACCGTCGGTCATCATCTCCGTATGCACCCCGAGATCTTTCACGCCGCTCTCGGCGAGAAGTGCGCACACCGCATTGGGCATGCCGCCGATGCCGATCTGCAGGCAGGCGCCGTCGTCGATTTCCGCCGCAATGCGCCGGCCGACCGCGGCGTCGATTTCCGTTGCCGGCGGATTCGGCAGCTCCGGCGCCGGCACATCGTCGCCCTGGATGACGTAGTCGACCTCGCTCACGTGGACGCCGGTCTCTTCGCCGTAGACGTAAGGCAGCCCGCGGCTCGTCTCGACGATGACGACGCGGGCGCGCTCGACCACCGCACGGTGCCAGAGGTTCGCGGCGCTCAGATTGAAGTATCCGTGCTCGTCAATCGGGCACGTCTTGAGGATGACGACATCGACCGGAGCGATGAACCGCCGATAGTAGTCGGGGATTTCACCAAGATTGACCGGGATGTAGTTGCAGCGCCCGCAGTCGTGCTGGTGCCGGTCGTACGCCGAATAGTGCAGGCTGAACCCGTAGACGTGGTGACCGTCGGGATCCGCATTCAATACGGCGCGCGGCCGCATCGTCAAACAGTGGCGAATCTTGACGTTCGTCAGCTCATTGATGCGCGCGCCAAGTGCGTGGTCGAACACATCGGGCTGGCAGAGGGAGGTGCCGTAATCGAGCCACATTCCGGACTTGACGAAGCCGGCAGCCTCGTCTGCGGAGATCGATGTGGCCGGCGCGACGGCAACTCTCTTCGTCATGAGCTTCGTGTGCGCATGGACGCGCGAACTCAGTATCTGGCCAGCGGGTGTCGATTTCCAGCGAAAATCACAGCGATACGGCCGTCAGGGACCAAATAGTCGAGCGTTATTCGATTGTCCTGAGACTCTGAATCAGTGCCTGCGCTTCCCGATCGCCTGGATATGCCTTCGCGAGCCGCGCGGCGTGCTGGCGCGCGTCCGCGATCTGACCCGCGTCGCGCTCGAATATCGTCAGCGCAAACAGGATGTCGCGATCCTCCGGATGGCGAGTGAGGGCCGCCGCGAGCACGCGAATGGCGACGGTCGTCTGCCCACGTTCCTTCAGCGCCAGGGCGTAGGCGTAGGCAAATCTCGCGATCTCTGGCGCCAGGTCGTTCGCGCGTTTGTACTCTGCCGTCGCGTCTTCGGCGCGATGCGACCGTGTGAGCGACAGGCCGAGCGCGTGGTGCAGCTCTGCGCTCGACGGATTTCGCGCGAGGCCGTCGCGCAACACGCGTTCAGCCTCCGCCTCCGTGGCTGTCGTACGGAGCAGCTCCGCCAGGTTAACGTAGCCGGGCACGAAATCAGGTCCTGACCGGATCGCCGCGCGGTACTCGTCCTGGGCTTCCTTGGTCCGGCCCTGATCAGCAAGAAACACACCCAGCGACACGTGCGACGCCGGGCGATCGTCATTGAACCGCGCGGACGAAACGAGCTCGGCCGCCGCACGATCGAAGGCGTTGCGATCCGGCCCGGTCAGCTGCGCAGCCGATACCGCAAGCAATTGCGCCGCCGCGATACGCACGGAACGGATCGGATCGGAGAGTAGCGGCACGGCGGCGAGCCGCTCCGGCGGGGACGCACCATCGAGCGCGCGCAACGCACCGCGACGAACGAGTGGATCAGGATCGGTCAGACTACCGGTAACGGTGGAGGAGGGCGGTGCCATGTCGGCAAGTCGCGCGAATGCGGACGCCCGCACGATCGGTGGCTGGTTCGCGGATGTCGCGAGCGACAGCAGCGCGGGCCCAGCGCTTGGCCGGCCTGTCTCTCCGTCGTGAAATACCGCGGCGAATTGCTGGAATCCTGTCGCGTCACGGCCCAGCCAGCCCTTGACCACCCCGGCGGCCCACTCGGCGGGCCGATTCGCATGACACGCCGCGCACGCGCTTGGCGAGCCGGTCAGGGTGGTCAGGTCCGGCCGCGGAACGCGAAAGCTGTGGTCGCGTCGCGCATCGATCTGCATGTAGGTGCGCGCTGGCATGTGACAGGCGACGCAGGCCGAGCCGGCGCCGCCCGCCTTATGGTGATGATGCTCGGGCGCGTCGTAGCGCGACGCCGCATGACAGCGCGCGCACAAAGCGTTGCCGGTGACGCGAAGTGCAGCCGAGTGCGGCTCGTGACAATCGCTGCAGGTCACGCCGGCATTCGCCATGCGGCTCTGCAGGAACGATCCGTAGTTGTACACCTCGTCGCGCTGCTGGCCATCGGCAAAGTACAAAGGCGCGTCGAGCGTAGATGGCTCGTAGAAGTCGAGCAGCGGGAGACCGGCCTGGTACCCGTCGACGATCTGCGCGCGCCGCGAGTGGCAGTGCGCGCACGTGTCGATCTCACGTGCGGTCGCGCGCGCGGAACTCCGCACCGGCTTGAGCGTGTGGGCATCGATCGTCCATGCGACGTCACGCCGCTCGGTGAGATGGACGGTCAGGCCGTCGTCCCCGGTTCGGACGTTGGACGCAGCCGAGGTCTTGCGCGCCCACCCGACGTGTTTCGATCCTGGCCCGTGGCAGGCCTCACACCCGACGTTGACTTCACTCCACGTGGTCTGGAAGGAATCGGTCCCAGGATCGTAGTTCTTGCGCAGATTGGTAGAGTGGCAGTCCGCGCACATGAAGTTCCAGTTCTGCTGGCGCCCCGTCCAGTGCAACTCGTCGCCGTGCCGGATGTGCTGGCCAGGGTAGAGGTGCAGCCACCGCTGACCGCCGGCGGACTGCTCGCGGGCATCCCAGGCGATTGACAGCGCCTGAAGCCGTCCGCCCGGCTGTTCGATCAGGTACTGCTGAAGCGGGTAGATGCCGAACGTGTACTTGATTTCAAAGTCCGCGAGTCTGCCGTTCGCACCATCTGTACGGACCCAGTACCGGCCGTCACGTTGAAAGAACCTGGACACGACGTCGTCGTAGCGGAACTCGGCGCCGTCAAAGCGACCCTTGACCGACGTGCGGTCCGCAGGCAGCATCGCCTCTCGATGCTGCGAAGCCCGCCACTTGTCGTACGGCTCGCGATGACACGCCGCACATGTATCGGCGCCGACGTATGTCGCGTCGGATGGCGTCGCCCGTGCCGGAAGGGACGGGTGGACCGAAGCTGTGGCCTCCGGTTGAGGTCTGGTCCCGCGCACGCGCCAGAAACCCGCAGCGGCGGCGATCGCCAGGACTACCAGCACCCACCTTCCGCCTAAGGGCGGAAGCCACAGGATATCCGCCGTTCGACGCCGGTTCGTCTTCTTCCTCGCCACACCCGCACGATAGCGGATTGGCTTGCCAAACGACGCTGAAATGTGGTCCCGCCCACAATTTCAACTTCTGAAATCAGATTTCGCCGACCCGACAAAGAGCTGAATCGGTATCCCGGGCTACCGTCAGTCAACCATGCGTGCCATCCGACTCGTTCGGTCGACGGTCGTCGTTTCGCTCGTCGCCGTGCTCTCGACGGTCGTGGTCCTTCGCGGCCAGAGCACAGCCGGAGGCCCAGCCGGACGGTGGGAATTCACGACCGACGCACCGGCGTCCGCGCCTGGCGCACGAGGGCGCGGGACTGCGGCGCCAGGACCCGCCGTGCGCACGGTGACGCTCAATCTCAAGCTCGGCGCCGGCGGGACGCTCGGCGGCACGGTAGCGGCCCCAGCCTCCGGCCGTGGCGCCGCGCCCGGCGGCAACCCCTCTCGGCCCGTGGAAATCAGCGACGGCAAGGTCAACGGGACCCACGTGTCGTTCAGCGTCTGGCAGTTCGACGGCTACAAGAACCGGATGCACTACGACGGCAGCGTCGACGGCGACCGCCTCGTGTTGACGATTACGCGCGACACGGCGAATGGCACCGAGCGCACGCAGGCGGTTGCGGTCCGGACGCCCTAGCGGTTGGGGGAGACGTGAGAAACAGGCTCTGGATTGTTGCTGCGTCGCTGAGCTTCGGGGTGCTGGCCGCGCCCGAAGCGGTCCGGCAGAATCAAAGTCAGAGTGGTCAGCCGGAGATCACGCCTTACAGCGGATTCGGCGGGCGCGTGCAGACCACGACGGCGGATTCGACGGCCGCGCCTCTCCAAAATCCGCAGGCACGTCAGGGCAGCCCGAACTTCATCTATCTCGTACTGGACGACGTAGGGTTTGCCGACCTTGGGGCATATGGGTCCGAGATCGCCACGCCGAACATCGACGCGCTCGCGAAGGCGGGCCTCCGCTACAACAATTTCCACACCCACGCGATCTGTTCGACCACGCGCGCGGCCCTGCTCACCGGGCGTGTCGCGCATGCCGTCGGCATGAAAGACCTTGCCGGCGCCGATGGGGGCTATCCGAATTCACGCGGCCGTATCACCCCTGCCGCGGCAACGATTGCGCAGATCCTGCAGACAAGTGGTTATGCGACATACGGGATTGGCAAGTGGCACCTCACGCCTGGTGGCGACATGTCGCCGTCGAGCCCGCGCACCCACTGGCCGGTTCAAAAGGGATTCGATCGCTATTACGGGTTCCTTTCGGGCTGGACCGATCAGTTCCATCCTTCGCTCATCGAGGACAACCACTCGCTGACGACGCCCGATCGCGCCGGCTATCACTTCACCGAAGACATCGTCGATCGCACGATCGAGTACCTCCGTGAGGGACAAGCGGCGGGAAACGGCCGACCGTTCTTCATGTACTTTGCGACCGGCGCGGCACACGCACCAATTCAGGCGCCACCGGCGTACATCGAGAAATACAAGGACAGCTACGCCAAGGGTTGGGACGCGATCCGTGCCGAGCGGTTCGCGCGGCAGAAGCAGATGGGCCTCATTCCGCAGGAGACCGTGATGCCGCCGCGCAACCCTGACGACCAGGCATGGACAGATCTCACATCCGACGAGCAGACCGTGTTCGCGCGGTATATGGCTGTCTATGCCGCGTTCATCGAGCACACCGACGCGCAGATCGGCCGGCTCATCAAGTACCTCAAAGACTCCAATCAGTTCGACAACACCGTCATCTTTCTGATCAGCGACAACGGGGCGGCACCCGAAGCCGGGCCCGAAGGCGGCTTCACTTCGCCATACGGCGGCAAACTGTCCATTCACGATTCGCTCCTGCGGCTCGACGATCTCGGCACCGAGCGATCGGAGGCGTTGTATCAGCGCCCCTGGGCGATGGCCGGCGTCGCGCCGTTCAAGAAATACAAGCTGTCGATGCAACTGGGCGGCGTGCGCGATCCGCTGATCGTCAGCTGGCCCAGTGGGATTGCGGCGGCTGACAACGGGACAGTGCGGTCGCAGTTCATCGACGTCATCGATCTCACACCGACCGTCCTCGAGATCGCCGGCGCGCAGCTGCCAGGAGTGTTTCAAGGCGTGCCGCAGCTGCCGATCCACGGCAAGAGCATTCTCGCGACGATGCGCGACGCGAAGGCCGCGAACCCACGCGACACGCAGGTGTTCGAGCTGCGAGGCGAGCGCGCGATCTACGACCACGGCTGGCGCGCGGTCTCCGTTCATGCGTCGGGCACGCCGTACGAGCAGGACGTCTGGGAACTCTACGACGTAGCGCATGACTATGCCGAGGCCAGCAACCTCGCGGCGAAGAAGCCGGAAAAACTCAAGGCGCTTCAGGAGCTGTGGTGGTCGGAAGCGCGGAAGTACGGCGTGCTGCCGCTGACAGCCCGCTGATTGTTAAGGAGGTCAGATGCTCGTCCGCAGTCGCAGTGTACGTGCCATCAGTCCGCTGCTGACCGTGATGGCGTTCGTCATCATTCTCGCCGGGGCGCTGTCATCCCCGGTCTCGGCGCAGGTCACGACGACCGTGCTCGGCACGGTCAAGGACCAGCAGGGCGGCGTCCTTCCGGGCGCGACCGTCGTCCTCATCAGCGAGACGAAGGGCACGAAGTCGGAGCCGGTCGTCACAAATCCAAGCGGCGACTTCGTTCTCCCCAGCGTCCCGCCGGATACCTACACGCTGCAAGTGGAGATGCCGTCGTTCAAGACGCTCAAGCGCACGGGTCTCACGATTGGTGGCGACCCGCGGATTGCCCTGGGCACGCTGACCCTGGAGGTTGGCGGCCAGGCGGAGGTCGTCAACGTCACCGGCGAAGCACCGCTCATTCAGTCGGCGAGCGGCGAACGGTCATTCACCGTCGACTCGACCGCGGTAGACAATCTGCCCATCGCCAACCGCAACTTCACGAGTCTGGCCACGCTCGCCCCCGGAGTCGACATTACCGGGGCGGCGGGGGTGAGCCGCGTGGGTGGCGGAGGCGACAGCAATATCGTCATGGACGGCGTCTCCACGAGCAGCCCGGGGAATAACGCCATCATGATCCGTCTCAACACCGAATCAGTGGGATCGGTGAAAGTCGTGACCTCCGGTTATCAGGCAGAGTACGGCCGCGCGAGCGGCGTGCAGGTGACGTCCGTGACGAAGGGCGGCACCAATCGATTTCACGGGTCGGTGTACGACGTGGAGCGTAACTCCGACTGGAACAGCAACAGTAAAACCAACATTCTGAACGGCGATCCGAAGACGGTCGCGAAGGAGCGAGACTTCGGGTTCTCGGTCGGCGGACCGGTGGGAAGACCGGGCGGCACGAATAAGCTGTTCTTCTTCTTCAGCCACGAGGTTGAGCCGCGCACGTCCGGTAATGACATCGTGCGCTACCGGATGCCGACGGCACTGGAGCGCGCCGGCGATTTCTCGCAGTCCACCGACAATCTCGGCAACCCGTATCCGTATATAAAGAACCCGGCGCTGAGCGGCGCATGCACGGTGGCAGATCAGACCGCGTGTTACCGCGCCGACGGGGTGCTTGGCCGCATTCCGCAGTCGGACCTGTACGCGCCTGGACTCGCGCTCCTGAGCATGTTCCCGGTGCCGAACCTTACGAACATTCCCGCGGGTCAGGCGTACAACTACCAATTGACGCGGCCGATCGAACACGCAACCGGCTATCAGCCGGTCCTGCGCATGGACTATCAGCCGACGACCGCCTTGCGCGGGACTTACCGGCTTGCGCTGCAGGGCCAGCGCGCCGATCAGGTGTTTAACGGCACGCTGCCGGGTTTCAATGACACACAGATGACGCATCCGACGATCACGACGCAGGTGATGTCGGTGAGCTACACAATCAATCCGACGATGTTCGTCGAAGGAAACTATGGCCGCACCCGCAACGAGCTCTCGGGCTGCGGACTCGGCGGAGGTCTGGTGCCCGGGCCGACGTTCTGTACCGCCGCCTTCCCCGTCAGTCCACTGGCGAACCCGGCCGATGCCGGTATCGCGGGCATCCCGCTGATCTATCCAGATGCCCGAGTGGTCGATCCCGAGTTCTACACGTTCAGCGCGATGGAGAAGCTGCAGTCGCCGATCTGGGACGGCTCGAGGATTCTGCTGCCGCCGATGGTTCAGTGGGGGAGCCGCATCACCAACGCACCGCCGCAGAACCTGCTGAACAGCTTCTACAACACGAGCCTCGTGGAGGACTTCTCGGCGAGCTTGACGATCGTCAAAGGGCACCACACGATCAAGACCGGCGTGTTCCGGTTGAAGCAGTTCCAGGCACAGATCACCGGTGGCGCCGGCAACGCGATCGGCACACTGAGCTTTTCGCAGGACACGCCCGGCGTCAATCCGTTCGACACGTCGTTTGGTTTTGCGAACGCGGCGATTGGCACGTTCAGCTCGTATTCGCAGAACTCCGTGTTTTCCGAGTACAGCAGCGACATCCGGAACCTGGACTTCTACGCGCAGGACAACTGGAAGGCGACCCCGAAACTGACCATGGATTACGGTGTTCGATTCGTGCACCAGGTACCGGAACACGACAAGTTCCTGCGTGCATCGAATTTTCTGCCGGAGGAATGGACGATCGGGGCCGCGCCCATGCTCTACGTGCCCGGATGTGTCGGTGGGGCGAATCCGTGCACCGGTGCGAACCGTCAAGCCAGGAATCCCTCGACCGGTCAGTTGCTTGGGCCGACCAGCGCCGCGGCGATCGGCACCGTGATTCCCGGCACGGGGAATTCGCTCAATGGTCTGCACCAGCTCGGCGACGGCATCGTCGAGGAGGGATACAACTGGCCGGCGCTTGCCATCGCTCCGCGGTTTGGCGCAGCCTACGACCCAACCGGTAAGCAGCGCATCGTGCTGCGCGGAAGTGCAGGGCTGTTCTTTGATCGAACCGCGGCGAATGCGACCAGAGCGGCGGGGAGCAATCCGCCCGTGTCGGACAGCGCGACGCTACGATACGGGAAGCTGCAGAGTCTGGCGACGGGCCTTTCCATCAAGGGTGCGCCCACGCTCGGCGGCGCGTGGGTGTACGATTCGCCGGACTTGCCCTCGTCCGTTCAGTGGAACACCGGAGCGCAGATCTCCCTGCCGTATGCGATTGCGCTCGACGTGTCGTACGTCGGACAGCACGCCTACGCGCAAGCCGTGAGCGCGAACATCAATGCGGTCGATTTCGGCGCCGCGTTCATGGCGCAGAACCAGGATCCGACGCTGGCGATCAGTACGACACCCGGCGCCAGCGCGCTGTCCGCGGATCTGCTCCGTGCGATGCGCGGATACGGGGCGATCACCCAGAATCAACAGACGGGATGGCGGACGTTCCATTCGCTGCAGTTCTCGATCAACCGCCGATTCAGGAACGGGCTCTCGTTCGGCTTCAACGACACATGGTCGCTCTACGATCACCAGAGCACCACGCCCCGATTCGACCATGGATCGGACGGAATGGCGGTGCCTCGTGCCGACCAGGCGCAGGCGGACGAACTGCTGGGCACGGCGGTGGGTCAGGCGCACCTGATGCGCGGCAACTTCGTTTGGGACCTGCCGGATCTGCACGGCACGAGCACCGGCATGAAGGCGGTGGGCTGGGTGGTCAACGACTGGCAGC
Source organism: Acidobacteriota bacterium (assembly GCA_046732715.1). Lineage (GTDB taxonomy): Bacteria > Acidobacteriota > Vicinamibacteria > Vicinamibacterales > 2-12-FULL-66-21 > JALZOC01. The sequence continues at coordinate 828 of JBKPNQ010000153.1, read as the reverse complement.
TGTCCGGATTTTGGACGGGCCGCACCGGCACGCCTTACGCGGTCAACTTCAGCTATCAGAACGGTGGCACCAGCGTGAACCTGACCGGTTCCGGCGACTACCCTGCGCGCGTGCTCGTCGTCGGCGACCCTGGCAGCGGGTGTAGCGGCGACATCTATCAGGTGTTCAACACCGCGGCGTTCCAGGGCCCGGCCACGGGAAGTGTCGGCCTGGAATCCGGGAATGGCTACCTGCGAAACTGCTTTACTAGCGCGCTGGATATGACGGTGATGCGGACGTTCCGCCTGGGAAAGGCGCACACGGCACAGATCCGCCTCGACCTGTTCAACGCCCCGAACGCGGCCGCCGTCACGGGTGTGCAGAACACGATGAACCTGAACAGCCCGCAGACGCCGACGGCGATCACGAATCTGCCATACGATGCGAACGGAAACCTGATCGATTCGCGCTCCCGTCCGCGTGGCGCCGGGTTCGGCGTGGCCAACGGGTATCAAGCGCCGCGGTCGATTCAGCTGCAGCTGCGGTACTCGTTCTAGGGAGGTTCCGCCACATGCCGGGTCGAAGAGGAAGCGAAGAAGTCGGAGGCAACGGAGAAGGCCTCACCACAGAGTTAACAGAGTGAACGGAGGACAACAGACTTGACTCCGTTTGCTCTGTTGCCTCTGTGGTGAGAAATACTCTGGGACCTCCGTCGACTCCGTTGACTCCCGGGTGTTTGCCCTCACCCCGTCGTCTGATCGAAAGGTAAGTCATGCGTTTCGCAATGCCCGCACTGTGTTCAGCTGTATTCCTCGGCGCCGCGCTGGTCGGCTCGTCGTTCAGGCCGGC
>JBKPNQ010000152.1:0-4216 GCA_046732715.1 Acidobacteriota bacterium | reverse complement strand
CTTCGGCATTCTCGACGAAATGGCAACGAACTGGATGCTCAGTAAACGCAAGTATTCGCTCGAAGCGCAGGCCGACGAGATCGTGGACCTCTTTGTCGGCGGGATGGGACGATGATGCGGCACGTTCGCGAGGTCGCGGTGCTTGGCGCGGGGACGATGGGAGCGCAGATTGCGGCGCACTTCGCCAACGCCGGAATCCCGGCGCTGCTCCTCGACGTCACCCGCGAGGTAGCTGGCGAAGGACTCGAGCGTGCGCGTGCGCTCCGCCCTGACCCGTTTTTTACGCCGACGACGCACACCCTCATCAAAACTGGTGGCTTCGAAGAAGATTTCGCCTGCATCGCGAGGTGCGATTGGATCCTCGAGGCTGTCGTCGAGCGTCTCGACGTGAAGCAGGCGCTCTTGACGAAGGTGGAATCACATCGGCGTGCCGATGCGATCGTTGGTTCGAATACGTCAGGGATTCCAATATCGGCGCTCGCCGACGGCCGCTCTGCCAGCTTCAAGAGCCATTTCCTCGGCACGCACTTTTTCAACCCGCCACGATATCTGCACCTGCTGGAAATCATTCCCACGCGAGACACCGACCCGGCCGTCGTCGATGCCGTGATCGCATTCGCAGATCGACGGCTCGGTAAGGGGGTCGTTGTCGCGAAGGACACGCCGAATTTCATCGCCAACCACATCGGGCTGTTCGGAGTGATGCAGGTCTTCCGCGCGCTCGCTACCGGTGAATACACGATCGAGGAGATCGACGCGATCACCGGCCCGGCGATCGGCCGGCCGAAGAGCGCCACGTTTCGGACGATGGACATCGCCGGCATCGACGTGCTGGCGCACGTGGCGAGAAACCTGGCTGCCCGCCTGGACTCAGCTGACGATAAGCGGCAGTTCGAGTTGCCGCCGCTCGTTACGGATCTGGTTCAGCGCGGCTGGGTCGGCTCGAAGAGCGGCCAGGGCTTCTACAAGAAGACCGCTGATGGCGAAATCCTGACGCTGGATCCTGCGTCCATGGAATATCGGCCAAAACAATCGGTGCGCTTGCCCTCACTGGATGCTGCAAAGAATATCGACAACATCGGCGAGCGCATTCGGACGCTCGTCAATAGCGACGACAAGGTTGGGCGATTCCTGAAGGCGACCCTCGTGCCGACAGTCGAGTACGCCGCACGCGTCGCGCCGCAGATCGCGCATAACCCGACCGACATCGACAACGCGATGCGATGGGGATTTGGTTGGGAGCTCGGTCCCTTCGAGACGATGACTTTTCTCGATCGTGCCTCAGCGAGTGGCACAGCCAAAAGCCAGCAGTTAGGAGCCCTCGCAGCTCCATCGAAGAAGGTCGTCAAGAAGAACGCCGGTGCGAGCCTCGTTGATATCGACGACGGCGTATTGGCCGTCGAGTTCCACTCGAAGATGAACGCCATCGGTGGCGACACGATTCAAATGCTTCATGCCGGCGTCAAGGAAGCGGCAGCGAATTTTGCGGCGCTTGTCGTTGCGAACGATGCCGTTAACTTCTCTGCTGGTGCAAACCTGATGCTTCTGCTGCTGGAGGCTCAGGAGGGTAATTGGGAGGACGTGGACATGATGATCCGCGCATTCCAGGGCGCGACAATGGCGCTGAAGCATGCGGATGTTCCCGTCGTCGTTGCACCAGCCGGTCTCGCGCTTGGCGGTGGCTGCGAGATCGCGCTCCACGCCGATCGCGTTCAGGCAGCAGCTGAAACGTACATGGGGCTGGTCGAAGTTGGTGTTGGATTGATCCCCGCTGGTGGCGGGACGAAAGAGATGCTCGCGCGCGCTGTCGAGAGCGCGCCGCAAAACGCCGATCTCTTACGAACGGTGCAGCCTGTGTTCGAGACGATTGCCTTCGCGAAAGTTTCAACCAGCGGTCCCGATGCGAGACGCCTCGGCTATCTCCGCGATGCAGACGGTATGTCGATGAACCGTGATCGCTTGCAGCAGGACGCGAAGGCCGTCGCGCTGGCGCGCGTGCCCGAGTACGTGCGCCCGTTGCCGCGATGCGCGGTGCGTGTCGGCGGCGCCAACCTGCTTGCGGCGCTCAAGCTCGGCGTTCATCTGGCGTGGCGGGGTGGTCGCATCAGTGATCACGACGCGCTCGTCGGGCGGAAACTGGCGTGGATTCTTGCAGGCGGTGACGCGCCCCATGCGACCACCCTGACCGAGCAACAGTTGCTGGACCTCGAACGCGAAGCGTTCCTCAGCCTTTGCGGCGAGCGCAAAACACAGGAGCGCATCGCGCACACATTGAAAACCGGTAAACCGTTGAGGAATTGATTGCCGTGTTCGACCAGGGGAAAGGTACGACGCTCATCGTGATTCCCGGCGTGCAGGGCCGGTGGGAATGGATGAAGCCTGCGCTCGACGAGCTCGCACGCCGTTGCCGTGTCCTGTCGTACACCCTGTGCGGCGACATCGGCTCCGATATGACCTTCGAGGCAGATTTGGGCTTTGACAATTACGTTCGCCAGCTCGATCGACTGTTCGATCAAAAGGGAATCCAGCGAGCAGCGCTGTGCGGCATCTCCTACGGTGGCTTCATTGCGTTGCGGTATGCGGCAGTGCGTCCGGAGCGAGTGACGTCACTCGTATTCGTCTCGTCGCCCGCTCCCGGTTGGGTTCCGAATGGCCGGCAGCAGCAATATCTGGCGCACCCGTGGCGCTCCACACCGGCGTTCGTTCTGTCGTCGCCGCTGCGATTGTGGCCGGAGATCAAAGCCGCATACGACACAACGCGTGAGCGTCTTGTGTTCTCGCTGCGCCACAGTTTTCGCGTCATCTCGGCCCCGGTCGTTCCAGCGCGCATGGCGAGCCGCGTCACGATGCAACAGCAACTGGATTTCACACCCGATTGCGAGCGAGTCCAGGCGCCAACGCTCGTCGTTACCGGCGAGGACGCGCTGGACCAGGTCGTGCCGGCGGAAGTGACGAGACGCTACCAAGAGCTGATTCCAGGCGCACAGTACGTGCAGATAAAACGCTCGGGCCACATCGGCCTCCTCACACGCCCGGCGCAGTTTGCCGACATCGTCACCGGATTCATCAATGCCAACGGTCACTGACCTCGTCGGACCTACAGGGCCGCTCGAAGCGTTGCTGGACGAACCGGAACGGCGCGATGCCAGCGGGATGCCCAGGGCCGCCGTGGTGTTCGCGCATCCGCACCCGCAGTTCGGTGGGACGATGCATACAAAGGCCGTGTATAGGGGAGCGAAGGGACTCGCGCGAATTGGCTGCGTGGTCCTGCGATTCAACTTTCGCGGCGTTGGACGAAGTGCCGGTGCTTTCGATCAAGGCGAAGGAGAAAAGGAAGACTTCAAAGCTGCACTCGACTACATGGCGGCTCGATATCCCGCGTCGCCGCTGTGGGCCGCGGGGTTCTCCTTTGGCGCGTGGGTCGCCCTGGAAGTCGGTGCGGTTGACGACCGCGTCTCCGCTCTCATCGGAATCGCGCCTCCGGTTGCGACGTCGATATCCGGTCGTGACTACACGTTTGAGAACACGCTCAACAGCACCAAGCCCAAGTTCTTCGTGCAGGGAGAAGCTGATGACGTCTGCCCGATAGAAGGGATGTGGGCGTTCTACGGCAAGCTCGAAGAACCGAAGGAGCTCGTCGTCATCGATGCCGCCGATCACCTGTTTGAGGGAAAGGCTGAGGAGGTTGGCGACGCGCTGGAGGATTTGCTAGCTGATTACGGCGCGGATCCCGGCTCCCTGACAACGGATCCCGGACCATCGGCAACCACGGATTCAGATCATGAATGACGCTGTCATCGTCGCCGCAGTCCGCACACCGGTCGGTAAAGCACCGAACGGTTCACTTCGCACGACCCGTCCCGATGAAATGGGGGCGGTCGTCATCAAGGAACTTCTGCATCGCGTTCCAGCAGTCAATCCCGGCGACGTCGAAGACGTCATGCTTGGATGCGCGATGCCGGAAGCCGAACAGGGGTTGAACGTCGCGAGGATCGCAAGTCTCCGCGCCGGGGTTCCGGTGTCCGCTTCGGCCGTCACCATCAATCGGTTCTGTTCGTCAGGCCTTCAATCGATTGCCTCGGCCGCCGAGCGGATCATCGCCGGCTTCGGCTCGACCGTGATCGCCGGAGGGACAGAGTCGATGAGCCTGGTGCCGATGGGCGGCAACAAAGTCGCGCCGAATCCAGCGCTTGTCGACAGCTATCCTGACGTCTAT
>JBKPNQ010000151.1:0-34341 GCA_046732715.1 Acidobacteriota bacterium | reverse complement strand
GCTGAGCGCGTGACTGCCGACATAGCTGACGGCGCCAAGGAGCAGATTCTTGCGGTAGCGCAGGCGATAGGATTCCTGGATGTCGCGGACCGACAAGCGTCGGCTGCCCCACACCGCATCGAAGCGCCCCGTCGCGAGCTGCGATGCGAGCGCGACGAGGTCCTCGCCGCGATACATGCCGGAGGACTCGAACAGCGCGACGTAGTCGAAGCCTCCGCCACGCGCCACTGATGCAAATGTTGCGTCGCCGCCTGGAAGTCGGCTCACCGCGAACGGCAGGTTGGCGACAAACGTCGACTCGAGCATTTCCCCGGCGTAAAACACGGTCACGTCAAGGGGAACTCGATCGATCCCGCCGCGAACCATTTCGAGCAGCGTTTGTACGATCTTGTTGGTCGATCCGGCGTCGTGAAGCAGCACGGCGACGCGCTTGCGTCGATCGGCGCTGACAATCGCGTCGAGAAACGGCCCGAGCACGCGCCCTGCGTCGTGGCGCCCGGTGATGCCGTCTTCGTAATTGCCAATCCGAACGAGGCGCGGATCTTCGATCGAATCGAGCGGTCCAAGCGGCACGTAGGGCGTCGCCGCATCCTCGTGACCGGGCTCGTTCACGAGGTAGTGCGTGATCAGGCACGGAGTCGGCACGGTCATGCGGCCCTTCTCCTTCAGGTAAAAGACCGCGCGATCGATGATGTCGACGGCGTTGCTGCCGGTGATTTCCGCATCCGACTGGATATTGGTGATGAGCAGCTTGATCGCGCTCAGGTTGCCGGCAATGGCCGCGCTCAGGCCTGGTGTCAGGTAAGAAGGGAACAGGCTGGAATGCTGCGTCCCGGGCGCGTAGATGATCAGATCGGCAGCCGCTAGCCGCGACGCCAGTCGCGGGTTGATCGAGAGGCTGACCGCACGCTCACCAAGCACTCGAGCCGCCGCACCCGGAGATCCCTCGATGTCCAGCCGCTCCTGTTCACCGAGCGGCCGATCGATCAGGAAGATGTCACGAACGCGATGCGGCCTGGACGTATCGACCAGCGCTTCCTCGGTGGCGAGCAGATGACCCGCCTCGTCTATTCCGACGAGCCATGCATTCGTACCGTCAGTCACGTTTTCGATGAGCCCTACGGGCAACCCGACCAGCGTCGCGTAGTCGTCAACAGCGCGATTGAATGCGCGACCGCTTTGCAGGTAGAGCCCCGCGAACACCAGGTTGCCGAGGCTGCAATCGGAAAAATGGAACGGCTCGCGCCTCTCGGGCAGCGACGCGGCGAATCGATTCAATGCGTCGGCCACGCGGCCGCGAACGTCAGCCGCAAGGCGCTCAGCCAGGACTTGGACTTCCCCACCCTCCCCACCCTTCCCTGCAACGGCGGCGAAGATCCGTCGCGCTTCCGGTTCGCTGGCTGCTTCAGGAAAACGATAATCAAGCAGTTCAATCAACGCTGGCGCGCACGATCGCCGCTCGGTTGCGAGGCGCGAAGCATTCTTCCGGAAATCCGATGGACCAAGGCTGTCGTGAAGAAACCGGCGCACCTCGCCGGTCGACGCCCCATCGTCGTAGCCATTAATCGCGACGGTGAGAGAAATACCGGGATTGCTGACGAGCTGACGGGTCAGGGCGCCGGAGCCGCGGCCTCCGGAGAAGAGGACGACCTTGAGCTGCTGTGTGTCAGGCCTCACGCTTCCACGACTTCGTCCTCGCGCGACGACTCGGCGTCGAGCACCTCGCGGATGACGTAAATCGGCTTGTCCTGCGATTCGTGGTAGGTCCGCGACAGCATTTCTGCCACCAAGCCGGTCGTCACCAGTTGCACACCGGTGAGGATGAACAGGATGCCGAACAACAGCAGCGGCCGATTGGAAATGCCCTCGTGCTGGACGAACTTGACCCAGGCGAGCCAGGCACACACGGCGGCGCCCAGACTTCCCATCGCCATGCCGAGAAGCCCGAAGATGTGCAGCGGTCGCGTCGAGTAACTGATCAAGAACTTGACGGTCAACAGGTCGAGCACGACTCGAACGGTTCGTGAGATCCCGTACTTCGATGAACCGTGCCGTCGCGGCCGATGATTGACGATCTTCTCGACAATCGTCACGCCCATCTCGCTGGCAATGGCCGGAAGAAACCGGTGCATCTCACCGTACAGTTTCAACGGCTTCACGACCTCGGCGCGGAACACTTTCAGCGAGCACCCATAGTCGTGGAGCTTCACGCCAGTCGAGCGGGAAATGATCGCGTTGGCGACCATGGAGGGCAGGCGCCGGCTCAGGAACGGATCCTTTCGATCCTGCCGCCAGCCCGCCACGATATCGGAGCCACGCTCCAGGATGTCAATCATCCCGGGAATGTCGGCCGGATCGTTCTGGAGATCGCCGTCAGAGGTCACGATGTAGCGGCCGCGCGCATAGGCGAAGCCGGCCGCGAACGCGGCGGTCTGGCCGAAGTTGCGGCGGAACCGGATGACGCGCAGGCGGTGGTCGGTTCGCTGCAGCGCCGCCAGCCGCGCAAACGTGTCGTCGGTGCTGCCGTCGTCTATCGCGAGGATTTCGAATGGGCGGCCGAACGCCTGCAGCACCGTCGTGAGCTCCCGGTGAAGCTCATCGACGTTTGGCGATTCGTTCCGCAGCGGGATGACAACCGAGATCTCCGGGCGCATCGTCAGATAAGGGTAAACGGCTCATTATACAGGGTTTCTCTTGAGTTCTGCGGGGTTCTGAAAGGTTCTACTGGGTTCTGCGAGGTTCGTTCGCGGTCCGCCGCGCCTTGAAGAAGAACCAAGCGGCTGCGATGACCAGCACGAGGACCGCCACTATCAGAGACACTTCTTGTGTGTTGTCCTTGAGGAAGTCGGCCGCGCGCTCTCCGTACCAAAGCGCAAGCGCGCCTTCACCGAAGTAACGCACACCTCTGCCGATACCGACCGCGAGGAAGAAGTCCCACGGCCGTACTCTGGCGACGCCCGCGATGAGTACGAATGGCTTGAACGGGATTGGCGGCGGAAGAATTGAAGGGATGGCGACCGCAAACAAACCATACTTCTGAAACATGCCGAGCGCGCGATCGACGTGGCGTTCGTGAAACCTTCGTCTCAGGAACGCCTCCCCACCAACCCGACCGACGTAATACAGCATGAAGCAGCCGGCAATCGAACCAAGCGTAGCCAGCCCGGCGTAGAAGATCATCCGTTCTTTGTGGTGCGTGACCAGGACGACGATCAGCAGATCGACGACTTCAGGAAACGACAGGAACGACGAGTCGAGGAGAGCGATCAGGAAGACCCCGGGACCGCCGAGCGCAAACGCAATGCCCTGCACCCAGCTGAGAAAGCGCGCCATCACCGTGAGTGTAGACTAAGACTGTCCTGGCCACCACGCGCGTCCCCGTGTCGCTGCCGCCTCTCGAGCACGAGATCGTGCGGCACGACCGCATTCCGATCCTCCTCAGCCTTGCTGCCCTGCTCGTTGGACTGGCCGCAGCGGTCCACTACTCGAGGTCCGGCCTGGCTCTGGCGCACTACGACGCGCGTGCACATCTCGTCGTCGCCCGCCGCATCATCGATAGTCTGACACCTGGATGGCAGCAGGTCGGAGCCGTCTGGCTTCCACTCCCGCATCTTCTGAACGCGCTGCCCATGCAGATCGACGCGCTGTATCGAACCGGTGCGTCAGCGATCGCCATCTCGGTACTCAGCCTGGCGGTTGCCGTGTGGTCGGTCTCCGATGCGATTCGACGAATCACGGGATCGACCAGCGGCGCCGTCGCAGCCTCGACGTTGCTGCTCCTGAATCCCAACGTCCTCTATCTGCAGAGCACACCGATGACCGAGCCGCTGCTGTTCGCAACGGTTCTGCTCTCAATTGCGCTTGCCGGACGATGGGTGGTGGGTGCACCCGAGCGGTGGCCGGCTCGTGCTGGCACGGCGCTGGCGGCGGCGTGCCTCACACGTTACGAGAGTTGGCCGATCGCAGCGGCAATCGTGGGCCTTGCGGTTCTCGTGCTCATCCGCCGGGGGATGTCCGTCATCGGATCGCTTCAAGCCGGGGGCCGTCTCGCGGCGTATCCCGCCGTGGGGATCGCACTGTTCCTCGTCAACAGCCGCTGGACGGTCGGCTCGTGGTTTGTCGGCAGCGGGTTCTTCGTGCCCGAGAACATCGACGCGCTCGGGCATCCGCTCGTTGCATGGGATCAGCTTCGTGAAGGGCTCTATCGGTTATCCGGTACTACTCTCGTGTGGTCAGCTTATGCCGGCGCGATCCTGATCGCGATCGGGTGCCTGCGTTCGCGAGTAAGAGCGCCGCTTGCGCTTTTCCTGGCGCTCGTTGCCGCAGCCGTGCTGCCGCTCGGCGCGTACGTGCAGGGGCATCCGTTTCGAGTCCGTTATGATGTGCCGCTCATCGCCGCCTGCGCCGCGCTTGCCGGCGCGGGAATCGGCTTGCTGCGCCCGCGACTTCAGCCATTCGTTGCAGCCGCCGTCGTCGTCGCCGCATTGCTGCAATCGTCTCCACTCGATCGGCAGGCGCCGCTCATCCTCGAATCACAGCGTGATGCGGCGAACCGCGTCGGACGTGAAGCGGTGACGACGTATCTCATGCACCACCGCGATGGGCGGACGATCATGATGAGCATGGGATCGCTTGGGCACTACATGCACGATCTATCGGCTCACGGGTTCCAGATTCATGATTTTCTGCACGAGGGGAACGGAGACATCTGGAACTTCGCCGTCACCGATCCGACGGCAGTAGTCGGTTGGATCGCGATTGAAGAAAAGGCGGAGGGCGGGGATGCCTTGTATCTCGAAGCAAAGCGCCACCCCGCTTTCCTCGACGGCTTCATACGAGTCGCGGAGGGCGGCGGCGTGGCGCTCTATCAACGGCGGGTTCTACCAGGTGCTACAGGGTTCCACTAGGTTCGTTCGGGTTCTCCTGGGGTCGAGGTTCTCGGATCTGGAACCGAGCGGAACCGAACGAACCCAGTAGAACCCGGCAGAACCCGGCAGAACCTTGTAGAACCCAATTTATATTCAAAAGCGAATGTGCATCGTCGCGAGGGCGTGCCATCCGCCGAGATCGATTTTGTCACCGAGCAGGCCTGTCTCCGCCTGATCGATGTCGCCCGTCGCCTTCTGCCATTGCAGCTCGCCACCAAGGTCCCACACATCAGCAAAGGGAAACCGGATGCCGGCCAGGATCACGGGACCGACCGATGTGCCGCTGGCTTTATAGGTATTGCGGAAAATCGATCCATCCGAGGTGTCGACAAACTCGCCCGACTCCGACCAACGCCAGTTGAAGACGCCAACGCCGATGCCGACATACGGCTCAACACTTCCATGTCCGGCGGGCAGAAAACGTACGGAGCCGGTGATTGGGACGACGCGGAGCTTGAGTTCCTGCTCAATCTCGGAGTTGTTCGCGTTCACGAACCCGCGATACACGCTCGACGTCCTGCCCTGATGGTAGCCAACGCCGACTCCGGCTTCGAGATAGTTCCCCAGCGCGAACAACCACTCGCCACTGAGTGACGGCCCCTTCAAGTCGCTGATATCGAATACGAGATCGTCGAGGTCCGCGACGACAACGTCCCCTTCTACACGGCCGTCCTCCCCCTTGGGAAAGAACCCGCCGAGCGTGAAGCCAACTGACTGCTTGTGATCAGTAGAGGAGACTCGGGTGATCTGTGCGAACGCTGGCATCGGCGACAGTATGGCCGCGGCCGCCATCACCCCGATCGCACCGTGCACTCCGTGCACCCAAAGTCGTTTCAACATGAGACGCTCCGTTTCGGGAGGCGCCTGACGTGCTGGCCTCCCCGGTTGCTACGCAGTTCAGCATGAACAATGCCACGGGTGTGGAAGAAAACCTGCCAACTTGGCGCGGCAGGACTGAAGGGATGTCTTACACCGGGGTCAGAACGTCCACCGGAGGGGGCACACACCGTTAAAAGTTAAAAGTTAAAAGTTAAAAGCTAAAAGCTAAAAGTCAGCACTCAGAAGGGATGAGCACAAGGCGACAAGGCCTGCGACAGAGCCTGCCAAGCGCAACAATCGCGGCTACGGCTACCTGGCGTTATTCAAAAAGCCCTGGATGATCTCGACCATGGCTGCGTGGATGTGACCGTTGGTAGCGATCAGGTTGCCCGTCCGCGAGCTATACGGACCGCCGGCGAGATCGGTCACCACCCCGCCCGCTTCCTGGATGATCAGCGCTCCGGCGGCCACGTCCCATGGATGAAGCGACTGCTCCCAGAAGCCGTCGAGGCGGCCGGCGGCGACGTAGCAGAGGTCAATCGCCGCTGAACCGAGGCGGCGGACGGCGCGTGACACCTTGAGAAACTCTCCGAAGAGTCCGACCAGAGATTCCGAGTCCTGCTGCACGCTGTAGGGAAATCCTGTGCACAAGAGCGAATCAATGAGTGTCGTCGAGTCCGACACTGTGAGCGGGGCGCCGTTCAACCAGGCTCCCTGACCGCGCTCGGCGGTATACAACTCGCGCCGGCTCGGATCGTAAATCGCGGCCACCGCGGGCTCGCCGCGGATCTCGAGCGCCAATGACGAACAAAAGATCGGCAAGCCGTGCGCGTAGTTGGTGGTGCCATCGACCGGATCGAAGACCCAGCAGTACTCGGGCACGCCCTCACGATCCACGGCGTCGGAAAATTCTTCGCCGAGAACGACATGATCGGGAAAGCGCGACGCAATCAGCGCGCGAAACTCGCGTTCGACTCGGAGATCGATTTCGGTGACGAGATCGATGGCGCCTTTCTTGTCGATGCGCATGTCGCCGCCAAAATGCGCCATTTGAATCTCGCCGGCGCGAATGACGGACTCAACGGCGGTGGCGAGAAACACTGGTGGGAGCGAATCAGGCACCGGTCGCCAGCTTCTTGACCATGCGAACTTCCATCCCGCCCTGCGCACCGCGCTGCAGGACGACGTCGTCCATGAAGCTGCGCATGAAAAAGATGCCGCGGCCGCTCGACTTGAGGATGTTTTCCGGGGCCAGCGGATCGGCCACTTCGTCGGCCTCGAACCCCTCTCCCTGATCGACGACGCGGACGACGAGCTCGTTCGGTTCGGTAATCGGCGTCATCGTGAACTCCACGGTGACGATCTTGCCGTAGTCTTCCCGGTTGCCGTGCTTGATCGCGTTGATGACGGACTCACGGACCGCCACGCCGATCCAGTGGACGGTGTCTTCGTCCAGGCCGGCCAGCTGCCCGATTCGATCGCTGACCACCTGGACAAAGTCCACCATGTCGAAGTTGCTGTGGATCTGGAGTCGAACGGTGCCGCCTCGTTTCAGCATTCGGGCAGCAACCGGAAGCGCCCGAAGGTCCGGCGCGCAACAAAATGGGTCAAGGTGGCGGTCTTTACGGGCACGCGTGTGAATAACATACTAAACCGGATCCCATCAAGAGGGCGAATGCTATAGTGCGAAAGTTATGCTCCGTGCGCCCGCCGATTCCATCGCGATAGCCCCCGCCACCCGTGCGTCCGGACGCGTCCAGGTTCCCGGCGACAAGTCAATTTCTCATCGTTACGCGCTGCTGTCGGCGATCGCCGATGGTCAATCGTCGATTACAGGCTTTTCGCCCGGGGCAGATTGCGCTGCCACTGTCGAATGTTTACGTCGCCTGGGCGTACAAATCCGTAAGACGGGCCCGGCGGCGCTGGAAATCCAGGGCCGCGGACTTGGCGGTCTGCAACCGCCTGCCGATCCGCTTGACGCCCTCAATTCGGGCACGACGATGCGGCTGTTGTCGGGGATTGTTGCCGCTCACCCGTTCAGGTCGATCCTGACCGGGGATCACTCTCTGCAACGACGGCCCATGCGGCGCATCATCGATCCTCTGGTTCGGATGGGCGCACACATCGACGCGCCTGACGGCCGTCCGCCCCTGACAATCGATGGTGGGTCGTTGCAGGGCATCGTGCACGAGCCCCAGGTTCCAAGCGCCCAGGTCAAGAGCGGCGTCCTGCTCGCAGGCCTTCACGCGTCAGGCCGTACGCGGATCGTGGAACTCGTTCCGACTCGCGACCACACAGAACGCGCGCTCGAGGCGTTTGGCGGCCACGTCGATCGCGACGCTACAGGAGTGGAAGTTGCCGGCGGACAGCGCCTGACCGCGCAGACACTCCGAGTGCCGGGCGATATTTCAGGTGCGGCGTTCTGGGCTGCCCTGGCCGGTGGCACGCCGTCGTCGGACATCCATATCGACGGAGTCGGACTGAACCTGTCCCGCATCGCGGTCCTGGAGGTGTTCCGCCGCGCTGGCGTCCGGCTCGACTTCTCCCGCGACGAAGAACGGGCAGGCGAACCGTCTGGGACGCTGCACCTGTCGTTCGCGGATTGCGAAAGCTTCACCGTCGACGCAGACGAGGTTCCACTGGTTATCGACGAAATACCGGCACTCGCAGCGCTGGCGGCGATGATGCCGGCGGGCAGAACTTTTACGGTGCGCGGCGCCGGTGAGCTGCGAGTGAAGGAAAGCGATCGGATTTCGTCGCTGGCCGTCGGATTCCGTGCCATGGGCGCGGGCGTGGAGGAGTACGACGACGGCTTCACGCTGGAAGCGCGGCCGCTCGCTGGCGGCATTGTCGATGCGGCCGGCGATCATCGGCTCGCCATGGCATTCGCCATTGCCGCAACACGGGCCTCCTCGCCGACCACGATCACCGGAGCTTCGTCCGTCGACGTGTCATACCCTGGGTTCTTCGACGAGCTGGCTCGGCTCACCCGGTGACCGCGGACAAGATTTACCTGGTCGGGTTCATGGCGGCTGGAAAGACCACCGTGGCCCGCGCGCTGGCGGAACGGCTCGGGTGGCGCGCCGAGGACATCGACGAGCTGATCGAGGCGCGCGAACGACGCACTGTTGCCGAGATCTTTGCCAGGAATGGAGAGCCGTACTTTCGCGCGCTGGAGCGCGACATTCTGAAATTGCTGCTCCCATTGCGCCACGTGGTGGTCGCGACTGGCGGCGGAACGTTCATGGATTCGGAGAATCGCACAGCGATCAATATGGACGGCGTCTCCGTGTGGCTCGATGTCCCTCTCGAGGAACTGATCGCTCGACTGCCGGCGGACGGCCGGCGGCCGCTGGCCGCCGATCGCGCCCAGATGGAGCGGCTGTTCGCCGTCCGTCAGGTCGCGTATGCCAGCGCGCAGTTTCGTGTCGACGCGCGCGGCGCTCATCCGGAAGCCGTCGCCGACCGCATAATCGAAGCCGTCAGCTGAACGACGACAGCTTGTGCGTTATCTGATCCTCTCCGACCTGCACGCCAATATCGATGCACTGGACGCCGTGCTCGCGGCAGCACCGGCACACTCATGGGATCGTGTGATTGTGCTTGGCGACCTCGTCGGCTACGGCGCCGAACCGACGGCGGTCATCGAACGGGTGCAGTCGCTCAATCCCCTCGCGACCATCAGAGGCAATCACGACAAAGCGGCCTGCGGCATTGAAGACGGCAGTTCGTTCAACTACGTCGCCAGGCTCGCCGCCCAGTGGACATTCGAGTCTTTATCGTCCGAGCACCGCGAATACCTCCGGGCCCTGCCGCAGGGACCGGTCATCATCGACGAAACGATCGAGATCTGCCACGGCGCACCGTTCGACGAAGACCACTACATCTTCGATGCCGACGATGCGAGCCGCGCCCTGGATACGGCAACGCGACGGCTGTGCCTGTTCGGCCACACGCACCTCCCGGTCGTCTTTCGGCGCAACCCGAGCATCTTCGATGGCTACCTGCCTGAGGGGCCGGACGATTCAATCGTCAAAATCGAATCGGGGCTCAACTATCTGATCAACGTCGGCTCGGTTGGGCAGCCGCGTGATGGCGACCCGCGCGCCGCGTTCGGGATCTTCGACTCCGACAGCCAGTCGCTGCTGCTTCGACGGGTTGAATATCCGATTCAGGCAGCGCAGCGACGGATACTGAATGTCGGGCTTCCGGCGAGTCTTGCCAATCGGCTGGCGATTGGACGATGAAAGCGACTAGCGGCTGGCTGCTGGCTGCTGGCTGCTGGCTGGATTCTCGATTCAAGGATTCAACGATTCAAGATTAGGGATTAAGGATTCGAGGATGAGCGATTCAGGATCAGTGATCAGCGATTAGGGATTCTTCTTCGCCCGTTCTTCTCGCCTTCGCAATTCCATGGCGAAAGCGTCTCGTGCAGCCCTCGACCCGAGCACCCACCCGATCACGATGCCGATGAGCAGCACCGCGGGGATGAAGATCAGGTGCGCCGAGGTCATGTTGGAGAAGTTCATCGACGCTGGGCTCCAGCGACGCGGCGGCTGACCTCGGCAACATCTTGCTCGGCGCGTGCGATGCGCCGCCAGATCGACCAGAGGTAGCCGAAGACCAGCAGCCACACCACCGAATACGCCGTGATCACAAGCGGCGCGGCGGGCAGGTGCTCCTGCCCCTGAACGCTGGATGCCGGCACAAAGCCTTCAGGCGGTTGCGGCGGCTGTTGCGCGAGAGCAGAGACCGCAAACAGGGCCAGACAAAGAAAAATCATTGTGATGCCGGTGCTCTGGTGTCTTGAATCGTTTCTCATTGCCCTTAGTCCTCAATCGCGAGGTAAAGTTCGTCAACTGCGGCGCGAGTGTTCTCCAGCCGCACGCGGGCGGCTAGCAGCAGCACGAACAGCGCCATGAACGCCAGCGTGCACAACAAGAATGGACGCCCCATCTGCGGCTCCAGCGTCATCACCACCGAGGTTTTGGGATGCACCGTGCGCCAGAGATTGACCGAGAGGTAGACGAACGGCACGTTCGCCATGCCGAAGAGTGCCAGCACTGCCGACAACTTCTCGGAGCCGACGCCGCCGTACTTGCGTAACAGCAGATAGGCGACGAACACGAGCCACATCACAAGCGCCGAGGTTAGCCGCGCGTCCCATTGCCACCACACGCCCCACGCTTTGCGACCCCACAGCGGGCCGGTGATGAGTCCCATCAATCCGAAGACGACCGCCAGTTCGGCCGCGGCCAGCGCAACGCGGTCCGCCTCCTTCCGGCCGGTGAACAGATACACGGCGCCGCCGATCCCGCAGACGCCCGCTGCCGAGAACATGACGAACCAGGATGGAACGTGGAAATAGAAGATCTTCTGCACGAGGCCCATCGTCGACTCGTACGGCGCGTTCTGGATCGCGACCGGCGCGTAGGCGAATAGCAGGGCGGTGAGGATCAGGAGGGGCGCGAAGAGTTTTCTCATGTCAGAGCCGTTTTGTTTTCACGTGTGACGAAGGACCTGAGCTAACGGAGGTCACAACGAAGGAACGAAGAGAACGAAGACGAAGGAACGAAGAGAACGAAGACGAACGAAGAAGAAACGCTTTCTCGGTCACCCAGAATGGCGCCTTGTCGCATATAACAGTCGGCATCTTCTTCGTTCGTCTCCGCTTGCTTCGTTCCTTCGTTGTGAATCTTCTTCGTTCTCTCCGCCAACTCCGTCGACTCAAACTCTCATTCGCTCATCGCCGGCTCGAATGTCCACAGCGCCAGGGTGACGAACACGACGTCGAAGAAGACCAGGATCGACAGCCACATGCGCGCGACCGGCAAATTGGCCTCGGGCTGCAACAGCACGGCCGTACCACGGACTCCGGCGATGATCACCGGGATTGTAATCGGGTACAGCAGCATCGGCAGCAGCACGTCGCGGCTTCGGGCGCGGACCAGCATCGCGGCAAACAACGTTCCGACGGCGGCAAATCCAAGCGTGCCGGCCGCGAGCAGCAACGCCGTCATCAACGGAAAGGCGAACAGGGCGGCGTGGAACATCAAGGCGACGAGCGGCGTCACGACCGCCTCGACCGCAGCCAGCAGCACCAGGACGCCCATGAGCTTGCCGACATAGAGCGCCGGGCGGTCTGCCGGCGTCAGCATCAGGGCGCGAAGCGTATCGTTCTGGCGTTCCCGCTCGAACGTGCGGCCCAGCGCGAGCGTGCCGGAAAACGCAATCGCGATCCAGAGGATTCCGGCGGCCGCGTCATCGACCGCCACGCCCTCGCGCACGAACCCGAACGCGAAGACCAGAACACACGCGACGGCGAAGAATAGCGTCGTGTACACGACCTCGCGACTGCGGAACTCGATCAGCAGATCCTTCTTCGTGACCAGCCAGACGGTTGCTGCAAACGACTGCCGCGCGTCAGGACTCACGGCTGGCCCGTCGATAGCGATCCCGTAAGCTGCCTGGTCCCTCGTCCATCGAGATCAGACGTCCGCCGCGCAGCAGCAGCGCGCGATCAGCAATGCCATCAATCGTTTCGAGATCGTGCGTGGCGAGGAGCACAACGCAGCCTGCGCCCCTGAGATCGGCAAGGCGCGTTCGAAGCGCTGTCGTCGCGGCATCGTCCAGGCCAGTAAAGGGCTCGTCGAGCAGGACGAGCCGGGGATCGTGCAGCAACGCGCGCTCGAGCGCCAGCCGCTGCCGCATTCCGCGGGAAAACCGCCCGGCCGGATCGTCTCGCTCGGCGAGGCCGGCGCGTTCGAGTGCGGCCTTCACCGTTCGATCCACATCGGTCACGGCATAGGCGCGGGCAAAGAACGTAAGATTCTCGAACGCCGACAACTCCGGATAGATGAAAAGATCGTGGCCCAGGACGCCAATGCGCGCGCGCAATGCCGCGCCAGATGCCGCGGTCGCGTCGCCGTACTGCACGACACCAGAGGATGGCGGGAGCAAGGTGGCGGCTATCGCCAGGAGGGTTGATTTGCCGGCACCGTTGGCACCGAGCAACGCGACAATCTCCCCGGTGTCGCACCGAAACGAAATCTTATTGAGAACGCGGCGTCTGCCGAAATGGCGTGAGACGTCGGTGAAGGTCAGCGAACGGAAATCCATCAGCGCGACTAATCTTATCCGAGAGGCTTCGCCCTTCGGACTCCCCTGCACCCTCTCTCGCGCGCCGATCCGCCGGCGCGCTCCGGTCGCGTGGCTCGCTCGCAACTGCTCGCTCGCGCCGTAGAACACGCGGCATGTTGATGAGACACCTTCTAGGCCGCCGCCTCGTCGTCGAGCTGAGCGTAGACGCGCTCCAGCGCCGCCAGCAGCTCGCGACGTCGTTCCGTGTAGCGGCCGGCATCGATCGTCTGTTCGCGATGCTGCTCTTCGATCGACGTCAGCTCGGCAAACAGGCGGTCGCGCCGCGCCACCAGGCGCTTGCGGTGTATGTCCTCCCCCTGCGTGCCCGGGGTGCCACGAACGCTCGCCCACACGCCGACGCCCAAAATCGCGAGCACCAGTCCGAGCGCGACGTTCCTCGGCCACACCGGTTGGTGTGGCAGCCCCGTGAACCGGAACGACATCACCCGTCCCGCCGGGATTGCCGGCCCCTTGCCGACGATAAATGTTTCCCCCTGAAGCGGCATGTCGCGGTGTTCGGCAAGCTGGGGCGACTCCAGCTGCATGTCGCCCACTTTCTGCGCCATCACGCTCACCTGCCCGAGCGGGAGAGGCAACGACTGCTCGAGCGTCAGCGATGCGCCGGAGATCGGCAGCGAGTAACCGAATTGCAGCGACGTGGTCCCCGGAGCGAACGGCCCCCTGACCACGATTCGTTTGTCCAGAACCGAAGCTTGCGGCGTCGATCCCTCGAGCAGTCCCGCGCCCCTCGACCCGACCGGCAGGTCAAACACGATCGGCTGTGGTGTTTGAACCGGCGTGCCCGCAGCATTCACGATTTCAAGGACCGCGAAACAATTCAGCGTTTCGTCTCCCATCTCGAAAATGAAGCGGGATTGCTGGCCGAGCATCACTGTACCGAGTTGTGCAGGAGCCTGCGCGGCCGGGGGATTCGGTCCGGCCTTGTCTGTCGCCACAAGGGCCAGGCGGATGCCTCCGTTCGAGGGAACGGTGAACTCCTGGGACTCCAGGTTTTCGCCGTCGACGGTCGTCGAGGCTCTGACACGGATACCGGGCTGCAGGCCGGTGAATTCTGCCCGGCCGGCATCGTTTGTGTTCGCTGACATCGGTGTCGAGCCGATGAGATCAACGCGTTGGCCACTGATCACGTTGGTCATCGTGCCGCGAACGACGCGCACGGTCACCGTTCCGGCCGGAAGATCGCCGACCGGCAGGGGCACTCCCGACATCTGTTTCGGGTCGGGCATCTGCGCGAGGACGGATGGAACGGCGCCCGGTAGGTACGGCAGCGCCAGGACACCCAGGAGAATCAGCGTCGGACAGGAGATCCGCACTAGTGCACCGTCCCGAGAGCCGTGCCACAGCGCTTGCAGAATGCCGCGTCGAGATCGTTGACGGTCCGGCAGGCGTTGCATTCACCCGGAAGCGGTTCGGCCGGCGTCGCCTGCGCCCGCTGGTCCTGCTTGAGCCGTGCGCTGAGCTCGCGTTCGATCGCTTCACGATAACCGGAACCGCCAGCGTCCAGCTGCTTCATCAGCGCGATCGCGCGTGCACGCAACCTGCCCGCCATCTCATCGAAATCCTTCGCCGAGACCTTCCCCATTGCGCGGTCGAACTCGAGCTCCTTGATCGATCGGAGCACCAGCCCTTTCTCACGCTCGAGTGCCGCACGCGCTCGTTCGGACGGACGCTGCTTGAGAAGCGTCGTGTCCTTCACGACCAGCGGAAGAACAGTCCGATAGACCGCCGCAGCCGCCGCTCCTGCAGCGCCGATCGTCAGGCTGATGAGGATTAGATGTTCGGGCGCAGCGCGTCGCGAGATGATGACCGCGACCGTGGAGGCGACGAGCGACGCGAGCACGAAGAAGTGCCACGGCCGAAACCCCTCGTCTGCGGACTTCGCCTTGGATTCGGCTCCGTCGTGCCCGACTCCCGTCGCAGCTTCCGCCACTCCTCTTGTCGCGTCCGAGTTCAGGCGGTAGCTCCTGTCATCGCGCTTAATCGAGGTCGCGGAGCTCATCGTCCAGCCTCTGGCGGAGCGCGTGGTCCTCGCCGGCATCCTGACCCGTCGGCCCGGCGTCGGGCCCGGCCTCACGTCGCGACCAGCGGAACGCAACCACCGCGATGCTGGCGGCTCCGGTTGCGCCAATCAGGTAGGGGAAGAACCACGCGAGACGGTTGAAGCCTTCGTCGATGGGCGACGCGAGCGGTTCCTGGCTCCCGTACTTGGCGATAAAGTACGCGTAAATCTGCTCGCGGCTCTTCCCCTCCCCGACGAGTTTCGCCACTTCTTCGCGCATCGCCGCCGCGTCCGAGCACGTGCACTCGCCGATTCGTTTGCGGCCGCACGTGCCGCACATGCAGATAATCTCGCTCTGCATGTCCTTTTCGAGCTGAGATTTCGGCACGACGATCACGGCCTGCGGATTCTCGACATGCTGAGCACGAGCCGGCACCGGCAGCAGCACCAGCAACAGCAGCAGTGACGTCGTCACCGCGCCGGCAGGAATCTTGGACGTGGCAAACGCGAATGCACTCTCCGGGAGGAGCGCGAGCCCGGTGCCAAGCGCCATCACCGCAAATCCAAACCAGATCCAGTTGACCAGCGGGTTGATGACGATCTTATAGGTCGCTTCCTGGGTACTTGGTTGGTATGAACCCAACACCAGATAGAGGTCCTCTGAGATTGCACGCCGGATCGCGACCTCGGTCGTCGGCTCGTCTTCGTGCTTCGCGAAGAACCACCGCGCCGGATGCATGCGAGCGATCTCCTTGCCGTTTTCGAAGACCGTTACGTCGGCCGTGTGCATCTGTTTCTGCGCATCGGACGTCACCCGGAGGGCGTCGTGACGGATCGTGAACGGACCGACCGTCGTTTGCTGTCCAACCTTGAGCGGGACCTGCTCTTCGCGGTGGAATCCCTGGCCGGCGAACCCGAGGAACATCAGCATGATGCCGA
This sequence comes from Acidobacteriota bacterium, assembly GCA_046732715.1. Taxonomy (GTDB): domain Bacteria; phylum Acidobacteriota; class Vicinamibacteria; order Vicinamibacterales; family 2-12-FULL-66-21; genus JALZOC01. Next base: position 18,495 of record JBKPNQ010000151.1, on the reverse strand, counting down.
CGTGCACGATATAGCCGCCATAGCGACGCCGTGAGCGCGCGACCAGGCCAATCATCGCGGTGATGATGTCCGTACCCGTCGCACCCTTGCGCACGTGAGCGCCGCGCACCAGTTCCTGCAGCACGGTCGTGGCAACAAAGGCGCATAGCGCGAAGCACAGACCTGAAGTCCAGACACGAACGCCGAGCGCGTAAAGCGCAATCCCGGTGACGACCGCTGCGAGCGACGGCCAGAGGAACTGTTCGACGAGGTTCTTCAGCGTCGACTTGCGCCAGGCAAGGAGCGGCCCGATGCCGGTCAGCAGCAGCAGAATCAGGCCAATTGGCAGCATCCACTTGTTGAAGAACGGCGGCCCAACGGTCAACCGGCGTCCGCGCAACGCTTCACTCAACGTCGGAAACATCGTCGCGAAGAGGACGAAGAACGCCGAGAACAGCAGAATCCAGTTGTTCGCGAGAAACGCCGCCTCGCGCGACATCCACGAATCGAGCTGGTGACGCGACCGCAAGAGCGGCAGGCGATAGATCACCAGCCCGAAGCTGAACGTCACGATAGCGACCATGAACACCGTGAACATCCAGGCCAGCTCGCGGTCCTCGCCGAACGCGTGCACCGATTGCACGACGCCCGATCGCGTCATGAACGTGCCGAAGATCGTCAGGAAGAAGGTGATGATGACGAGCGTGACGTTCCACACGCGCAGCATCCCGCGCCGTTCCTGCACCATGACCGAATGCAGGAAGGCTGTCGCGGTGAACCATGGCAGCAGGCCGGCGTTCTCGACCGGGTCCCAGCCCCAGAATCCGCCCCATCCCAGCTCCTCGTACGCCCACAACATGCCGAGCGTCAACCCGAATGACAGGAACAGCCACCCGACCATCGTCCATCGCCGGACCGCGCGGAGCCACGAATCATCCAGATACCCGGTGATGAGCGCGGCGATCCCGAACGCGAACGGGATCGTCATGGCGACGAAGCCCGTGTAGAGCGAGGGAGGGTGAATCGCCATGTAGAAGTTCTGGAGCAGCGGGTTCAACCCCTTCCCTTCCGCCGGCGCTTGCGCCAGGAACGTCGAGAACGGGTTGTTGTGCACCACCATCAGAAAGATGAAGAACATCTGCACGGTCGAGATGACCGCGACGACGTAAGGCATCAACTCGCGGTGCCGCTCGCGATTGGTGTAAACAGCCACGGCACCGAACACGCCGAGCAGGAACACCCAGAACATGATCGACCCGTCGAGCCCACCCCAGTACGACGCGATCTTGTAGGCCAGCGGCTGGGCGGAATCGGAATAGTGCTGGACGTACTTGATGCTGTAGTTGTTGGTGACGAAGGCGTGGACGATGACGCCCGACGCGACCGTCATGAGCGCCGAGACCAGATAAAAGGCGCCTATGCCGCTTTCAATCAGTCGAATGGAGCGCCTGCGCGCGCCGGCAACGGAAGCCGCGACCGAGTATGCGCACACGACGAAACTGGCGAGCAGCAGAAACGAACCAAGAGAAGGCATTGTGGACTCGGTTCTACAAGGTTCTACGGAGTTATACAGGGTTCTACAGGGTTCTTCCCTGCGGTCGACAGGTTACCGACGTGCTACTGACCGGGAGCGCCCGCCTGGCCCGCGACATACTTCGACGGACACTTCGCCATGACACCATCCGGTTCGACTGCGAATCCCTTCGGGCTCAATTGTCCTTTCAGGACGACTTCCGAACCATCCTTGAACGTGTCGGGGACGATCCCGGTGTAGCTCGCTTGAACGACGGCCCCCTTATTCTGGATCTGGAAGACGTACTCAAGCGTCTGTGGCTTCACGAAAATCGACTTGTCGACGACGTAGCCGTGAAGCTGCAACCGTTTCCCCTGCCACGCGGACGGATCGTTCATGACTTCGTCCACGTGGACGTAGTACTCCGTGCCTTCAGCGAGGGTTGAATAGAAGAGCCCGCCGAGCGCAGCCGCGAGGACGCCCGCGGTCACGGCGATCTTGATAGCTTTAGGTTTCATAACGGTTTGCGGGAATAGTACCTCAGAATACCTAGCTTCCGACCGAGGGTCAATCCACTCAATCTACTATCTGCAACCCTTGCAGCAGCCGATAGACCGCCGCCACCGGCAGGCCGACGACGTTCGACCATGACCCGTCAATCCGCTCGATGAATCGCGCCGCCCGGCCCTGAATGGCGTAGGCGCCGGCCTTCCCTTCTGGCTCACCAGACTCCACGTACCACGAAATCTCGGAGTCATCGAGGGGTTGAAACCATACCCGGGTCGTGACAACCGCGGTTCGTTCGACGGACTGATGCCGGATCACCACAGCGGTCAGCACATCGTGTGCCGTTCCCGACAACAGCTGGAGCATACGCCGGGCGTCGTCGGAATCCTTCGGTTTTCCGAGGATCTCGTCACCGGCGACGACAACCGTATCGGCCCCGAGTACGACGGTGGCGGGATCCTGGGTTATGAGGCCGACCCCATCAGCCTTGTCCCGGGCCACCCTCAACGCATATTCCTGAGGATTTTCGGCCGGATTGGGCGTCTCGTCGACACCGGCCGGGACGATGTCGAAATGAAACCCCGCCGACGTCAATAGCTCAGCCCGCCGAGGAGAGGCCGAGGCCAGAATCAAGCGCATAGAAAGTTGATAGTATCCAATCGAGCGCCTCGCGCCGCGCGATTCGCGGGTCGCGGCTCGCGGTTGGGGGCTTGGTGAGGTAAGAGGAAGCTATGGTTCCGCTGCAGAGTTTCTCGTCCGGCGTGCTTGCGGAGATTGTTCGGCGGCAACCAGCGTCTAAGGAACGGACGAACTTCGCGTGGCAACTTGCCGTAGGCCCGGCACTCGCCCGTGCGACAACCGTTGAACTGAAGGAGGGGGTGCTAACGGTGCGGGCACTTGACGAGCGTTGGATCCGGGAAATCGAGCGCGCGCGTGAACGTGTGATCGGAAAGATGCGGCAGATCCTCGGCGAGGATCAAGTTACGACGATGATCACGAGGCCAAGTACCAAGTAAATAGTCCCGAGCCGCGAGCCGCGAAAAGATACTATGAACGACAGCGTCATCATCTCTGCAGTACGAACCCCTACAGGCAAATTCCTCGGCGCCCTGAAAGATTTCAAAGCCACCGACCTCGGCGCGATGGTCGTGCGTGAGGCCGTGGCGCGTGCCGAGATCGATCCTGCGATGGTTGACGAGTGCATCATGGGCAACGTCATCCAGGCCGGGAACGGCCAGAACCCCGCGCGGCAGGCGGCGCTCAACGGCGGCCTCAGCGAACACGTCGCCGCGCTGACGGTCAACAAGGTGTGCGGTTCAGGGCTCAAAGCGGTGATGCTCGCCGCACAAGGCATCGCAACCGGCGACATCGAGATTGCGGTCGCCGGCGGCATGGAGTCGATGAGCAACGCGCCCTACCTGCTGCCGCGCGTCCGTGAAGGCTTGCGGATGGGGAACGGCACGCTCGTGGATTCGATGATCAATGACGGCCTGTGGTGCGCGTTCGAAAACTGCCACATGGGGGTATCGGGCGAAGTCGTCGCCGACACCTACTCCGTCAAGCGCTGCGAGCAGGATCAGTACGCGGCCGAGAGCCATCGCAAGGCTGCCAGCGCAACGCGCGAAGGCTGGTTCACGGAGGAGATTCTTCCAATCACGATTCCGCAAAAGAAGGGCGCCGCCATCGTCGTCGATCGCGATGAGTCGATTCGCGAGGACACGACTGCTGAGACGCTGGCGGGATTGAAGCCCGCGTTCAAGAAGGACGGCAGCGTCACGGCGGGCAACGCGCCCGGCGTCAACGACGGCGCGTCGGCGGTTGTGATCATGTCGGTCGAGAAAGCCAAGGCGCTCGGGAAAACTCCAATCGCTCGCGTCGTCGGTCAGGCGACGAGCGGACTGGCGCCGAAGTTTGTGTTGATGACACCGGTGGAAGCCGTTCGCAAGGTTGCCGCCAAGGTCGGTTGGGACTTGAAGGACGTTGACCTGTTCGAGATCAACGAGGCCTTCTCGGTGCAGATGGTTGCCGTTCTGCGCGAGCTCGGGATCGATCCGACGCGGGTCAATATCAACGGCGGCGCGGTGGCGCTGGGTCACGCGATTGGATCCAGCGGTTCCCGCGTGTTGACGACGCTCCTCTATGGGTTGAAGCGGCGCGGATTGAAGCGCGGAATTGCGGCGCTGTGCCTGGGCGGCGGCAACGGGGTGGCGCTCGCGGTAGAGCGCGTCTGACTCTCCTGCCGCGGCGGCGTGAGGTCGCACGACGCTTCGGCGGCCGAGGCGGGAGGCTCACCGACGACGACTTCTGCTCGATCGGATCGCTGCCGCTGACACCATCTCCATGGCATGCCGTACCGAATAGATCTTCGCTGCGCCGCAGGCGTCGACAGTCATTTCGATCGGCTCGTCGAGCTGGGCGCGCTTGATGTCGAGCCGTCGTTCGACCATCGCCTGGCGGCGCTGATGCCTGACAGCGTCACGCCGGATCGCGTCGCGAGCGCGCTCGGTGTGACCGAAATCGTGGCGTCGCCTGCCGTCGGCCGCGACAACGGATCCGTCTGGGTGCTCACGCCGCGACCCTTTCGCATCGGATCGCTTCGAATCATTCCGGACCACCTCGACCGCGAGGGCGGAGACCTCAGACTCATCGACTCGACGGCGTTCGGTACGGGATTACATCCAACGACCGCAATGTGCCTCGAAATACTGGACGAGATCGTTCGGACGGCTCAGCCCAGCAGTGTGCTCGACGTGGGCACAGGTTCCGGCGTGCTTGCGCTGGCGGCGTTGACGCTCGGCGTCTCGCGCGCCGTCGCAATCGACGTGGACGCCGCTGCACTGCGCGTCACGGCGGACAACGCGCGTGTGAATGGACTCGATGCGCGCGTGCAACTCGGACTCGGCGGACCTGAACTCGTCGCCGGGACCTGGCCGCTGGTCGTCGCCAACATTCTGGCCGCGCCGCTGATCGAGATGGCACCAGCGCTGGTTCGACGCGTCGAACATCACGGTCACCTGGTCTTGTCCGGCATCGCAAATTCCGTGGCGTCCGACGTTGCGCACGTCTTCGTACACCGTGGGATGCACCGAGTCGACGTGAAGTCGCGTGGCGGCTGGACCGCGCTCGTACTTCGCGCGTCGTGGTGAGCACTCCAACGATCATTCCGCGACCTGGCCTCAATGCCATAATTGGCGTTTGGAGAATCCATATCGCGCCGAGGTGGCATGCTCAACATCAGACGGATAGGAGTGATTGGCGCAGGCACGATGGGGAACGGCATCGCCCAGGTGTTCGCGCAAAAAGGATTTGAAGTACAGCTCGTCGACCTGGCGGCCCCCGCGCTCGATCGGGCACGGACGTCAATCGAGAGGAGTCTCGACAAGTTCGTCGAAAAGAGCAAGCTGACCAAGGACGAGCGAGACGCGGCACTCAGCCGCCTCACGACCGGCACCAGCATCGATGCCCTCGCCAACACTGACTACATCGTCGAGGCGATCGTCGAGCACGAGGACACCAAGCGCGCGCTGTTCTCGCGGCTCGATACGCTGACTCGGCCTCACGTCATCCTGTCGTCGAATACCTCGTCAATCTCGATCACCACGCTTGGCGCGGCGACCAGGCGGCCCGACAAAGTGCTCGGGATGCACTTCATGAACCCGGTACCGCTGATGGCGCTAGTCGAACTGATCCGCGGCCAGGCGACGTCCGCGGAGTCGATGCTGACGGCGGCCGAGCTGTGCATCGAGCTCGGAAAGACCGGAATCGAAGCCGCCGACTATCCCGGCTTCCTCGCCAATCGCATCCTGATGCCGATGATCAACGAAGCGATCTTCGCGCTGATGGAAGGCGTCGGCACGCCGCAGGCGATTGATGCGGTCATGAAGCTCGGCATGAACCACCCGATGGGGCCGCTGACGCTCGCTGACTTCATCGGCCTCGATGTGTGCCTGGCGATCATGAACGTGCTGCACGACGGCCTGGGCGATCCGAAGTATCGGCCCTGTCCATTGCTCCGACGTATGGTTGCGGCCGGACAACTTGGGAAGAAGAGTGGGAGGGGATTCTATGAGTACTCATAATTGGTGAATTGGCGAATTGGTGAATTGGCATCGCGCGGCTACCGACGCGCTTTCATTGCCGAATGCACCCATTCACCAACGCACCAATTCACCAACTGCCCGTCATTCGGCAAAGTACCCTCGCCGCGCGGTGACCTTACCCGGCTTCCCCTTCACCTTCACCTCGAGCCGATGCCAGCCGGAGGTCGACACACCGGTTGGCACGTAGGAAAGCACGTACCGATCGCGGAATTCTGCGAGCGTCTTCTCGAAGGTCACGCGCAGGTCGGAGTTTGCACTGGCAAAGAGGACGCGGCCGCCTGTCTCTTCGGTGATGTTTTCGAGAAACTTTCCAGCTTCCTCGACAATCGTGGTCGTCTGCTGCGTGATCGCGCCCATCGCCAGCCCACTGCGGGTAGGCGTCGTCATCAGCACGTGAACCTGTCGGTCGGCGATCGCCACCGCATAGACGACAGCATCGGTCCGCTTCGCGGCCTCGATGACCGGTCCCGCCCTCAGCCAGCTCGACGTGTCGGCACCGTCACTGAAGATCAACACGAGAGTGCGGCCGGGATCGTCCTCGCGAAGCGCGAGCGCGGCAAAGGTGGCGTCGCGCAGTGACGTGGCCCCTTCCGCCTTCAGCAGGCTGAGCGCGCCACGAATCTGCTGTCGACTTGGCGTCAGCGGAGCAAGGAGACGGACCCTGGAGGCAAATGACAAGAGCGCCACACGATCCGGCGGCTGAAGGCCTCCGAGCAGCGAGTTTCCCGCCTCGAGAAGGTAGTGCAGGCGCTCGCCCGCGACGCTGCCGCTCGTATCGAACCCGAGAATCAGGTTCAACGGCATTCCTTCGAGTTGCACTTCGGAGACTGACTGGACCACACCCTCATCGCGCAGCTCGAAGTCCTTGGCATTGAGACCACGCACCAGCTGATGGCCGTTGGTGACCAGCACGTCGACGCGGACGCCAATCGCCTTCGATGTGAAGCGCTGCTGAGTGGCCGCGATGGATACCGCGCCCGCGAGCACCAGCACAGACACGAGACTCGCCCACTCTCGAGTCATCACTGCCTCGCGAACTTCACTAACGATTCAAAGTAGACGTTGGCGTGCCAGGACATGCCGCGCGCATACCAGAACCACGGATCAGCGGTGTCCCCTGTGACCCGGTCCTGCGTCGTGATTCGCATTTCGGCCGCAGCTTTGGTCCGTGCGCCGGTCACGTGCCGGACGTGTGCAAGCGCGATGTGAGCCGATTGTGCCGTCGGCAGTATCGGGATCGCAGCCAGGTACTGGCGTTCGGCCGCTGCGAGATCGCCGTGCCGCTCGAACGCATCACCCTCAAACAGCCGCGCCAGGTAACGAAATCCGTCGTCCGTGCCATCGCCAATCTGTTCCAATACTTTGAGCGCCTCGTCCTGCTCCCCGCGGAGCGTCAGCACGCGACCCAGGCGAAGCCGAGCTTCGACCCGATTGGGCTCCGCTGCCAGCGCACTGCGAAAGGCGCGCTCGGCCTCTTTCAGATCACCCTTGAAGCTGGAGGGCCCGTCAGCTTCGTGACGTTGAGTCCACTCCATCTCTTCGGTGGCCCCTATCACCGTGTACAGCTCGGGACTGTCACCAACGGACGCGCGTGCGCGAGCGGCAAACTCTTTCGCCTCGGGCACGGCAAACTGCTGGTGCAGAAAACCGATGACCATGAGCCACCAAGTCCGCACGAATACTGATTTTCGGTCGCCTGCGGCGAGCCGTTCGATGTAGGCAAGGGCAATAGTGATCTGATGCCGGAATTCAAGACCGTTGCGCTCGGCACGCAGGATGAACGCGTACTCACTATGGAGCAACGCGGCCAGGCGCATCGCTCCCGCGACAGCGCCCGATTGAGCCGGGTGCTGCCTGAACTCCATGAGGAGTGTCTCGCTCCCTCTCGCCACCTGTGTGGCCGTCAGCATCCTCAGTGCGTCAAGCGCCTCGCGATCCTGCCCGACGCGAAACATCTCAATGGCGTCCGCGTACGTGGGTCGGCTAGAAGAGGCTGCAGGAATCTGGACAGATGCCAGGATGATCGCGATCAGGACTCGGCTCACACTCATCGTCACGACGGCTCCGAGCACGACAGGCGCACACGAGGATAACGCGAGACGGTGCGCGGTACGTCAATCACGAAAAGCCACGCGAAGTGTGCGAGAACGGGACAATGCGGTCCATCGCTGTCAGAAAAGAGCGCAAATACCTCAGGAATTTGGCCGGTTTTTGCGGGCATACCCCTTGCGATAACCGCCGCCGATGCTGACAGCGACCAGCGAGACCACACAGGACAAGTTCACGACCGCCACGCTCGACGCTCCCGATGCCCTCACCCGGCGCCCTGCGCCTGAGGATGCAGCGGGAGGGGCTGCGGCGGTACTCCGGCGAGAGCCAGCGATCAATTCGATGTTCCGGCGCATGTGCGAGTTGAAGGCATCGGACCTTCACATCAGCGCCACCGTCGCGCCGCTCGTCCGCAAGGACGGCGAGATGCGCCGGCTCCACGACGCGGCCGGACCGCTCTCGTCCGAGATGATCCTGACGCTCCTCAAAGAGATCATGCCGGCCGTGAACGAGGCCGAGTTCGAGGCGCGCCACGACACCGACTTCGCGTACGAAATCTCGGGGCTCGCGCGGTTCCGCGCCAACGTGTTCATGGATCGACAGGGTGTGGGTGCGGTGTTTCGCGTGATCCCGTCGAAAATCCTGACCGCCGAGCAGCTCGAGCTGTCGGCGCACGTGCTCGACCTGTGCAAGCTGACCAAAGGACTCGTGCTGGTGACCGGGCCGACGGGATCGGGAAAGTCGACCACGCTCTGCGCGATGATCGACTACATCAACCGCAACCGGACCGATCACATCATCACGATTGAAGATCCGATCGAATTCGTGCACCAGAACCAGAAGTGCCTGATCAACCAGCGCGAGGTGCACAACCACACGCGATCGTTCAAGGACGCCCTCCGCGCTGCGCTGCGCGAAGATCCCGACGTGCTGCTCGTCGGCGAGCTGCGCGACCTGGAAACGATTGCGATCGCGATCGAGACCGCGGAAACCGGCCATCTCGTGTTCGGCACCCTGCACACGACGACGGCGGCCTCGACGGTGGATCGCGTGATCGACCAGTTCCCCGCCGACCGACAGGCGCAGATCCGGGTGATGCTGTCGGAGTCGCTACGCGGCGTCATCGCGCAGACGCTGTGCCGGAAGGTCGGCGGGGGACGGGTCGCGGCGCTCGAGGTGCTCCTGACCAACGGCGCCATCAGCAACCTGATTCGCGAGGGGAAGACGTTCCAGATTCCGTCGATGATGCAGGTCGGCCGGGCGCAAGGCATGGTCTCGTTGAACGATGCGCTCTCCGAGCTGGTCAAGAAGGGCCTGGTCACCCCGGAAGAAGCAGTCCTGCGCGCCGTCGACAAGACGGGGCTGGAGATGCTCCTCAAGCGCCGCTAGCCCGGCGGCAGACCATTTTTCGCTGCCGCCGGTTTCGACACCGCGCTCCGCGCGGTGCTCAAGACGTCGCCCGGGCGAGTCCTGAGCGAAGGCCCGAGAATCGGGCCTGAGTCGAAGCCCGAAGGGCGGTCTATTCGGGCATTCATGAATAGTCCGGGCTAACGACGCGTGCTCGGCGGCGAATGCTCAGCACGACGAACGCGATCGGGACGAGAATCAACAGCTCGCGAACCAGCGCCGAGAGGTTGAACGTCCAGAACTCGGACAGCCAGTAGCGGCGCGAAATTGCCATAAAGACGTGCCAAGACGACTCGTAGTACTCCCGGCTGACTGGCCAGAGCGCCATGATGCCGATCGGTGGCGACGAGTCGGTCCCGAGCCAGTCGAGGAGCGTATGCGACCCGTAGGCCATCGCGCTCGCACATGCGGTCCTCGCGCCGCTTGATACTCCGCGCATCCGCAACACCATCCACGTCGCCATCCCGACGATAACCGCCGCTCCAAGCCCGTGCGTCGGCCCGCTGTGCGCGCCGACGAGCAGGTCCAAGTCCGCCGCCATCCCCATCGCGGCGTATAAGAGAATTCGCCGATTGCGGCCGTGCACTGGCGGGTCGAGGATCCACCCTGCAGTAACGCCAGCGATTGCGTGGGCTATGGGTGAAGGCATGTACAGCGTGTGGGTCCTGTCATCGTTTCTCACTTTGCGCTGGGGCCTCTCCGCCTCCGCGCCACTCCAACTCACGCGCGCTCCGGCGAGACCTCGCCGTAGCCTTGGCGAAGCCGGGCACCCCTAGCGGCTGCCAGCGCTCGCTCGGACGCTCGCGCCGACTCATCGCAGCAACTTTCCCGCTTAGTCACCAGGCGCTAGCATTTTCTGCGCCGACGCGCTTCGATCGACGTTCCAAAATCCTCGATCCGGCCGGCTGAGGGGCGAAAGTCGATCAGGTCAGTAACATATTGATTGTTGGCTACATAGCCTATCGACATGCACACATTTTCGCTTGACTTTCGCCTCGGCACACACCTAGAATGCACTCGCTCCGGTTCCATGGTCGATCCGGCCATGACCTTCCCTGTCACTGCCATCCCGCATGATGGGGCGGAACAGGACACATTTCAGTGAGGAGCGAGACCGCTATGCCCCCAGCAGAAGATCGAAACGACCGTGAACGTCTGAAGGCCATCGAGATGGCCGTTGGCCAGATCGAAAAGCAGTTCGGCAAGGGCTCGATCATGCGCCTGGGCCAGAAAGACGCGGGCTATACCATTCCCGCCATTTCCACCGGCGCGGTCAGCCTCGATTATGCGCTGGGTATCGGCGGCGTGCCGCGTGGCCGGGTCATCGAGATCTTCGGCCCCGAGTCCTCGGGCAAAACGACCCTCGCGCTGCAGGTGATCGCGCAGGCCCAGAAGCTTGGCGGGATGGCGGCGTTCGTCGATGCCGAGCATGCGCTCGATTCGCAATATGCCGTAAAGCTCGGCGTCGATCTCGAGAACCTCCTCGTCTCGCAGCCCGACAACGGCGAACAGGCGCTGGAAATCGTCGAGGTCCTGGTCCGCTCTGGCGCCGTTGACGTCGTCGTCGTGGACTCGGTGGCTGCGCTCGTGCCGCGCGCGGAAATCGAAGGGGAAATGGGCGAGGCGCAAATGGGGCTGCAGGCGCGCCTGATGTCGCAGGCGCTCCGCAAACTCACCGGCATCGTCTCGAAGTCGAAAACCAGCCTGATCTTCATCAACCAGTTGCGCGAGAAAATCGGCGTCATGTTCGGCAACCCCGAAACCACCACCGGCGGACGCGCGCTGAAGTTCTACGCGTCCGTGCGCATCGACATCCGCCGCATCGGCGCTATCAAGGATGGCGATCAGGTCGTGGGCGGCCGCACACGGGTCAAGGTCGTGAAGAACAAGGTGGCTCCTCCATTCCGTGAAGCAGAGTTCGACGTCATGTATGGCGAGGGCATCTCCAAGGAAGGCGACCTGCTGGACCTGGCTGTCGATCGCAAGATCGTCGAAAAGAGCGGAACGTGGTTCGCGTTCAGTGGCGAGCGGCTCGGTCAGGGGCGAGAAAACGTCAAGCAGTTCATGAAAGAGAACCCGGCTATTACCCAGGCGATCGAAGATCGCGTTCGACGGGAACTCGGGCTCTTGAAGGACGTCAAGGATGCCGAGATGGCGGCCGCCGGCGTCTAAGGATTGCTGAATGTTGAATGCTGAGTGCTGAATGATTTTGTCGAAATCAACGAGCCATCAATAACTCATTCAGCATTCAGCATTTCGTTTTCTCGTCGATCATCACCCTCAGCCTGGCGTGGCCAAGCACAATCTCATCGTCTGATTGCAGCTTGATGCCACGGGCGCCGGCCGGCACCTTGATCGTGCGGCCGTCGCGGATAATCGTCGTGCCGTGGGCGCTGCGATCGTCCCAGATCCGATAGCAGCGCTCCGTTTCGCTGTGTTCGATGTGCGCATGCCGCCGCGAGACGGTACGGTTCGCGTCTGGCCCTTCCTCGCCAAAGGCGATGTGATTGGTCCGCAGCAGTCGCTGGCGCTGATCCACGACTTCGACGCTGCGACCAATGTCGATACGCCCTCTGCCGAAGGCGTAATTCCGTTGCGCGGCGCTCCCCTTCACGACAGCGAGCCTGATCCGTCCCATTCCACCTGCGGCGGTCGGCAGTGCGGGCGTCGCGATCGCGGCGTCCACCCGATCGAACTCGACGTGAAAATCGGCGTCCCTCCACGCGTCGCCTCGCCGGCGCGCGTACTGGAGGTCCACCTGGATCCCGTCCACCGTACAGCCGGCTGCGCGCAGGTGGTCGGCAAGCCGCTCAGCGAGTGAGGGAGGCCCATCGACGACGGCCGAGAATCGTGCACGGGACTTACGGTCGCCCGGCGCGGCAATCACGTGCACACGGACCCGATTGAACGGAAACATCCGGCGGCCGCGACCGATGTCCTGAATCTCGGTTTCTGCACGGCCGAGCACGGCATGCACGATTTCAATCGGCGTGACGTCGCGCTTGCCGATGAACTCCTCGACCGCGGCGTCAACCGTGCGGCTGATCCGCTGCTCGAGCTTCCGCGCCTTGCCAGCGATATCCATCACTCAACTCCTGACGGGGTCAGACCGGGGTCAGACTGGGGTCAGACTGGGGTCAGACCGGGGTCAGACTGGGGTCAGACTGGGGTCAGACTGGGGTCAGACTGGGGTCAGACACGTGTCTGACCGGGCACGAACCGCAAATAACGTCCGGTTTCTCCAATGCGAACAGCGAATCGCCAGTCGCGGATGCCGCGGTTGCAGAAACTGCCAAGAGGTCTGACCCCGGTCTGACCCCATTACCGTGCGAGCCCCAACTCCGCGGCGGCCGCGATGATCTCTCCCGCGGCCGGCGCCGCCCCGGCCCCTCCATATCCGGCATTTTCCAGGATGACGGCGACGGCCACACGGCGACTGGCCGTCCCATACGGCGCAAATCCGACGAACCATGAGTGGGACGGCGCGTTGCTGATCTCTGCTGTGCCGGTCTTTCCAGCGATCGCAATTGCACTCGATCTCAGGCTGCGGCCGGTCCCATCGACAACGACGTCGCGCATATAACGCCCGAGCGTGCGAGCAATGTCCGGCGGCAGAAACGGATGCATCGCAGGGGGCTCAGCGGTCGCGCGGACGCGCACGTCTCGAATATTGCCATCAGACGCAACCGCCGCCACAATCGCCGCCATCCGAAGCGGCGAAGCCACCACCTCCCCCTGACCGTAGCCGACCTGCGGCAGCGTATCGCGAATGCGTGACACCGAGTTGTTGCGCGCCAGCAGGATCTCAGCGGGCCCGGCGACATCGAGGAGCGCCTTCGGCCCAAGCTTCACCGCGAGTTGCGCGAAATACGCGTTGCACGACACCACCATCGCGTGATGCATATCAATCGTCCCATGCGGTTGACGATCCATGACGTCGTCACGGATTGGACGCGTGAATCCGGGTACTCGGGCGCCGACGCGATTGTCGGGAAGCCGGGTGCAGGTGAACGTCTGGGCCGACGAGTCGGCATTGCGACGCAGTGCGGCCGCTGCGGTCAGCAGCTTAAACGTCGACCCGGGCGGGTAGAGACCGTACCGCGCCCGATCGAGCAACGCCTCAGCCTCCCCGTCGTCCGCGCCGCTTCCTTCATCACGACTGGAATCCGACGGCCACGGATAGCTGACGCTGGCGAGCAGATCTCCTGTCGACGGATCGACCACAATCGCCGCCGCGTGCCCGCTCTGCGAGCGGCGCGCGTAGCTCGAGATGACGGCCGCGACGCGCGCTTGAAGTCGTGCGTCGATCGTGAGCCTCAACTCGCGATGCGGATTCATCGCCGCCTTCATCGCCGGATAATCCGGATCAAATCGATGGCGCAGAAGCGGCACAAGATCGCGGTAGTCGCGTCGCAACGCCGACGACTGTTTCCCGTCGGCGTCGAGCAGTGCGACTACCGACTGATGGTCGTCGAAACCTCGGAGCGCTGACTCATTGTCGCGTTCCACGAACGACGTGTTGGAGGCCCCCCAGTTCCGTCGAGTGGAGGCATCGCCAAGGACATGAAATGCGCGACCGCCAAGCGGATAGCATCTCGCGCCGCGATCGGCACACGAGGGATCGATCGGTACACTGATCCGCGCGTAGAGCGGAGCGCTCTTCCGTGCAAGATCAGGATCCTCGGTTGCCAGCGCCAGGCCATTCCGGTCGACGATGCTTCCGCGTGGAATACGACGGACCACATCGAGCAGTCGCGGGTTGTACTGGAAACGGCGCATGCCGTCGGCCTGGAGGCCGAGATGCGGCTTTGCCACAATGACGTCGGCACGGCTGATCTGCGTCAAGCCGGCGAACGTCACGACAACGACGGCCGCAACCGCGAGAGCGCCGCCCAGCCAACGAACCGGGTTCTTAAACGCCGACAGATCCGCGGACGGCGCGCGGTCCGATCGGATCGAGGCCAGCAGACCAATCGCAGCAAAGTTCGCCGCCATCGCAGACCCGCCGAAGCTCAGGAAGGGCGTGACCACCCCGGTCAGCGGCACGAGACCCAGCGTCCCGCTCAACATGAGGATGACGGGGACAACGAGAAACAGCGCCAGCGTGATGGCGAGAAAGAAACCGTAATCGCTCGACGCGCTGCGGGCGGTCTTGATCGCTCGTGCCACCATCGCGCCGTAGACGAGAGCGACCGCGATCAGTCCAGCGAACCCCAGTTCTTCGCCGACCGAGGCGAGGATGAGGTCGGTGTGTCCGGCCGGCAGGTACCGCGTGTCGCCGAGTCCCATGCCGGTTCCAAATTGAGCGCCGGCCGACATCGCCCACAGCGCCTGGGCAATTTGATCGCCTCCGCGCGCGACGTTGTCCCACGGCGCCCGCCACATGCGGACGCGATCCGCGAGCGTGGCCGAGATGTGAAGGTGATATCCGAGGTAGAAGCCTGCGGCGAGCAAGACCCCGCCAACGAGCGCCATGCCCGTGGTCCCGCGCGCCACTCCATACACAGCCAGAAACACGACGGCGAGCATCAGGGCAGGACCGAGATCTCGCTGTCCGAAGAACAACGCGAGCGCCGCTCCCACGCCGACGATGACAGGAACGGCGTACCGGGCGTGCGGGAGATTGAGCCATGGCGGAACCTGCAGGCTGCCGATTCGATCGCTTCGCACTGCCCGAAGCAACTCCCACTGCCTGGCGAAGTAGCCGGCGAGGAACAGCGCGAGCAGTATTCGGATCGCTTCAATTGGTTGAAATGGCCCGAGATTGACCTTGGCACCGCTGCCAGAGGGACCGGTGCCCAGTGGAGAAAGAAGGAGGATGGAGAGAATGAACGCCACCGCGAGCGGGACGTAGCTCAGGGCTTTCAGGCCGCTGGTGCGCACGTTGGTGAACGACACGGCGGCCATCAGCCCAAGGCCCACCAGGACGCCCTCTGCATAGCGTACGAAGAGCAACCAGTCGCGGATCGGGTCAGGCCGACTGACCATGGCGGCAAAGCCGAGCGCGGTGAGCACGTGCGCGCATATCAACAGCAATCGATCGCCGCGAACGCCTCTCAGCCGCCACGCCATCGACACGAGATGAAACCCGAGCAGGTACAGCGCAAGCCAGATCACCAGTGACTGACGGACCGCTCCGAGATTGCGCACGACAAAAGCCGGCTTGACGGCGCTCAGTTGAGAGCCGGTGAGCAACGAGACCGACGAAGCCGGTTCCCGCCCTTCCGACTTCGCGCGGCTTCGCTCCTCCTGGAGCCGTTCTCGAAAGACCGTTGCCGACGGTACGCGGTCGATGGCAGCCGCCGGGACCCGAACTCTCGCGATCGCGCCGACATTCGCGAGCACCCGACGGCTTCCGTCGGGCTGGGACAAGTAAGCGAACAGTTCACGTGCAGCCAGCCGACGGTCAGCCGGCAGAGGGAACGCCGGATCGAGCGCCGCTTCGAGTTTCTGCGCATCCTGCACCGTGTTCAGGTTGATCACGGGCACGGCGGTCTCGCCACGAGGCGCGCGGATCACACTGGCATAGGTCGTGAGAAGAAGTGCCGCCGCGAAGATCGAGGTAATGACGAGCGCGATCTCGAGCGGCTCAACAAGGAGCCTCGATCCGCCTCTGTGGGTCGGCAGCCGTGCATCACGTTCGGCCGCGGTCTTGTAGGTTACTGCCATGGATGGCGCGCGTCGCGATCTGGGACCCGTATCGCCGACGATTTCAGCACGCGATCGGTTGTGCCGCCGACCTTGACCTCGGGCGCTGCTGCATCAGGATGACGGTGATCCGGAACGTCGGTTGGTACGCCGGCAGCCTCGTCCATCTCTCGATTGACGGCTTTCTCGGCGGATCGCTCGTCGATCCGATCGCGTGATCGTTGTGTTCGCCGAAGACTGACAGCGACGCCGGGAAAGCCTGGGATGCGCTCGTACAGGTCCTGCGCCTGCCGGTAGGCGTCCGTCGCGCGTTGCAAGTACTCCGCTTCCTGCGGCATGTCGGCGAACTGGCGTGCGGTCTGCCAGAGGGTGTCGCCCTTCGCCCGATACCCATCGGCGAGCTGCGCCGTGTCACGGTCGCCCATCGTGTACCCGAGCTTCTGCGCCTGCTTCAACGCGTCGGCGGCGCGATCGATGTCCTCGAGCCCGTAGATGAATGTTCGCGCCAAACCGAGAAATGGATCCGGCCAGTCGCGGCGCAGCTCTGCCGCCTCGCGGAACGCCGAGACCGCTTCGGTGAACTGCTGGTTGGCGACGGCGGTTCGATGCCGCAGTTTCTCCGCCTCGCCGTCGATCCGATGGAGGTGTCCCTCGCAATATCTGAGTGCCGCTCTGAGCGTGACATCCCGAGGAGCAAGCACCAGCGCCTGCTGAAGGTTCTTCTGGGCGATGCGCCATTGACGTTCGCGCACCGTTGGCAACGTGCTTCGATAGTTGGCGATGACCTGCTCCGACAGCGTTCGCACCCTGCTGGTCATCGTGCGTTCGACGCCAAACACTCCCAGGCGCAAATAGCTGCGGTGCGAGAGCGCGTCATAGGCGGTCCAGACGTCGTCCATGTTCTCGAGATCTCGCGTCGCCGCAGTCGCCGCCAGTCGACTCGCGCGGAATCCAACCGCGAGCTCGTTTGAGACGAGCAACAAGGCGGCGACCATCAGGACCGCGCGCAAGCTGGGCGTTCGCCGGGTCTTTACCGGAGCCGAAGTCTTGGCTGCCGCCACCGTGACGCCACGGCTCGGCGGCTGCACCACAGGACCGACGGTGTTGGGACGCACGGCGGCTCGATCGGTGCGTCGCGTTGCCTCGGGATCAACGACTGCCGACGGCTTCGTTCGCCGCGTCGCCTCGTCGTCGGCGGCTTTCGGGAAACCCAGTATCAGCGCGTGGGGATCCTTCCCGCCCAGAAATGCCTCGAGATCAGCGAGCACTGCAGCGGCGGACCCATAGCGATCGGCCGCCTTCGGCGCCAGCATCCGGGCCACGATCGCATGCAGGCCGGGCGGACCGCCGGCTGGAAGCGGACGCCTGCCGTATCCTGCGCGAATGTCGTGTTCGAGACGCCGGGTATCGGCGGCATGAAACGGCGGCAACCCGCTCACTAGTTCGTACAAGATGACGCCCAGCGCCCACAGGTCCGCCTGGGCATCGACCTCGGTGGACTCGAGCCGTTCGGGCGACAAGTACGGCATGCTGCCGAAATCGTTGCGCGTCACCTTGCGACTCAGTGACAACGCCTTCGCGATTCCGAAATCGAGGACCTTGATCGAACCGTCGTCGGCGATCCGCACGTTCCTCGGCTTGAGATCGCCGTGGACGAGCGACCAGAACTCACGACCGTCAATCGTCGCCTTGAAGCTGTGCGCGGCATCGAGAAACCGGCCCAGCGCGACAGCGATTCTCGTCGCCTCGGCGGGAGCGACCGGTCCGCGTGCGATGAGGTCGGACAGGTTCTCGCCGCGGACATACTCCATCGCGATGAAGTAGTACGGCGGCTCGTCGCCTTCCTCGTAGACTCGCGGGACGAGGTTGCACGAGTCGGCGAACTTCGCCTGCAACCTGGCGCCCCACCGTTCGGCATCGAGCACTTCTTTTGCCTCGCGGTCTTCACCGGTGGGCACGAGCTTCAGCGCAACTTGACGCGCGGATCGCGGATCTTCTGCGAGAAACACCGCCGCCATGCCGCCGCGCCCAATCTCGCGCAGGATCTCGTACGGTCCGACACGCTGAAACACGGTGGTCATCGTCGGCCCCTGGCTGGCCTTGCCGGTTGAGCGGCAGGATGCTCCGCGGGCGGATTCACAAACCAGTTGTCTCGAACGAGGGTCGTGCGCCCAATGCCCGGTGGAACAATGATGGACTCCGGGCTCACGCCATGAAACGTGTTGGCTGCAATCGACGGACGTGAACCAGCCTCGACGAGCAGCGTCCCCGCCGCGGTGTCCGAGGTTGCAT
>JBKPNQ010000150.1:0-31631 GCA_046732715.1 Acidobacteriota bacterium | reverse complement strand
GTCCCGCGGCCGTCCCGGTCTTGACGAATTCACGGCGGTTCACTTTCGGGGACATCTCACACTCCTCGCAAATTCACCAATCCACCAATTCACCAATTCACCAATTTGGGTGGCCTAGTGTAGCCTTTTATTGACGAGTGGAGAATGGACGACTACGATCGCCGTCTGTGCTTCGCGACACCGGGCCGACCCTGACACGACGAATCTCCTGCGACACGGTACGCGAGGCGGCGGCCACCGTCTATCGTGCCGCGATTCGCACTCCGCTCGTGCGACTCGATCTGCCTGGATGTACCGCCGTTCCGGAAGTCTTCCTCAAGCTCGAAACCCTGCAGCCGATCGGCTCGTTCAAGATTCGCGGCGCCCAGAATGCCGTCTCGCGACTGTCGAGGGCCGATCTCGCCGACGGCGTCTGGACGGTCAGCGCTGGCAACGCCGCACAGGGGGTGGCGCTCGCCGCCAAGCTCGCCGGGGTCCGGTGCAGCGTCATGGTGATGGACACAGCCCCGGAGACAAAACTGCGTGCCATCGAACGCCTCGGGGCGTCCATCGTCACGGCCTCGTACGACGAATGCTGGCGCACCGTCGAGCAACACCGCTCGTCCCGCATGCGCGGCCGCTTCGTGCATCCGTTTGACGATGACGATTTCATTTCGGGGAACGGAACCATCGGGCTCGAAATCCTGGAAGACCTGCCCGACGTCGATGCGATCGTCGCGCCGCTCGGCGGCGGCGGACTGCTGACCGGCATCGGTGTCGCGGTCAAGGCCATGCGTCCCGCGACTCGTGTCTATGCGGCGGAGCCCGAGACCGCGGCGCCACTGTCCGTGTCGCTTCGCGCCGGGACAGCGTGCCGTTTCGAGAATTGGCAGCCATCGTTCGTTGACGGGGCGGGCGGGAAGTCGGTGCTCGACAGCATGTGGCCGATGCTCCGAACCTGGGTCGATGACTCGGTCGTCGTCAGTCTCGACGACGCCGCGAGAGCCATGCGGTCCGTCGCCGACCGTGTTCACGTGATCGCCGAAGGGGCCGCCGCGTGCGCCGTCGCGGCCGCGCTCTCGAACACGCTCGCCGCCCGCGGCCACACCAAAATCGTGGCCGTCGTGTCGGGCGGTAACATCGATCTCACGCGCTTCAGCGAGCTGACGCGGAATCCGTAGCCGCGCCGATTCGATTACCAGATTCTTCGACTGAAAGGGAACTCACGGCTTGACCACCCCAACGATACCCGAACGACTTCAGCGTCTTCCCGAGATCGCCACCGATTTGTGGTGGACATGGAATCCCCCGGCCAGGGAGGTCTTTCGCAAGCTGGATTATCCGCTGTGGCGGCAGACGGCCCACAACCCGGTGCTGATGCTGCAGCAAATCTCCCAGGAGATACTGAACCTCGCCGCCACTGATGAGCGTTACCTTCCCGTCTACGACGCGGCCGTCGACGCGCTGGATGCGGCGCGCAGCGCGCGCGACACCTGGTGGCAGCACCGCTATCCCGACGGCGTCGGATCGGTCGCATATTTTTCCGCGGAGTTTGCCCTGCACCAATCGCTGCCGATTTATGCCGGCGGACTCGGCGTACTCGCGGGCGACCATTGCAAGGAGGCAGGCGATCTGGGAATCCCCCTCATCGGCGTGGGATTCATGTATCCCCAGGGCTACTTCCACCAGACCGTGTCGCCGGAAGGCTGGCAGGAGGAGGTCTACGAGAAGCTGTCCTGGGAACGCGCGCCGATTCACCGCGCGATGACGCCGGATGGCAAACCCTGTATCGTCGCCGTTCCGCTCGGAAACCGCAGCGTGCTCGTTTCGGTGTGGCGCGTCCGGCTCGGGCGTGTGAAGTTGTACCTGCTCGACACGGACCTCGAGGAAAACGCGCCGTGGGATCGTGAGTTGTCCGCCCGACTGTACGGCGGAGACCGGGAAACTCGCGTGCAACAGGAAATCATCCTCGGCATTGGCGGCGTTCGCGCGCTCAAGGCGATGGGATCGCAGCCCGCGGTCTGGCACCTGAACGAAGGCCATGCCGCGTTCGTCGTACTGCAGCGAATCCGTGACCTCATCGAGCACGGCCAATCATTCGACCTGGCGCTCGAGGAAGTGCGCCGCACGACCATCTTCACGACCCACACTCCAGTGGCGGCGGGTCATGATGCCTTTCCGTTTCATCTCGTCGAAACCCACCTCGCCAACGCCTGGGGCACGCTTGGTTCGTACCGTGACGGGTTCCTGGCACTCGGACACTACGACAACGGCAGCGGACCGCTGTTCAACATGACCGCGCTGGCGCTGCGGACGGCCGGCGCCACGAACGCGGTCAGCCAGGTACATCGTCAGGTCACCCGCGACATGTGGGGACCGATTTGGCCCGGCGTGCCGGATCAGGAACGGCCGGTTCGGGCGATCACCAACGGCGTCCATGTGCCGACGTGGCTGTCGGCAGAAATGACCAAGCTGCTCGACGATCATCTCGAGCCCGGCTGGCGCGAACGGCACGACGATCCAGCGATCTGGACTCGAATTCTGGAGATCTCGGACGAGGATCTGTGGGCCGCGCGCCAGGCCCTGCGCAACTACCTGTTCGCCTTCATCCGGGAACGCGCCAGATCGCGATGGAAGGAGGAGCACGTCACGGCCGCTCGCGTCGTCGCCGCCGGCACGCTTCTCGATCCCAACGCGCTGACCATCGGCTTCGCGCGGCGGTTCACCGGTTACAAGCGTCCCGAGTTGATCTTCAGGAATCCCGAGCGCCTGCTTGGCATTCTCAATGCACCCCGGCGGCCGGTTCAAATCATCTTTGCCGGCAAAGCGCATCCGGCGGACGAAACCGGGAAGCATCACCTGCAGCAGGTGTACAAACGCGCGACCGACCCGATGTTCGCGGGACGCGTGGCGTTCGTGGACGACTACGATCTCCACGTGGCGCATTTCCTCGTCCAGGGCTGTGACGTGTGGATGAACAATCCGCGCAAGCCGCTCGAGGCGAGCGGCACCAGCGGCATGAAAGCGTCGATCAACGGGGTGCCCCACGTCAGCATCGGCGACGGCTGGTGGGCCGAGGGCTACACAGGCCAGAACGGGTGGCTGATCGAGAGCCAGCCGCAGTCGAACGATTACGAAGCGGTTGACGCGGCCGACGCCGAAGCGCTCTATCAGATCCTGGAACGCGAGGTCGGTCCCACTTTTTACGATCGCGATGCCCAGGGCATTCCGCGGCGCTGGCTCGACTTCGTACGGCAGGCGATGCTCAGCGTCACCCCGCGCTTCAGCGCGCGCCGCATGGTGAAGCAATACGCAGAGCAGATGTACGGCCCCGTCATCCAGAGCCGACAGCCGCAGCCGCAATAGAATTGCTGATTGCCGATTGCTGACTGTGGATTGTGGATTGATTGACGGTTTCGTCAATCAGCAATCAGCAATCGGCAATCAGCAATTCACGTAGTACAATCCGCCAATGTCTCGCAAAACGGTCGTCCAGGCGCGGTGTGCCTTGTGCGGCGCCAAGGAAATCTCCGAGCCTCGCGGCGAAGAACGGTACTGCCGCGACTGCTGGGACAAGAAGATTGCGGTTGAGGAAATCGTCGCGCGCGAATTCGCGCTGAAGCGATACATCCGCGCCCACAGCGCGGAGAAGTACCTGATCTACCACTCGACCGTAAAGCGTCCGTGCGGCCAGCTGATCGTCGTCGACGACGGCTACGACTTGTTTCTGACCATGGTGCTGTATCCGTCGTTCTCATGGGACGAGGCCGCCTACCACCTCGAAGGCGATCCCGAAGGCCGGACGTTTGCCGAGATTCTGGTGGATGTCGTTGCGGCTGAGGTCATCGAGCCCTGGGGCGGCGGCAAGTGGCACCTCGAAATCTTCCGAGCGTCGAGTCCCGAGCCTGAGGACTGGAATGGAGAGATGTAGAAGCCTATAATTGCCTCGTTCTCGTCCATCCCCCGGGAGGTAGTCATGAAACGCGTTCTGTTCGCGTCCTCCGTCATAGTTGTTTGCGCGTTCGGCGTTGTTTCCGTTCTCGCTCAGTCCAAAGCCGCGCAGACGCCGGCGGCAAAGCCCGCAACCCAAGCTCCGGCAACCAGTGCCGCACCGACCGCTGGACAGCAGGCTCCGGCGGCACCGGCCAAGTTCATCAAACCGCTCAAGGGCACGGCCGACATTCAGTTCATCCAGATGCCGTCCAAGAAAGTCGGGAGCGATATCGTCACGGTGCTGAAGATCAAGAATCTGTCGACCGCCCCGGTCTCGCTGCTCAAGGTTGATGAATACTGGTACAACAAGGGCAACCCTCCGGCCGTGGTCACCGGCGATTCCGAGGCATGGCGCAAGCCGTTCATGCCCGGAGAGGTCATCGAGCTGACGATGAAGTCGCCTTACAAGGCTGACGTCGGCGCCAGCCAGTATCAGTTCTCACACGCCGGCGGGCAGGTGAAACTGAAGCGGGTAACGAAGTTCGATTAGGATTCACGCTTGTGCGTGCCGCATCGCGAGCCGCTCAGCGTAGCGGCCCGCGAGCGGCATCAGCCACCACCGTCCGCTGAACGCCTGGATCAGGCAGACCAGCCACGCGACCACCCACACGATCGCGAGAATCTCCGACAGCCGGTACATCATCGTGAATGCGACCGGCGACAAGAGCAGTGTGAGGAACGAAAACACCAGCGTTCCCGCCGACAGCAGTCCCAGCCCGCCAAGCCCGATGACTGCCTGCCATGCGTGAAACAGAACGAAGCCGTTCGCGCGTTCGACGAGCAGGATGAGAATGCCCGAGAATGGGCCGGCCAGGTAGGCGAGCGCTGCCGCGAGACTGGGCTCGAGCCCGGTCGATGACGGCGTCGTCGCACCGGACGTCGGACCCTGCGGGGGACTGATCGCCCGAGCCGGATTCGGCAGGTCTGGGGGTTGCGCGTACATGAGTGATGCTCCACGAAAGGGCGACCCGGCCGCATCGGTGAATCGAACCTCGCCGTCGGTGCGCGGCAGCGCGACGATATGAAACGGCGTCACGATCATTTGCGCCGAAATCATGCCGTGCGCCGGCCTGGCCTCATTGACCGGAACGACCAGCGAGGAGCCGATTTGCCTGGGCTCGACGATTTCAACCGAGTAACCTGGCGTCGGCCGCTCGCCGGCAAACGCGGCGAGGACCATGCTCGTCGCGAAGTCTATGTCCGGTGCTTGCGTCGCCGGGCCGGCGTGTGCCGACCAGAGCGACTGCCAGGTTTGTGAATCCCGGACGACCGTCCGATGTGGATCAACGATCCCGCTCGCGTCGCCCCTCGCCACCGTGACCATGCCTGCGTTCATCGAATGCGGAACTCCACTTCCCGCGTGGTGGCGGCCGCGTTCGAGATCAGCGAGCGCGCCGACACGCGCAGCACGTAGCGGCCGGGCGCCAGCTGAGCCAGCGGCAGTTCGCGTGTGTAGCCGTATCCACCCTTCTTCCCCTGGAGTTCCTCACTCGACCGTTCATCTGCCGCCGCGAACATCTCGCGACCGTCCTCTGCAAGAACGGCGCTCGAAATCGATACCCGATGCAGCGGGGTCGGCTGGTTGTCGTATACCTCAGTGAAGATCGCGAGTGTGTCCCCGCGGGGGAATTCGCGCGTGGCGGTCGGCGCCCCCGGAAGAACGTCCTTCAGTTGCGGATCCGGATTCGCCGTCGGCGTCCGCATGGCGGATTGTGCAGCGATGACGACTCCGCTCAACTGCAGGGAACCTTTGGAAAAATCGGGTACATCGAGTGTTTGGGTGACGGTCCCGACCCCGTTCCCGTTTGATTCCTTCGCCGCCACCCGGATCTGATACCGCCCGGGGGGCACCGTAAGACGCCGGAGCACGCGAAATCCATTGGCCACCACGGCATCATGGCTCGGCGCGCTCAGTCGCAGCGGCACCGTCGTCGGACCCCCGTCCTGCATCTTGCCCGACGCGTCGACGGCCAGGACGTGGAGCTCGATGTCCTCGTTGAACTTTCCGTTCTCCTCGACGAAGCGCAGCGTCTTCGGCGAGAACTCCACCGCCAGGAGAATCGAGGCCTTCGGAACCGGACCCGTGAAGGGGCCGGCAAAGATCGACAGGCTCACGCCGGCTGACGGGATCGGATTCGACAGCGCGTCGAGAATGTCGGGCGGCACTTTCGACTCCAATTTCGCCGTCGCCGCAGCCGGCTTTCCCTTTGGCGCGGTGTAGCCGTTGCGCGCCTGCACCTTGATTCCAGGCCGCGTGACCCGGACCTCGACCTTGCGGAAGCGGCCGTCACGCTTGTCGTTGGTCGGATAGTAGCCGAGGACGTAATAGCTGCTGTTGTCCTCGACGATCTTCTGGAAGCCGGTGTTGAAATCGTTCTGGTTGATGATCGCGAAGCCGCCGGTCTGTTCTGACATCACGCGCAGATTGTCCTGCGCACGCCGGACCTCGTTTTGAATCGCCGTCGATGGCGAATTGAAGTACGGATCGTCGGCGGGCACACCACCGACGTCAATCGCGTCATCAAGGCCGGCGCCGAGACCCCGCGCATCGACACCATAGAAGCTGACGCCGGCGCGGGTGGCTTCATCGATCGCCTCCTTCATCGTGTCGCGCAACACCGAGAAGTCAGGCGTGAACGGGTTGTCCAGGTCGTAGTCGATGCCCTCGCCGAACCAGACCACGGCTTTACGTCGGCCGCGGACGTTTGAAAGATATTGGGCGAGGCTGCGAAGCGTCAGCAGTGAGTTTCGCGCCTTGTGTCCGCGCTCCGCGAGGTTCGTGTCTCTTACCGGGTCGCCCATCTGTTGTGAACGATAGTAGTCGTCGAGCTTCGACATGAACTCTGACGGCAGCTTGTTTCCCAGAAACTTGTCCACCGACGCGAGCAGACGCGCGCGGTTGGCGGTGAACTCCTGGCCATGATCGGCGGCGCCGCCGGTATACACCACCGCGGCCAGGTCGTTGGCGCCAATGTACCGCTCGATGAACTGGCGCGCGGCGCGACGGACGCGAATGGAGCGCCGGGCGTCGGTCTGGAGATCGTCGAGCACGAGAATGAAGACGCGCCCGTTGAATTCCTGCCAGTTGTTCTGAACGTCCGGTTCGATCGGTGTGCCCTTGAAGAGCGGAGGATCCTGCCGTTCGAGCGGAAGATTGACGCGGGTGAAGACGCGGATCGTCTGCGGCGCGCCGTCCTCGAGAATCTGAAAGTCGGACTGCGCGAGATCGTCGACGAACCTGCCTTGCGCGTCGATCGCGCGCGCGTCGATCTCGGCGTAATTGACTTCGACCCGGAACGTCGGCGGTTGCTGCGCGGGAGCCTGAGGTGCGACGGCGGTGAGCGACATGACCGCACCGGCGGCGAGCACGATAAATACCTGAAACGTCCGCCACATACGGCCTCCGCGTCCGATTATACGGGCGCGCTGGTTTACAACCTTAACAACTATACGAAAGCCTTCGTCGTCTTATGAACTGAAGGTGGCTTGTTATACTCGACTGATGACGTTGCCGATCTCCGCAGTCCAGCAGGCGTTGAAGAACGATGGCA
Source organism: Acidobacteriota bacterium (assembly GCA_046732715.1). GTDB lineage: Bacteria > Acidobacteriota > Vicinamibacteria > Vicinamibacterales > 2-12-FULL-66-21 > JALZOC01. The sequence continues at coordinate 24,108 of JBKPNQ010000150.1, read as the reverse complement.
TCGACGGCTGGCTGCTTTACGATTTTCACGGCTCCAATCCGATCGCGCGGCGGCTCACCGACCTGGCATCGTCATCAAAGATGTCCACCCGTCGGTGGTATTACCTCGTGCCGTCGGAAGGAACTCCGCGAGGACTCGTGCACGCGATCGAGCGGCACAATCTGGACGCGCTTCCAGGGGACAAGCAACCGTACGCCGGCCGCGAAGAGTTGGCCGCGGGGTTGAAGAATCTGCTGCGCGGAATGAAGCGGGTCGCGATGGAGTATTCGCCCGGCAATGCGATTCCCTACGTGTCCCGTGTGGATGCGGGGACGGTCGAGGCGGTCCGGCAACTGGGGGTGGACGTTGTGTCCTCGGGTGATCTCATCCAGCGCTTCGAGGCGGTTTGGTCGGATGAGGCGCTGGCGACACACCGGGCGGCGTCGGAACGGCTCTACCGCATCAAGGATCAAGCCTTCGAACTGGTTCGAGAGCGCGCCGGTAAAGGCCTGAACGAGTACGAATTGCAGCAGGCGATGGTGAAGTGGTTTAAGGATGAAGGGCTTGTCAGCGAATCCGCCCCGTGTGTGGCAGCTCAAGAAAATGCGGGGAATCCGCACTATCAGGCAACCGCCGCGGTCAACCGGCCCATCCAGCTGAACGAAATCGTGCTCCTCGACCTGTGGGGGAAGCTGCCGACGCCCGGCGCAGTCTTTGCTGACATCACCTGGGTAGGCTTTACGGGCGCCTCGGTGCCCGAGAAGTACGCGAAGGCCTTTGCCGTGGCAAGGGACGGCCGCGATGCCGGCGTCGAGCTCGTAAAGAGCGCCGCCCGTGATGGACGCGAGCTTCGCGGCTACGAAGTCGACCGTGCGACGCGGACCGTGATCGAGCGGGCCGGATACGGCGCACAATTCATCCACCGCACCGGCCACAGCCTGGGCGAAGAGGTGCATGGCAACGGTGTTCACATGGACGATTACGAAACCCATGACGAGCGCCGGTTGATTCCGGGCACGGGGTTCACGATCGAACCCGGGATCTACACCGCGGAATTCGGTGTCCGCACCGAGATCAACATGTTCGTTGGCGAGCACAGCGCGGAGGTCACCGGACCGATGCAGACCGAGATCGTCACGCTAGCGTAACCAGAACAGAGAACCGATAACGTAAACCGAGAACCTAGACCGAGAACTGAAAACCAAAAACGTAAAACTGAAAACATAAAACCAAGAATCAGCAACATCGGAGAAACATCAATGTCCACGCGCAAGACCACATTCTTCTATGCCGTCCTTATCGCGATCGCGTCGCTCGCTGTCGGGATGGTCATCGCGTCCCGCCTCGATCTGACGCCGGCGTCGTCGGCGCAGATGGTGGCCATGCCCGCGATGAACAGCACGCCGGTTGGCGGCCCGCTCGACTCAACGACCTTCCGGAATATCGCCAAGTCGCAGATTCCGACCGTCGTGAACATCCGAACTGAATCACGACAGCGCACGCAGGACCTGACCGAGTTCTTCGGCGGACAGGGTGGCGATGACTTCCTGCGTCGCTTCTTCGGCGGTCAGGTGCCGCCGGAATCGGCACCCCGGCAGCGTCCGCGTCAGCGTCAGCCGCAGGGGCAGCTCACCGAAGGAGCCGGCACCGGCTTCGTCATCGACAAGGGCGGCTACATCCTCACCAACAATCACGTGATCGAAGGAGCGGACAAGATCACCGTGGCGTTCGTGGGAGCGGCCCGCAACGAAGAATACCCGGCGAAGGTCGTCGGCCACGACGCGCTGACCGACAGCGCGCTGCTGCAGCTGACCGAAATGCCGTCGACTCCGCTCCAGGAAGCGAAGTTTGGTGATTCGTCGCAGATGCAGCAGGGCGACTGGGTCATGGCAATCGGGAATCCGTTCAACCTTGGCCACACCGTCACGGTTGGCGTCATCTCGGCGCTCGATCGGCCGTTCGGCGGGACCGCCACTCGCACCCAGCCGATGATTCAGACCGACGCAGCCATCAACCCGGGGAATTCCGGTGGACCGCTGTTGAACGTCCGCGGCGAAGTCATCGGGATGAACACGGCGATCTATACCGACCAGCAGCGACAGGCCAACATCGGCATCGGTTTCGCGACCCCGATCAACACCATTCGTGAACTGCTGCCGCAGCTTCGCGTCGGGAAGATCTCGCGGGGCGTGATCGGCGTGTCGATCAGCCGCGATCCGATTACGAAGGATGTGGCGAAGGAATTCGGACTGCCGAGCACCAACGGTGCCCTCGTATCGTCGGTTGGATCGAACACACCGGCCGCACGGGCGGGCCTCAAGGGTGGCGACGTGATCGTCGAGTACAACGGCCGCCCGGTCACTGATAGCGACTCACTGGTGGCCATGGTTGTCGCCACCAAGCCGGGGTCGACCGTGCCGGTGACAATCTACCGCGACAACAAGCGGCAGACGCTCAACATCACGCCGGATGAACTCGATCTCGAGGCCGAAGCCAACGGCGGACGAGCGCCACGGCAGAACGGTGGCGAGCGCGAGGCGCCGACCGCGACGGACTTCGGCATGCAGCTCGAGGCGATCACGCCGGAAATCGCACGCCAGCTTGATCTGCCGCGAGGGCGCGGTGGCGCGATCGTCGCTGACGTCGATCGCGGCAGCATCGCCGCCAACGCCGGCATCCAGCCGAACGACATCATCGTCGAGGTCAATCGTCAGCCGGTGACCAATGTCAGCCAGGTCACCCGGGCGTTGCAGAACGTCACGGCGGGCCGGCCGGTGTTCGTCGTTGTCTGGCGCGACGGGCAGGAATACTTCATCACGATGACAAAGCGATAGTTGCTCGCTGCTGGCTGCTCGCTGCTGGCAAAGCGATACAATCCAAGGCCGGTGGACGTCAGAACGTCCGCCGGCTTTTTTTATGCGGCGCCTACCGCTCTACGGCTGGTTCGGCTTGTTCGTGATCCTCGGCTCCCAGGCAGGCGTGTTTGCCCACGTCGAGCCTTTCTATCACTGGCATACGCCGATCGCGTGGACGGGTTACATCCTTCTCGCCGACGCAGTTGTGTGGAAACGTCGCGCCAACTCCTGGATTCGCAACAACCGGTCCGAACTGCTCTTCGTCACCTGCGCGTCGGTGCCGCTGTGGGTCCTGTTCGAGATCTACAACAAGTACTCAATCTACAGCTGGTACTACGTCGGGCTGCCCGAGCTGCGTCTGGTGCGCATTCTCGGGTACGCGTGGTCATTCGCCACCATCACACCCGCGATCTTTGAAACCGCCGATCTCGTGTCCAGCCTTCGCGACCGGCGCGGCACCCCTGCGCGTAAGGAGTCCCCCTCGCCGCAGCTGCTTGGGCCAGCCGGCTGGGCTCTGGTGGCGGCTGGCGCCGCGATGGTTCTCATGCCGGTCTTCGTGCACACGCCGTATCTGGCCGCGTCGGTCTGGCTCGGCTTCATCTTCCTGCTGGACCCCCTCAATGCACGCGCTGGCGCCGAGTCCATTCTCGGGGATTTGCGCCGGGGGCGCCGCGCCCGCCTCGTCAACCTTGTGGTCGCCGGTCTTGCATGCGGGATTCTGTGGGAATTCTGGAATTACTGGTCAGCGACAAAATGGATCTACAACGTTCCGATCCTTCCAAACCTCAAGGTTTTCGAAATGCCAATCCTCGGCTTTGGCGGCTTTCCTCCATTCGCCGTCGAGTGCTTTGCGATGTATGTGACGGTCAGGCGGCTGCTGTGGCGGGCCATTCCCCGCGCCGTCGCCGTCTAGGGCAATCACCAAAACAACCTTTGGTTCGGGTCGCGAACGAACCTTGTTTTAGAACCTGAACGCCGCAGAACCCAGTAGAACCCGGGAGGTAAGTAGTAGTAGTCTCCGGGGTCGCTGACGTCGAGACCGCTTGCGGTAAGGAGTCTTCCTTCATGAGCACGACGATTCTGGAGCGCGAAATCAAACTGCGGTTCAGTACGGCGGCAGAGGCGCGGGCGGCGGTGATTGCCGCTGGCGCCACGCCTCTCCATTGCCGCCGCCTGCAGGAAGATGCGCTTCTCGACACGGAGGACGAGCAGCTTCGTCGCCAGCGGTGCGTGCTCCGGGTGCGAATGGAGAACAGCAAGAGCCGCCTGACGTGGAAGGGGCCGGTACAGCCCTCGATCATGAAAGTACGAGAGGAACTGGAGACCCTCGTCGGCGACGGCGCACTCTTGTTGCGCGTGTTTGGCGAGCTCGGCCTTCACGTGTGGTTCCGCTACGAAAAGTATCGGGAGGAGTTTGCGCACGAAGATGTAATCGTCGCGATTGACGAGACTCCAGTCGGAGTGTTCGTCGAGATTGAAGGCACTGAAAACGGAATCGCTGACATGACCGCCGCGCTCGGCCGCACACCGGACGACTATATCGTCGACTCATACCGCTCTCTGTTTCTGCAACACCGTGAGCAATGCGGGCTCACCGGTTCAGACATGGTGTTCGACAACGGCGCATGATCGCGCCACGCACGCCTGCAGCTCCTCTCACCGCGCTCGTTTTGACGGCCGGCCTCGGCACTCGCCTCGAGCCCTTGACCTACGTTCGCGCGAAGGCGGCGGTCCCAGTCAACGGCGACACGCTGGCGCGTCGAGTGATTCGTTGGCTGACGTCGTTTGGCATCCGTGATTTCGTGCTGAACCTGCATCATCTTCCGGCATCGATTGCCGCCTCTGTTGGCGATGGCTCCGATCTCCATGCGCGCGTCCGATATTCATGGGAGAACCCCGTGCTGGGATCGGCCGGGGGCCCACGGCACGCGCTGCCGCTGCTAATCGATCCCGCAGTGAGGAGCCAGCCGGCAACTGGGAGCCAAAAACCGCGAGTCGCGAGCCGTGACGAAACAGCTGCCATGAGCCAGAAGCCAGCCGCCAGCCAACAGCCTTTTCTCATCGTGAACGGCGACACCCTTACCGACGTCAACATTGCCGCGATGCTGGCTGCACACCTCCAGTCGGACGCATCGGTCACGATGGCGCTGATTCCGAACCCGCGGCCCGACAAGTACGGAGGCGTCATGGTCTCTGACGGCGGATTGGTGACTGGATTCAGTCGAGCTGGCTCGAGCGCGGACGGGTACCACTTCATCGGTGTCCAGATCGCCGAAGCTCGAGTGTTCGAGTCACTCGAGGATGGCCTTCCGGCCCAGACTGTCGGCGCACTCTACCCACAGATGATCGCCGCCGATAAACACAGCGTGGCGGCGTTCGTATGCGACGCATCCTTCCGCGACATCGGCACGCCAGCCGACTACTTCGATACGTCTACTCACCTTGTTGCCGAGGAGGGTGATCGCAGGAGGACGGGACGCGGCGAAAAAATTGATCCGACGGCCTCAATCGTCCGCACCGCTGTGTGGGATGATGTCACCGTTGGTCCCGGTGCTGAATTGACCGAGTGCATCGTCTGCGACGGTGCCCAGATCCCCGCGGGCGCGAGATTTCGACGATCTGCGATCGTTCCGGCGACCGGCCGCGAACCCAAGGCCGGCCAACGCATCGAGGGCAATCTGCTGATCGCCGGTTTTTGAACGCCAGACGGACGGCAGGGTCTCATCATGGCTACTATCCCCGATAAGCGACAGGCCGAGAGCTCCGAAGCTCGCGAAAAGATCGACGGCTACCTGACACGAAGCGGTCTGGCCTCCCGATCGCCTCGCGTCGTCCCGCTGACCGGTGATGCATCCGATCGACGATACTTCCGCGTGTTGCTCCCCGACAGCGGATCGATCGTGCTGTCGCTTCACGCCGCGCCGTTCGAGTTCGAAAAACTACCGTTTGTAAACGTCGCCCGCCTGCTTGCCGAGATGCCGGTGCCGATTCCGACGGTGCTCGGTCACGCGGACGATCTCGGGGTTCTCGCGCTGGCCGATCTCGGAGACGTCACGCTTCAGGCCCACCTCGGCGCCGCAAGTTCCGGCGAGCACGCGGCCCTCTATCGACAGGCCGTCGCGTTAATCGCGACGATGCAACGACGAGGTTCAGAGCTCGCGGCACCGAAGTACATTCCGTATGGCGTTGCCTTCGATGTCGACAAGCTCGGGTGGGAGCTCGACTTTTTCACGAAACATTTCATCGAGGCGTACCGCGGGGTCGTGATCGCCCCGTCGATCAAGGAAGAACTGCGCCGGGAGTTTTCCGTCGTGGTTGAGTCGTTGGCCTCCGAACCGCGCGTGCTGTGTCACCGTGACTATCACAGCCGCAACCTCATGCTTCATGCTGGGGAGCTATACATCATCGACTTCCAGGACGCGAGGATGGGACCGGACACCTACGATCTGGTTTCGTTGCTGCGCGACTCGTACGTCGACTTGCCTGAGAAGACCGTCAGCGAACTTCTCGCGTATTACCTTGCCGTCTGTGGCCGGACCGACGAAGAACGCGAGTTCCGGCAGCGCTTCGACGTGATGGCGCTGCAGCGCAACCTCAAGGCGCTCGGAACGTTCGGATATCAAACAACCGCCAGGCGAAACCCCGTCTATATCCAGTACATCCCCCGCACCCTTCGGTATGTGCGAAGCAATCTCGAACAGCTTCCGCAATTCGGCCGCATCCGGGACCTTCTCGGCACGCTTGTCGAAGAGTTCCGATAAAGCTGGTACAATGAGGGGTTCTTTCTCCTACGCGTATGCGTTTCGGGATCAGTACGCATCTGTACCACGACCGGAGGCTCGGTCGCGATCATCTCGCTGAAATTGCCTCGTACGGCTTCGAGACGATAGAGCTCTTCGCCACCAGGAGCCACTTCGACTATCACGACGACACGGAGATTGGAAAACTCGCGGATTGGCTCGGTGAAACCGGATTGCTGCTGAGCGGCGTGCATGCCCCGATCTCGGCGAGTTTGACAGACGGCCAATGGGGCGAGAGTTTTTCAAACGCGCTGGCGGATAACGCGGGACGCCAAAAAGCGGTTCGAGAGTCCGAGGCGGCGCTGCAGATCGCCAGACGAATTCCATTCGACGTGCTGGCGGTGCACCTCGGGACCCCGTCGGACAGAAGCCAGATCGGCGACAACAACCGGACGTCCGCGTTCCGGAGCGCCGAGGAAATCTGCCGGCTCGCCGAACCGCTCGGTGTCCGGGTGGCGTTGGAAGTCATTCCGAACGACCTGTCTACGGCGGCGTCGCTGGTCTCGATGATCGAGCGAGATCTCGACTCGGCGCGGGCTGGTATCTGCTTCGACTTCGGCCACGCGCACATCATGGGTGACGTCGCCGACGAAATCGAAACCGCGGCGGAGCACGTGATCACAACCCACGTGCACGACAACCGGCGGCGGAACGACGACCATCTGGTCCCGTACCACGGGTCGATCAACTGGGACATGGCGCTGGTGACGATGCAGAAGATTGGCTACGACGGCACGTTTTTGATGGAACTTGCGAATGCAAGCACGCCGGCGGCGGTGCTCGACGAGGCCCGCCGCGCGCGTCAGCGATTCGAGCGGACACTGGCACATCCATGACTGCGTACATTCAGGACATCGCGCGTCACACCGGTGAGAGCGTGACCCTCCAGGGCTGGCTTCACAACCGCCGGTCGAGCGGCAAGATCCACTTTCTGACCGTCCGCGACGGCACCGGATTCATCCAGTGTGTGATGTCCAAACAGGCGGTCGGCGACGAGGCGTTCAAACAGGCCGATCACCTGGCGCAGGAGACCTCGCTAGTCGTCGACGGCACCGTCCGGGCCGACAGCCGTGCGCCCGGAGGCTTCGAAATGGACGTGACCGGATTGCGCGTTGTGGCCGAGTCGGAGAACTTCCCGATTTCGCCCAAGGAGCACGGCGTCGATTTCCTGATGGATCGTCGGCACTTGTGGATCCGATCGCAGCGTCAGCAGGCCATCTTGCGGATCCGGCATGAAGTCATCAACGCAGTCCGCGACTTCTTCAACGAGCGCGGGTTCATCCTGGCCGACACTCCGATCTTCACGCCAGCCGCCTGCGAAGGCACGACGACGCTGTTTCCGGTGCAGTACTTCGACGATGAGACGGCCTACCTGACCCAGAGCGGTCAGCTGTACAACGAAGCCAACGCGATGGCGCTCGGCCGTGTGTATTGCTTCGGACCGACGTTCCGCGCGGAGAAGTCGAAAACACGCCGCCACCTCACCGAGTTCTGGATGGTCGAGCCCGAGATGGCCTACGCGACGCTCGACGACGTGATGGATCTGGCGGAGGCGCTGGTCGTTTCCGTCGTTCAACGGGTTCTCGACCGCCGACAGCCGGAATTGAAGGTGCTCGAGCGCGACACATCGAAGCTCGAGAACGTGAAGCCTCCGTTTCCGCGGCTCTCGTACGACGATGCGGCAAAACTGCTCAAGGAGAAGGGCCTGCCCTTCGAATGGGGCGGGGATTTTGGTGCGCCGGACGAGACTGCGATCTCCGAGAATTTCGATCGCCCGGTTTGTGTGCACCGATATCCGTCGGCCGTGAAGGCGTTCTACATGAAGCCGGATCCTGAGCGGCCCGAAGTGGCGCTGTGCGTCGACGTCCTCGCGCCCGAAGGCTACGGTGAAATCATCGGCGGCGGTCAGCGTATCGATGACTACGATCTGCTCGTCTCTCGACTCGATGAACATCAACTGCCGAAGGAAGCCTTTGAGTGGTATCTCGATCTGCGCCGCTTCGGCAGTGTCCCGCATGGTGGCTTCGGCATGGGCATCGAGCGCGTGGTGACGTGGATTTGCGGGATCGAGCACCTGCGGGAAGCGATTCCCTATCCGAGAATGTTGTATCGGATTTATCCGTGACATGAATTGCTGATTTTCGAGTGCCGATTGCTGATTGGCTGGAGCGTCAAACGTCAGTGGCCAATCTCAATCGACAATCCGCAATCGATTCAATCAGCCATCAAAGATCAGCAATGAAAATTGGCTTTCTCTCTCTCGGCTGTCCCAAGAACCTCGTCGACGGCGAGGTCATGCTGGGCATCGCGCGCGACGCCGGGCACGAATTGACCCCCGAGGCGTCCGAGGCCGACGTGCTCGTCGTCAACACCTGCGCCTTCATCGATCGCGCGAAGCAGGAATCGATCGATGCGATCCTGGAAATGGCGGAGCACAAGAAGAACGGCCACTGCACGCGTCTGGTGGTGACCGGGTGCTTGGCGGAGCGCTATCGCGACGAGCTGAAGAAGGAGATTCCTGAGATTGACGCAGTGCTCGGGACTGGAGAAGTGCCGGAGATACTGAATGCGATTGGTGCGAGCGACTCGCGACTAGCGGCTCGCGACTCGCAGGCGCCGGTGACATTCTTCCGGTCATCCGGCGCGGTGTTGACGAGCCAGTCGCCAGTCGCCAGTCGCCAGTCGCCAGAACTCCCCACCTACATCTACGACGCTGACACGCCGCGCTTGCTGACGACGCCGGGGCACTACGCCTACGTGAAAATCGCCGAAGGCTGCGACTACACCTGCGCGTTCTGCATCATCCCGACGCTGCGTGGCAAATACCGAAGCCGCAGTACCGAATCGATCGTGCGCGAAGCGCGGACGCTGGCCTCGCGCGGTGTTCGGGAACTTCTGCTGATTTCCCAGGACACCACCTTTTACGGAATCGATCGCGGTGAACGCGGCGCGCTGAGCCGGCTGCTGCGCGAGCTGAACGCCATCGATGGGCTGCAATGGATTCGCCTCCTCTACCTCTATCCGACGACGATCACCGACGACGTACTCGAGGCGATGGCGGAGTGCGAGAAGGTCTGCCGCTACGTCGATCTGCCGCTGCAGCACGCGTCGGCAACCGTCCTCAAGCGCATGGGCCGACCGGGCCATCGCAAGACCTACGACAAGCTCCTCGCCCGGATCCGCGAGAGAGTTCCTGGCGTAGCCCTTCGCACGACATTGATCGTCGGGTTCCCCGGCGAAACGGAATCAGAGTTTGCGGAGCTGGAAGGCTTCGTCGCCGACACCGGGTTCGATCATGTCGGCGTGTTCACCTACTCGCACGAGGAAGGCACCCGGGCATTCGGTGTCGCCGACGACGTTCCTGGAGCGGTCAAGCGTCGGCGCAGGCACGCGATCATGGCGAAGCAGAAGAGAATTGTTGCCGCTGCGCAGAAGCGCCGGATCGGATCCGAAATAGATGTGCTTGTCGACGGCCCTGCGCCGGAGCACGAGCTTGTCCTGCAAGGTCGGCTCGAGGGTCAGGCGCCGGATATCGACCCGGTCGTGTTTCTAACTGACTGCGATCCGGAGGAATATGGACGTGGCCAGCTCATCCGGGCGCGGGTCGTCGCGGCAAGAGGGTATGATCTGGTGGCCACGCCAATCGTTGAATTGGTGAATTCGTGAATTCGTGAATTGGTGAATTCAGGCGCGCTTCTGACGCTGCCGCGCCACCGCGGCCCAGCTCACCGATTCACCAATTCACCGATGCACCAACTGCATGTTATATTTATGGGTGGCAGGTTCGAGTAAGGTTACCCGAGTGGGCCGTTGCCCACTTTTTGTTTTTAGGGGTCATTTTTACGCCATCTGCTCAACGGCTCGAGCGTGTCCGCGAAGCGGCGGAGCGCGTGGCGCGGAGCTACGGGCTGGAGGTGTTTGACGTCCAGCTGCGTCGCGAATCGGTCGGAACGGTGCTGCGGGTGATCATCGATCGACCGGATTTCGGATCGGCGACCGCTAGCGAGCCGAGCCAGGCAGCTGACCCTGACGCGATGAGGCGGCGGCTGGAAGATGATTCGGTTGGCATTGCCGACTGCCAGCGGGTCAGCCAGGATCTGAGCGCCATTCTCGACGTGGAAGACGACGATCTCGAGACGGGCGCCATCGGTCACGCGTACACGTTGGAGGTTTCGTCCCCGGGTCTCGATCGACCACTACGGCACGAAGCAGATTACCGGAGATTTCGGGGACGGCTGGCAAAAGTGGTCACGAGCGAGCCGATCAACGGGCAGTCGGCATTTGCCGGAAGGCTCGCGGGGGTCGACGGCGGCAACCTGCTCCTCGAGGAAGGACGGAAAACCCACCGCGTGCCCATCGCTCGGATCAAGCGCGCGCGGCTCGAAGTCGAGTTTTGAAGGTGAAAGCTCTCCGCTGGCAGCGTTCCGCTGACATCGTGAGAACGGCACGAACGAGCGGCTCGACGCTGTGGCGTCACAGCTGACGGCTGAAAGCGATAGCTTATATATGGCTACCACCAATCCGTTGCTCCAGCAGATCGACGCAATCGCGAAAGAGAAGGGCGTCGAACCGGACATCATCATCAGTGCCGTGCAGGACGCGCTCGAAGCGGCCGCACGGAAGCGTTACAAGAGCGAAGCGCTCCGCGCACGGTTCAACACGGACAGCGGCCAGCTCGAGCTCTACGCGGTTAAGAAGATCGTCGGCGAGGTCACCGATCCGTCGACGCAGATCTCGCTCGACGAGGCTCAGCAGCTCTACGGCGATGAGGCCGAAGTCGACATGGAGATCGAGTTTCCGCGCCCGACCGAGGATCTGGGCCGGATTGCCGCGCAGACGGCCAAGCAGGTCATCTTCCAGAAAGTCCGCGAGGCGGAGCGCGAAAACGTCTACTCCGAGTACAGCAATCGCGTCGGCGACGTCGTCAGCGGCATGGTCAAGCGGTTCGAGAACGGCGACATCATCGTCGAACTCGGGCGGGTCGAGTCGCAGCTGCCGCGCAAGGAACAGTCACGAGCGGAAAACTACACCGTCGGCGATCGCGTGCGAGCGGTGATTCGCGGCGTCAATCGCAGCGCCAAGGGACCGCAGATCGTCCTCTCGCGCACTGACCCGGCACTCCTGATCAAGCTGTTCGAACAGGAAGTCCCGGAGATTTACGACGGCACGGTCATGATCCGCGGCGCCGTCCGCGAGGCGGGCGACCGCGCGAAGGTCGCGGTCTACTCGCGCGAGCGCGACGTCGATCCGGTCGGCGCGTGCGTCGGCATGAAGGGCACGCGCGTGCAGTCGATCATCCGCGAACTGCGCGGAGAAAAGATCGACATCGTCGAGTGGTCGGAGGATCCGATCCTCTTCGTCACCAACGCGATCAGCCCGGCGAAGGTGCAGCGAGTCTCGATCGTCGATGACGCCGAGAAGGTCATGGAGGTCGTCGTCGAGGACAAGCAATTGTCGCTCGCCATCGGCAAGAAGGGACAGAACGTCAGGCTTGCGGCGAAGCTGACGGGCTGGAAGATCGACATCAAGAGCGAGGAAGAGAAGCGGCGCGAAGTCGAGGCACAGCTCGGCGGGCTCGGTGAGCCGCCAGCCGCCGATGATGAGCCGCTAGCCGCCGATGACACGGTGCCGGTCACCGACGACTCCGGGTCGCCGGAGTCGGGTGTGGCAGCTGCCGAGGTTGAACCGGAGTCTCCGTCCGACGTGGATGTCGCGGCGCAGGCAGAGGAAGCGAGTGAGGCGGCGGCGGTGACCGAAGACACTAAAACGACGTAGGGCGGGATCGTTGAACCCGTCGCAACCTTCGAGACGCACAAAGAACTGAATGGCAACAGTCCGGATCTACAAAGTCGCTGAGCTGCTGAATACCTCGAGCCAGGAAGTGATGGCGCTTCTCAAGCGCGATCACGGCATCGAGGTGAAAAGCGCGTCGAGCACGATCGAAGAGGTCGTGGCACGGGAATTCGTGTCGCGCATGGCGCGTCAGCGCGGGCTCAATGTTCCGTCGAACGCGTCGTTCGCGGACACGCCTGCCGCGGCAAAAGGCAAGAAGCCGGCTGGCAGAGCGCCCGAGCCTGCCAAGCCCGCAGCGCCCTCGCTTCCGCCGCCGCGGCTGGTCAAGTCGGCGAAGCCGCCCGCAGAGGTAGTGGCCACGCCGCCCGCGGCCCCCGAAGCGGTGTTCGTGCCTCCGCCGGCACCGCCGCCACCGGTGGTCGAGCCGGAACCGGAACCGGTCGATGAACCGCCGGTGGTCGTTGAAACCGTTCCCGAGCCAGCGCCTGGCCCCGTCGCCCCGTCGGCAGTCCGGGAGGAACCGGTCGTAGCCGAAGCGCCGCCACCGCCGGCGCCTGAACCACCCGCGGCGGCGCCCGCCGCAGCGGCGAGCACGACGCCTGCGCCGTCCTCGCGGCCGGCCGTGCCGCCCCCGACGGGCCGTGTCGTGCCGCCGACGATTCGTCTCCGCGTCGAGGATCCGCGCACAGGACAGGCACCGCCTGCTCCACCGCGTCGTCCGGTACTCGTGCGGCCTCCCGTGCAGACGCCTTCACCCGCTTCACAGGCACCAACCGGGAATCTCAGCCGTCCAGCTGCTCCGAAACCGGGGGCTCCGGGCGCGTCACCCAGACCTGCCGGACCGCGGCCTGGCGGTGGCCTTCCGCCACGGACGGGAGCGCCGATTGGCGGGCCAAGGCCGCTACCGTCGCAACCCGTACGTCCGGCTGCACCGCCGCGTCCAGGGGCGCCGATGTATCGGCCGCCCATGCACCATCGGCCATCAACGCAGCGGCCGGGGGCGCGAAGAGACATCGTGCCGCGGTCGCCGGCGCCGGCGCCTGCACAGGCGGCTCCGCCGCCGGTCACCCGGACTATTACGCTCGCCGAAGGCATGACGGTTGCCGATCTGGCGACGAAGCTCGACGTCAAGGCGAAGGACGTCCTCAAGAAGCTGATGGATCGCCGTTTGATGATGACGATCAACAGCACCCTCGACGACGACACCGCCGCGATGATCGCGCGCGAGTTTGGCGCCGACGTCAAGATGCAGACCTTCGAAGAGGAAATGCTCCAGGTCGAGGCCGAGGACATCGATCCGGCCGATCTCGGCACGCGCGCGCCGGTTGTCACGGTCATGGGTCACGTCGACCATGGCAAGACGACGCTGCTCGACGCTATCCGCTCGGCGCGCGTTGCCGAACGCGAAGCCGGCGGCATCACGCAGCACATCGGCGCGTATGCGGTGACGGTCAACGATCGCAACGTCGTCTTCCTCGACACGCCGGGTCACGAGGCCTTCACGATGATGCGTGCGCGCGGCGCACGCGTCACCGACGTCGTCATCCTGGTTGTCGCCGCCGACGACGGGGTCATGCCGCAGACGCGCGAAGCCATCGATCACGCCAAGGCGGCGAACGTGCCGATCCTGGTCGCGATCAACAAGATCGACAAGCCCAACGCCAACCCGGAGCGCGTGAAGAAGGAGCTGTCCGATCTGGGTCTGACGCCGGAGGCGTGGGGCGGCTCCACGGTCATGGTAGAGGTCTCGGCGAAGAAGAAGGAGAACCTTGATCTTCTGCTCGAGATGATTCTCCTCGTGACCGAGCTCAGCGAGCTCAAGGCCAATCCGAAGCGAAATGCGTCGGGGACCGTGCTTGAAGCCAAACTCGACAAAGGCCGCGGCCCGGTGGCGACGATCCTGGTGCAGGACGGCACGCTTCGCGTTGGCGACACCTTCATTGCCGGCACGATCGTCGGCAAGGTCCGCGCGCTCATCGACGATCGCGGACGCCAAATCAAGGCGGCGGGACCGGCGACACCGGTCGAAGTGCTCGGCCTCGGCGGCCTCCCCGCTCCGGGCGATGCCTTCCAGGCGCTGACGGATGCGGCGAAGGCGCGTCAGATCGCGCTCTTCCGTCAGACCCAGGCGAAGGAGAAGGCGCTCGGCGGCAAGGGCACGCGGCTGACGCTCGAATCGCTGCAGGCGCAGATCGCCGAAGGCGACATGAAGGAGCTGCCGATCATCATCAAGGCCGACGTGCAGGGCTCGGCCGAAGTGCTGGCGGACACGCTCACCAAGTTGACCGACCAGAAGGTCAAGATCCGGATCATTCACAGCGGCGTCGGCGCGATCAACGAGTCCGACGTGCTGCTGGCGTCCGCGTCGAACGCGATCAACATCGGCTTCAACGTGCGGCCGGATCGAAACGCGGCCGATGTCGCGGAACGCGAGACGGTCGACATCCGGCTGCACTCGGTCATCTACAACGTCGTCGACGAAATGAAGAAGGCCATGGCCGGCCTCCTCGACCCGACCTTCAAGGAAGTGCGGATCGGATCGGCCGAAGTGCGCGACACGTTCAAGACGCCAAAGTTCGGCACGATTGCCGGGTGTATGGTGCTTGACGGCCGCATCACACGCGCGGGCGACACGCAGGCGCGCCTGCTGCGCGACAATGTCGTCATCTACGAAGGCAGGATCGGCTCGCTTCGGCGCTTCAAGGACGACGTGTCGGAGGTCAAGGCCGGATTCGAGTGCGGCATCGGCTTCGACCGCTACAACGACATCAAGGTCGGCGACATCATCGAAGCGTTCGTCGTCGAAAGGGTGGCGACACCTGTATAGAAGTTAAAAGTTAGAAAGTAGAAAGTTAAAAGTGAATTTCTGACTTTAACTTCCAACTTTTAACTTCTAACTTTTGACTTTTGACTTTTAACTTGTCATGCCTCCAGGCTCTCGCCCTTCTCGTGTCGGTGACCAGATCCGGGCGGAGCTTGCGTCGCTGCTGACCCGGGACGTCCACGATCCCGGGATCGGCTTCCTGACCATCACCCGTGTGAAGGTCTCACCCGACCTTCAGCAGGCGCGCGTCTATTACACGTCGATCGGCGACCCTAAGGCGCGCAAGGAATCAGCGCGCGCGCTGGGAAGAGCGACGCCGTTTCTCCGCCGGCAGGTCGGACAGCGGCTGCGCCTGAAGCGGGTACCTGAACTCAGCTTCTTCTACGACGAGTCAATCGAGCAAGGTGACCGCATCGAACAAATCCTTCAGGAGCTCCAGATGGAACGGGCCGGCCGGCCCGAAACCGGTGAACCGGGCGACGATGATCAATGAACCGGTAGACGCCGCGGGCGCGGCCGTTCGACGAATCGCGGATGAAATCCTCCGGCGGCAACGGTTCCTGCTCACGTCCCACGCGCGGCCGGATGGCGACTCAATCGGTTCGCAGTTGGCGATGGCGTTCGCCCTCGATACGCTCGGCAAGGACGTCCGCATCGTCAACGCGGATCCGTCGCCGGATCACTATCAGGATTTCCCGGGTATGGAGCGCATCGAGATTGCCAGCCACGTTGACGCCGACGTCGACGCGGTGATCGTGATGGAGTGCAGCGATCTGAGCCGCGCCGCCGTCTCGGGCCTCGAGCATCAATTCCTGATCAACATCGATCATCACGCCGGCAACCGGATGTACGGGGCGGTCAACTGGCACGACGAATCGGCGGCCGCCTGCGGTGAGATGGTGTTCGACGTGATTCGCGAGCTTCGCGTGCCGCTGCGGATCGAAATCGCGACGCACATCTATCTGGCCATCCTGACCGACACCGGATCGTTCCATCATTCCAACATCACCCCGCGGACGTTCGACATCTGCCGTCAGACGGTCGAGGCCGGCGTCAACCCCGCCGCCATGGCACGCCGCGTCTTCGACAGCAACAGCTTCGGCAAACTGAAACTGATCGGTGCGCTGCTCGACTCGATGGAGCTGGCCGATGAAGGCCGGCTGGCGATCCTGTACATGGACGAGGCGATGCTGACCTCGTGCGGGTGCACGCACAACGACACCGAAGGGCTGATCAACCTGCCGCTGACCGCCCGAGAGATACAGGCGGTCGTCTTCTTCAAGGTCGGCTCGACCGGCGACGTGCGCGTGAGCATGCGCTCGAAGTACGACGTCGACGTGCGCAGCGTGGCGAGCGTCTTTGGCGGCGGTGGTCATAAGAATGCGTCCGGGTTCACGGTCACCGAGCCACTCGATCGCGTACGGCCAAAGATTATTCAACTGATCGTCGACGCGATCGAGCACGGACTGAGAAGTCGACCGTAGCAAGCTCCCAGCTTCCAGCTCCCCGATT
The DNA here is from genome assembly GCA_046732715.1 of Acidobacteriota bacterium. Taxonomy (GTDB): domain Bacteria; phylum Acidobacteriota; class Vicinamibacteria; order Vicinamibacterales; family 2-12-FULL-66-21; genus JALZOC01. The sequence goes on along the minus strand of JBKPNQ010000150.1, from coordinate 7,345 downwards.
CGGCACTCTGGCAGCTCGATTCAGCGGGAAGCTGGTAGCGGGAAGCTGGCAGCTGACATGAACGGCCTCCTCATCATCGACAAACCCGCCGGGCCAACGTCCCACGATGTCGTCGCGTGCGTGCGTCGCGCACTGCGGACGAAGCGCGTCGGTCACACTGGAACACTCGATCCGCTGGCGACTGGCGTGTTGCCGTTGGTGGTCGGAAGCGCGACGCGGCTGGCGTCGCTGTTGAGCGGCGCGGACAAGGAGTACGTCGCGACGATCAGGCTGGGGCGAGCGACTGACACCTATGACGCGGCGGGACTCGAGGGTCCACCTCCGGAGCCGCCGGCGGGGATCGACTCGGACGCGCTCGACGCCGCGTTGAATCAATTTCGCGGCACATTTCAACAGGCGCCGCCGGCCTTTTCCGCAAAAAAGATCGGCGGCGTTCCCGCGTACAAGCTGGCGCGACACAAGATGGCGGTGCAACCGGCGCCGGTCGAAGTCACGGTTCACCACCTGGCACTCGAGGGCTACGCCGACGGAGTGGCCAGGGTTCGAGTGACGACGTCGGCGGGCTTCTACGTTCGTTCCCTGGCCCACGATGTTGGACAGCGACTTGGCTGCGGAGCGTATCTGGAGGGGTTGAGACGCGTGCGTGTGGGTAACTATGCCGAGGAATCAGCGGTTTCACTGAACGAGTTCGAACAGGAGGGGGTCGGGGCAGGCCGTCGGATCATCCCGATGGATCGGCTGCTGCCTGAACTCCCGGCCGTCGTTCTGAACGACCGGGAAGTCAGGCGGGCGACCCACGGCAACGAGATCGTGGCGGAAGATGTAACAGGAGCAGGGCCGACCGGCTGCGTGAAATACCGTCTCCTCGATTCCAACGGCCGGCTGATCGCCATCGCGGAGACGCTCCCCGGCGGAGTTTTGCATCCGGTCACTGTCCTGGTGTAAAATGTTGAGTCGCTTGGAATTGTAAATTCCGTCCAGGAAGCAGCAACGGCGGTTTGGAGCGGGAGTCGCCATCAGCGCTTCCAGCTATCTGGACCGTACGTGGAGGAACAACGCGTGGCGTTTACGAAAGATCGGAAGTCAGAAGTCATCGGAACCTACAAGACACACACTGCCGATACCGGATCCCCCGAGGTACAGGTCGCGCTCCTGAGCGAGCGCATCAATTACCTCACCGAGCATTTCAAGACCCACGCGAAAGATCATCACTCGCGCCGCGGCCTTCTGAAGCTGGTCGGTCAGCGGCGACGCCTGCTGGACTACCTGAAGCGCAAGGATACGGATCGCTACGCCGAGCTGATCAAGCGGCTCGGTATTCGGAAGTAACAGGCGCAGGGCTGCTGATTTCGGCCGTGGCAGAATTGCCAGGTGCCCGGAATCGCGAGCCTCGAGCCTGAAAACCCAATCAGTCGCACCGCGAGAAGCTGGCGCAGCTCACACGACAGAAAGACAGACATGCATACACGTGAAATCTCCGTAGGCAAGCGCACCATCTCGATCGAGACCGGGCGCTTGGCCAAACAGGCGGATGGTGCCGTGATCGTTCGATCCGGCGATACCATGGTCCTCGTTACCGCCTGCACCGCTCCCACCCCGCGAGAAGGAATCGATTTCCTCCCGCTCACCGTCGACTACAAGGAATACACCTACGCATCGGGTCGCATCCCCGGCGGCTTCTTCAAGCGCGAGGGCAAGCCGACGGAAAAGGAAGTGCTGACCAGCCGTCTGATCGATCGGCCGATCCGGCCGCTGTTTCCATCGGGCTGGCGGAACGAAACGCAGGTCATCGCGCTCGTGCTTTCGGCCGACGATGAACATGATTCGGACGTGCTGGCGATTACCGGCGCGTCTGCTGCCTTGGCGGTCTCGAGCATTCCGTTCACTCGCGCGATCGCCGGCGTCCGCATCGGTCATGTCGATGGCGAGTTCGTGATCAATCCGACGTTCGAGCAGCGGAAGCACAGCCGGCTCGACCTCATCGTCGCCGGCAGCAAAGACGGCATCGTCATGGTCGAAGCGGGCGCGAAGGAAGTCACGGAAGAGGAAATGGTGCAAGCGCTCGATCGGGCGCACGCGGCGATCAAGGAAATCGTCACCGCCATCGACGCGCTCGCCCAGCAGGCAGGCAAGCAGAAAACGGCGATTGCAAAGAAGGAGATCGGCCGGGAGTTCTATCGCGAGGTCGAAGAAAAAGTCCTGGTTCCGCTGGCCGACGCGATGCGCATCCAGGACAAGCTCGAGAACTACGGCACTGTCGACCAGGTTCTCGCCGACTTGATCGCGGATATTCCCGACCAGGAGGTCGAGCGTAAGGTCGAGGCCAAGGCGATTTTCAAGGAACTCAAGGAGAAGGTCCTTCGCGACGAGATTCTCGAGCGCGGAAAGCGGCTCGACGGGCGCGCCTTCGACCAGATCCGTCAAATCACCATCGAGGTCGGCGCGCTGCCGCGCGTTCACGGCTCGGCCGTGTTCACCCGCGGCGAAACGCAGGCACTGGTCACCGCCACGCTCGGAACAGCCGACGATCAGCAGAAGGTGGAAACGGTCGACGGGGAAACGTGGAAGCGGTTCATGCTCCACTACAACTTCCCGCCGTTCTCGGTCGGCGAAGTGGCATTCATGCGCGGCCCCGGCCGTCGCGAGATCGGTCATGGCGCGCTGGCGGAACGTGCGCTCGCGCCGATGATGCCCACCGAAGAGAAATTCCCTTACACCGTCCGCGTCGTTTCCGACATCCTCGAATCCAACGGCTCGTCCTCAATGGCTTCCGTCTGCGGCGGTTCCCTGTCGATGATGGATGCGGGTGTGCCACTGAAGGCGCCGGTCGCCGGCGTCGCGATGGGTCTCGTGATGAACGAGGAGAACGGCAAGTATGCCGTGCTCACCGACATCGCCGGGGCGGAAGATCACTACGGCGACATGGACTTCAAGGTCGCCGGAACGGTAGAGGGGATCACCGCTCTGCAGATGGACATCAAGGTCTCCGGCGTCACTATGGAGATCATGCGCCAGGCGCTCGCGCAGGCGCGCGATGGGCGGTTGTTCATCCTGCGCAAGATGCAGGAGACGCTGTCGCAGTCGCGATCGAACGTCTCGCAGCATGCACCGCGCATTGTCACGATCCGGATCCCGGTCGATAAGATCCGCGACGTCATCGGCCCGGGCGGCAAGATGATCCGCAGCATCATCGAGCGCACCGGCGTGAAGATCGACGTCGAAGACGACGGCCGGGTGAATGTCGCGTCGGCCGACGAAGCGTCGGCAGCCAAGGCGATCGGCATCATTCAAGAACTGACGGCGACGCCAGAGCTCAACAAGACCTACATGGGCAAGGTCCAGCGGATCACGGATTTCGGCGCCTTCGTCGAGATCATGCCCGGGCTCGATGGCCTGCTCCACGTCTCCGAAATCGCGCATTACCGGGTGAAGGACGTGCGCGACGAGCTCAAGGAAGGCGATCAGGTGATGGTCAAGGTGATCAACATCGATCCGTCGGGGAAGATTCGACTGAGCCGCAAGGCCCTGCTCACACCCGAAGAGGGACAGGCCAAGGCTACCGAGAAGGCCGAAGGGCGCCGATAAGAACGGATGGGGCGGCGAACCAAAGCCGCCGCCCCATCGTCTTATTCTTGACCTCAACCCTACCGTCACGGCTGGGTCGGGGGCCTGCGAGCTTGGGGGCCCAATGATCAGCATCCCGCACCGCACCGTCCTGGCGTCGCTGTTCGTCGGCGGCGCGCTGCTGGTGGGGGTGTCGACGTTCACTCTGAAGCCCGCCGCGCAGGGAGCGACGCGCGAGTTCACCATCACTGGCGATCAGTTCGCCTTCAAGCCGATCCGCATCGAAGTGCAGAAGGACGATCTCGTCAAGATCACCTTCACCGCCAAGGACATCGCACACAGTTTCACGATTGACCAGTACCGCATCGCCAAGCGGGCGGCCGCCGGTCAGACCGTCGTCTTCGAATTCCGCGCCGACCAGGCCGGCACCCACCGCTTCTACTGCAACCTCACCACCGACGAGCGCTGCAAACGGATGGAAGGCGAGCTCATCGTTCATTAGGGTTCTACGGTAGAACCTTGGCGAGCGTGTAGGTGACTGTGTCGTCGTCCGTACGCGAAGTACAGGACGACGCCGACAAGCATCCAGATGATGAGCCGCTCCCACGTCGCGCGCGGCAGGCCCAGCATCAACACCAGGCTCACCCCGGCTGACATCAGCGGCAGGACCGGCACCCACGGCATCCTGAACGGGCGCGGCAGGTCGGGCCGTGTGCGGCGCAGCACGATCACACCGAACGACACGATCACGAACGCCATCAATGTGCCGATGCTGACGAGCGACCCGAGCGTGCCAATTGGCGTGAAACCAGCGGCCAGTGCGACGACAATGCCGGTAACGATGGTGGAGACGTGCGGAGTATGAAAGCGCGGATGGATGCGGCCGGCCCATTCCGGAAGCAGACCGTCTTTTGACATCGACAGGAAGATCCTCGGCTGCGCGAGCATCATCACCACCATCACCGAGCTGAGCGCGGCGAGACCGCCGACAGTGACGAGCACCTTCACGATGGCCATCGTGCTTTGCCATGGGGTGCCGACCGATCGATCGGCCGCCGCTTCGATTGTGAGCACCAGCGGCGCCGCCTGATTCAACATCGACTTGTACGGAACGAGACCCACCATCACGCCAGACACGAGCACGAACAGCACCGTGCAGATGGCAAGCGAGCCGAGGATGCCGCGCGGCATGTCGCGTTGGGGGTTGCGCGCTTCCTGGGCGGACGTCGAGACCGCATCGAACCCGATATACGCGAAGAAGATCACACCGGCGCCGCGCAGAACCCCGCTCCACCCGTATTCGCCGAACGTGCCGGAGTTTGGTGGAATGAAGGGATGCCAGAAGCTGGTGTTGATGAATAGCGCGCCCGCCGCAATCACGACCAGGAGGACACCGACCTTGGTGACGACAATCGCCGCGTTCACTGATGCCGCTTCGCTGACGCCGATGACGAGAAGCAGCGTGACGGCGATGGTCACAAGGATCGCGGGAAGATTGATGACAGCTGTCACGGCATCGCCGCCCGCGACCGGAACCACCGTGCCGGGTGCGGCGCTCAACAGCGCAGGAATCGCCGCCGACACTCCGAGCTGCCCGAGCAGGGTCACGAGGATGCCCGACCAGCCGACTGCGACCGTCGCCGCACCCAGCGCATACTCGAGGATCAGATCCCAGCCAATGACCCACGCGATGAATTCACCCAGCGTGGCATAGGCATACGTGTACGCCGAGCCTGCAACCGGAACCGTTGAGGCGAACTCCGAGTAGCAGAACGCCGCCAGGACGCTGGTGAGGCCGGCAATCACCATCGAGATGACAATGGCGGGGCCTGCGTTCGCGGCGGCCGCCTGTCCGGTCAGGACGAAGATGCCGGTGCCGATGATGGCGCCCACCCCGAGCGTGACGAGCTGCCAGACGCCAAGGACGCGCCTGAGTCCGCCACTGCCCTCCCCGAGCTGCTCCTCTTTGATCTGTTCGATCGATTTGGTCGCGAATAGGGACATGCGGAAGAGTGGCTGGACGGGGGCGGTGGAGTCTTTAACGCCGCCTCAATCTGTGGCAAGAAATCTTTAAGTTGTTCTTAAGGCGGGATAACATCCGTCTTTTGCGATGCTTCCGGCCGAATCCGACCCAACGCCGGCTGCCGCGCCGATGGCGGCCTTCGGTCCGTTCGTTTTCGACCGCACGAACGGTCTGCTGAGCAACGACGGGCGCGAGCTGCCACTTCCCCCGCGCGTGCTCGCCGTGCTCGAGCTCCTGGTCTCGCGCGCTGGCGCGATCGTGCCCCGCCAGGCTCTGATCGACAACGTCTGGAAGGACGCATTCGTCACCGACACGTCGCTGGCTGAAGCCATCAGCGTCCTCCGTCAGGCGCTCGGTGACGATCCGCAAGCGCCGCGCTACATCCAGACGGTCCATCGTCGCGGCTACCGATTCGTGGCTCCGGTCGCGGCGGTTCCGGTGGTCCCCGCCGAGGCAGGCTCGCCAGAACGCCGCGTCCACGACGCAGTCCGAACCGGACCGTCGATCAGCCATCAGCTGCTACCGTGGGGAGTCGCCGCGCTGTGCACGGTGTTGGCGGCCATCGCGGTCTGGCAGTACACGCACTTTCGCGCGCCGCTCGCCCCCGTCGTGCGGATGCGGATTGAGCCAGTGTCTGGAACCGCGTTCGACTCACGCGCCCCAGCGCTCGCCTTGTCGCCCGATGGTCTGCTGCTTGCGTGGTCAGCCTGCAATCCGGCGTGTCGTTTGTACGTACGCGCACTGGATCAGCTCGATCCTCGTGCCATTTCAGGCACTGACGACGCCAGCGCGCCGTTTTTCTCGCCTGACGGACGGTGGATTGGCTTTTTCGCCGCTGGCAAGCTGCGAAAAGTCGCCGTCGCCGGCGGCCTGCCAGTCGTCATCGCCGAAGCGCCGCAGCCGTTCGGAGCGGTCTGGCTTGCAGATGGTCACATCATCTTTTCGGCATCTGAGCGCGGTGGATTGATGCGAGTGACTGATGGCGGAGGCGATGTCGAGCAGCTGACACTGCCGTCAGCGGACGCCGGTGAAGTCCGCCACTGCTGGCCTGCGCTCGCGCCAGGCGGGCGCGCGCTGGTGTTCACGATCGCGACCGCGCCGCACGATGAAGCGCCGGCGCGCATCGCGTTGATGCCGATCGGGCATGGCACGGCGTGGCAGACGATCCTTGACAACGCCGACGTGGCGCGAACCGTGTCACAGGACTACATCGCGTTCTCACGCGGTACCGAGATCCACGCCGTCGCCTTCGATCGCGCGCGTCAGGCGATCGCTGGGACCGACGAACCTGTCGTCAGTAATGTGGCGCCGGCGCAGTTCGCGATCGGTTCGTCCGGCGCGCTTGTGTATGCGATTGCCGGCGACAACTTGCGGCCGTCATTGACGTGGATCCCTGGCGCAGCCGTGTCCGGCGATTTGGCAGCTCTCGAAGATCTCAGCCTCGCGCCTGATGCCTCCCGGGTTGCGGGCGTCGGCAACGGCGATTTGTGGGTGGGAGACATCAGCCGCGCAACGACGACGCGCCTGACGCATGGCAGCACCAACGTCGGTCCGGTGTGGAGTGGGAACGGCGGCGGCGTGTTTTTCGCCGTCAGAAACGGTGGGCCGTTTGAAGCGTGGATGCGTGACGATGCCGGCGCGACACCGGCGAAGCTGGCATTGTCGGCGGCTGCTCGCCATCGACACGTTTTTCCGACATCAATCTCCCGTGACGGGAAGCTGATGGCGTACACCGAAAGCGGCGGTACAACACGTGGC
>JBKPNQ010000149.1:0-34236 GCA_046732715.1 Acidobacteriota bacterium | reverse complement strand
GTGATGCTCGTGACCCAGTCGATCATGACCGTCCTGGCCGGCCTGCTCGCGCGGGCCACCTTTCACGGCCTGACGAGCGTCTGGCCGATCTACCTGCTCGCCGCCGCGGCATCGGCGGCCGGCTCGTTCGATCTGCCGGCGCGTCAGGCGCTCGTGCCGACGCTGGTGTCGCGCGAGCATCTGCCGAACGCCATCAGCCTGAATACGATCGCGACGCAGACCGCGTCCGTCGTCGGACCAGCGTTCGGCGGCCTGTTGATCGCCCACGTCAACGTCGGCTGGGTTTACGTCTGTAATTCGTTGTCGTTCCTATTCGTCATTGCGGCGCTGGTGCTGATGAAGGGGCAGGGAAGGTCGCATATCGAGGGGACGCCGGCGCGGGATCGCGGCAACTTCACCGTCGCGGCGGCGCTCGAGGGGCTGCGCTTTGTGTTCCGCCAACCGCTCATCCGATCGACGATGCTGCTGGATTTTTTTGCGACGTTTTTTTCGTCGGCGACCGCGCTGCTCCCGATATTCGCGCAGGACATCCTTCACGTCGGCGCACGCGGCTACGGCTGGCTGTATGCGGCGCCGGCGGCCGGCGCGGTGCTCACCAGCGCGGTCATGGTGCGGGCCGTGGACTCCATTACTCACCGAGGGCGAGTGCTCATTGTGGCGATCGCGGTCTACGGCCTCGCCACCGTCGTCTTCGGGCTCTCCACATCCTTCTGGCTGACGTTCACCTGTCTCGCCCTGACGGGGGCCGCCGACACGGTGAGCATGGTCTTCCGCAACCTGATCCGGCAGCTCGAGACGCCCGACTACCTGCGCGGCCGCATGATGGGCGTCAACATGGTCTTCTTCATGGGCGGACCGCAACTCGGCGAGCTCGAGGCGGGATTGGTGGGGAATTGGCTTGGCCCGGTGGTCTCGGTGGTCAGCGGCGGCATGGGCTGTCTGCTCGCGACGGCCTGGGTCGCAGGCCGGACGCCGGCGTTGCGCCACTACCGGAGCAGCGAAGATTCCGGGATCAAGGTCGCGCCGCCGCCGCGCCACCCGCCGGTCGAATCGCCGCTGAAAGATGTGCAGCCCCCCTCCGCTCCCATGCCCTAGAAGCGCGGAGCGGAAAGGTAAAAGTTAAAAGTTAAAAGTTAGAAGTTAGAAGTTAGAAGTTAAAAGGTAAAGGAAAAGGACCGAGGCGCTGCCTGCTAGCCTCGCTCCTCACTTTGACCTTTTATCTTTTACCTTTTAACTTTCTATTGCGGCGGCAGATCGCTGCTCCAGCTCGTGTACTCGATCTTCCAGTTGCCACCCATGTTGCGGAAGATGAACAGGTACTTGCCGCGATCCGAGACGTTGCCATTCATCATGGTGTACGACCCGCTCTCATAGGCGAGCGGCCCATGGCCGGCGACGTCAGTTGGGGTGATCTTCAGATCCTTCGAGCCGCCGTTCAACAGGCCATCGTAGAAGCCCTTGAGGGATGGGCGTCCCCGAAGCAGCGGCTTGTTCGGCGGCATGAAGGTGGAATTGTCCGTATACAGGCTGAGAATCTTGTCGCTGTCCTTCGCGTTGAACGACGTCTCGAGTGCCGTCGTCACCTGCCGAATCGCCTGCTGATCGGGCATGCCGAATTCCGGTTCCGTTTTCCCGCCGCACCCGGTCGCACCGGCGCAGACAAAGAGTGCAACGAGCGCTGTCGTCAGTACCCTGTACATCGTGTCTTCGTCCTTGAGTGAGAAGTGAACGAAGATCTTCTGACACTGTGTATCCGCTGTCAACGACCGTGCGACGAAAAATTGTCGCGACCGCTTGGCGTTTTGACCGCGCAGTCTTTATAATCGCGCTACACTGTGGGCAAACTGCATGTCGTCGTACTTTACGATCGGTGGGAAGAACCCGAGCAGGCGGATGCTCCAGCCACCGACAAGGCGCCGCTGACGCGCACGCTCGACAAGAAGGAAGTCGAAGACGAAGTTGCCGAAACGCTCGGCAAGCTCGGACACGACGCCACGCTCCACGTCCTCGACGGTTCGACCAAGAGCCTGCACGCGCTCGCCCGCCTGGATTGCGATCTCGTGTTCAACCTCGCCGAATCCTTCGGCGGCAACGACACCGCTGACTATTGCATCGCCGCGTACCTCGAACTCCTCGACAAGCGGATTACCGGAGCGGGATCGCGCGGGCTGCTGTACGGCCAGGACAAGGCGGTTGCCAAGAAGATCCTCGAGTTCCACGGCATTCACACACCCGTCTTTGCCCGCTCCTTCCGCGGGCGGCTGGATTTTTCCCACGACCTCGAGTTTCCGGTCATCGTCAAGCCGGCCCGCGAGGACGGCTCGATCGGGATTGAATTCAACGCGGTGGTGTCGTCCATCCGGGAGTTGATGGAACGGATCGACTGGCTTCATGCGAACTTCGATTCGCCGGTGCTGATCGAGGAATACGTCGAAGGCCGCGAGATGTACGTCGGGGTGATCGGGAACGACAACCCGACCGCGCTGCCGGTGATCGAACTCAACCTGTCGAAGCTGCCGGAAGGCAGGCCGCGAATCGCCGGCGCCGAGGTGAAGTGGGGCAAAGGGACGCGCGCCTACCGCGACACCAAGTCGGCAGTTGCCGAAGATCTGCCCGAAGAGACCGCGGCGCTCCTCCAGCAAACGGCGGTTGCCGTCTTCCAGGCACTGGAGCTGCGCGATTACGCCCGTATCGACATGCGGCTGCGGCCCGATGGTCGTGTCGCGGTAATCGAAGCCAATCCGAACCCCTGGCTCGCTTCAAAGGCCGAGTTTGCGATGGCGGCCCGGAAGTCAGGCCGCAACTACACGCAGCTCATCGAGGAGCTGGTCGATTTGGCGATGGCGAGATACAGCTAACGGAGGACGCAGAGAAAACGGAGTTCACAACGAAGGAACGAAGCAAACGAAGGACGAACGAAGGAATGCTCCCGGTTATCTACCCGTTATCGTGAATATGCGGATCGGGCAAATGACTGGGAGGATCCTCTTCTTCGTTCGTCTCCGTTAACGTCGTTTTTCGTGGTCAACTCCGTTGCCTTCGCAGTCTCCGTTCGCACCAATCAACGTTCGACGTAGATCTCCTTCACCGCCTCGCCCGTGAGCTCCAACGCTGACGGCCGGCCGTTCGGATAGAACTTCCCATCCAACATCCCTGTGTCGATGAGATAAAGCGTGTTGCCGAAGCGCGGTTTGATCTGGCCGGCTGGTTGCGGCGTGTGGGCGGTCACGAATCGTTTGACTTTGTACTTTTTCAGCAGCGAAGGGACTTTCTCGCCGCCTTCCTGCTCCGTCCATGCGCTGAAACCGCGGAACCAGAGAGGGCCGTTCGCATTCAGGAGCGCTGACTTGTCGATATTCAAAATCGGCAGCAGTGCCTTGGCCTCCGCCACGTCGTCTTCGCTCAGCGAATCACGTTTGCGCTTGGCTTCCAGCCTGACCACCTCGTCCTGGACGACGTGGACGACTTCAGTCAGGGTGTACGACGGCAGCGCGAGATTGTGCTGCTGCAGCCAGCGAAATCCGTCGTCGAACTCGTTCAGCTCCCGTCGCACCCGCTTGTTGATGTTGTCCAGGGAATCCGTCGTGAACTCACTGTTGATGCCTCCGTGCATGAACACGGTGCCGGCGATTTCCGCGATGATGGGCTTTGAGCGCAGCCACTTGCCGTAGAGCCCGGACGGCGCGAACGCTTCCCGGTACTCGAGATAGCCAAGCGGATGCGCAGCGAGCCATTCCGTCCTGTCTGGCGGCTTGTCGCCACTGAGTTTCACGGCCGCCTGATACGCCTGTTCCCGGCGCGCTTCGGCGTCGGCTCCAGCAAATTTCTGGAACACTTCGGGCGCCGCATCTCGCGTTTCACCGAGCAGGGTCATGACCTCGTGGTTGCCCAGGAGTGCCTGGACCTTTCCGCCTGCCGCGGAGGCCTGAGATTCCAGCGCCATCATGAGATCGAGGACCGCGCGAGCGTCCTGTCCGCGGTCCACGAGGTCACCGGTTTGAACGAAAGTGGCGTTTCCACCGGCCCACTTTCGCTCCGTGTCGATCAGTCCCGCCCGCTGCAGGATTGAGACGAACGCGTCGCCGGCGCCGTGAACGTCCCCAATCGCGACGATGCGCGAGGGTGGGGCGGCGGTAAGCGTGGTGACGGCCGCCAACGCAGCCAGGACTGCAGCTCCGACGAGAAATCTGGACATGCTCGCGACTCTACCTGACGAAGACCGCCGCTTCGCCATTGGTGGCGACCAGCTTGTCGATTTCCTTCTTCATCCGCTCGCGCCGCGTCAGCATGGCGCGAATCCCATCCTTGTCCACCCACTTGCCGATCGCTGCGGTCAGCTGCGCTTCGTCGAGCGCCTGGATTTTGTCCCAGAACTCGCGATCCACACTCTGCATCTTGACCGCCATGTCCTTGTCCCAGATGAAGGCGCGCGAGTGATCGATGAGATACAGGTTCCAGTCATCGTCTACCAGGAGATTGCCGGCATTCCGATCCTTGTTGCAGATGAAGTTGTCGAACATTTTCATGCGTGACACCTGTCGGACCCACTTCGCCGGCTTGGGCTTGGGTTCCATCTCCTTCCACGAATGGATCGGTGACAGCCACATGATCGCTGCGGCGGTCTCACGATTCCACTTCTTCTCGACTGCGACCGGAACCATTCCCATCCCGAGCAGTTTATCGAGCTCGTACGCTGCAATTTCCGACTTGTAGCTCTCCCAGTATCCAGCGGGCCGGCCTGGTGGCAGGACTTTCCACGCCACGCTCTCCACCAGACCGCCGGGCTTGAAAAACGCGCGCTTGGGGTGCGTCACGCCGATCGGCACCACGTCGATGCGATCGATTGGCGCGTCGCGGATGAAGGTCTCGAATTCGGCGTTCCTGCCTTCCCATATTCGTGCGGACGTCTCGGCCGTCGCAGCCTGGCGCGAGCTGGTGGACCATCGTGTTGCGCCGACGTGCGGAGCGAATCCGAACGTGGTTAACAGTGCGACGAACGCCAGAACCGATCGATTTCGCATAGATCCTCGGACTCTCCCGGACTGGAAGCTCGCAGCGGGAAGCTGGTCGCTGGCGGCTCGAAGCTTACTTGATCTTCCACAGATACAACGTCACCTCATCCCCGCGCGCGCTCACGAACTGATCGATCGCGTCAGCCGGCCAGTCTCGCCCCATGCTGAACGCATGCGACACGATTCGGGCACCCGGCTTGAGTTGACGGGTCAGCATGGGCCGCAGCCGTTCGTTTGACGACGTGAGAAGGTAGAGCGTGACGACGGTGGCTGATGATACGTCGGCTTCGAGCACGTTCTGCACGTGAAATTGCACGAGCGCTTCGACGCCGGCGGCCTTGGCGTTCGACCTGGCGACGTCGATCAGATGGCTGTCGATGTCGAGGCCGACACCTTGGGCGCCGTACTTGCGCGCTGCGGCTATGGGGATCCTGCCGTCACCGCATCCGAGGTCGTAGACCACATCGTCTTTTGTGACCTTGGCGAATGCGAGCATCCGCTCGACGACATCTTCAGGTGTGGGGATGTAGGGGGCGAGGCTCTGGGCGGCCGGAATGGACGACAGAACCCAGATGAGTGGCAGAAACTGCAGAGCTATGAGTGCTTTAAGCATTGCAGAGAATCACCTTCCAGGCAGACTTCCGAAGGACTCTGGCATTCGGCCACAACCCCTTTTCAGGTATGCGCTTACGCAGGTACGGAGGTTGATGGGCGGCCGCTGACGGTGCCGGAAAAGTCTGCCAAACGCGACCCGCGAGAGCGCAAAAATCTCAAAAAATGGCCAGTTTTGGTGGGTTTTTCGTTGCCTGCCCGAACTGGTTCCGCTATCCTGAAAGGACTGCTTTTCGCGCGTACGACCAGCCTACACACCTTTCTTAGTTGGGGGACATGTGACATTCCAGGTCGGTGACAAGGTCATTTACCCAAACCACGGACTCGGCGTCGTTCAGGGAATCGAAACCAAAACCATCCTGGGAACAACCTGCGGCTTCTATCATCTGCGGATGGTAGCCAACGAGACAACAGTGCTCGTGCCCGTCGACAACGTTGACGGCGTCGGCCTTCGCCGCGCCATCAACGATGAAGAAATCGAGCGGTTGTTCTCCCTCCTTGGCGACGGCAAGATCGACAATCATCAGAACTGGAAAGGACGTTTCAAGGACAATTCCGATCGGATGCGGACCGGATCGATTTACGACGTCGTGGAAGTTCTCAAGAGCCTGACCTTCCTTTCCCGTTCGAAGAACCTTTCGTTCCGCGAGAAGCGCATGCTGGATCGCGCAAAATTCCTGGTCGTCTCGGAGATCTCGGAAGTGTCGCACGAGATCACCGCGGCGATCGAGGAGAAGGTCGATCGCGCGCTCGATCGCTGCTTCACGACGAAGAATCGATCGATTGCCCGAGCGAAGGCGGCGAAGGCGACGGCCACCACGCGCATCAGCGCCCGGCGGACCGCGAAAGCCTCGTAGCGTCTCGCACTTTCCAGCCGCGCAGGTCGGCGTCAGTTTGTCAGAATGAGGGACGGGATCTTTCCCGTCCCTTTCTTTTATGCTTCCCGCGTTTCGCTCCCTGCTCACCTACCTCTCGCTGGCCCTTTACGTGTTGCTCGTGGGCCCGCCTGTTCTGCTGATTGCGCTGCTCTTTGGCCAGAAGGCGCTCCTCTACCGCGTCGGTCATCTTGGGGTGCGGATGGGACTCTTTGTGAGCGGGATCCGAGTCGCGGTTGACGGCACCGACCACATTCAACGGAGCCGGGCTGCCGTCTACGCGGTCAATCACACGAGCAACGTCGAGCCGCCAATCATCTTCGACATGCTCCACGAGCTGTTTCCTCGCCTGCGCATTCTCTACAAGGCGGAATTGCGGAAGCTGCCGGTGCTCGTCCGGGCATTTGACCTCGCCGGCTTCATTCCGCTCGAGCGCGCCAATCCCGAGCAGAGCCTGCCGGCGATCGACCGCGCAGCCGACGCGCTGCGCGAGGGCAACTCGTTTCTGATCTTTCCTGAGGGAACGCGGAGCCGCACGGGAGAACTTCTGCCGTTCAAGAAGGGCGGCTTCATCCTCGCTATCAAGGCCCAGGTCCCTGTCGTCCCCATCGCCATCAGCGGAGCGAGGAGCGCCATGCGGAAGGGAAGTCCCCTGATCTATCCGGTCACGGTCCAGGTCAGGATTGGCGAGCCGGTGGAGACGTCCGGGATGACGCTCGACGACCGCGACGCGCTGATTCGCGCGGTCCGGGATAGGGTCGCGACACTGCTCTCGTAGATGCAGCTTCGTTGAGCGAACCGTCCGCCACTGCTCGCGGGGCGCCCATCCCCGCTCGCTCCGGCGCAGGCGCTCTTTGTGATACACAGAAGCTGTGGATCTGCTCACCACGCTTGGTCGGACACTGGGCTTTTCGTTTGCCGCCGGGCTGAACCTTTATGCGACGGTAGCGATTCTCGGTTTGGCCAGCCGCTTCGATTGGGTGGCGCTTCCTCCGCAGTTCAAGGTCTTCGACAACGACATCGTCATTGGCGCGGCGATCGTGATGTACATCATCGAGTTCGTGGCCGACAAAATTCCCTGGGTCGACTCGATCTGGGATGGTGTCCACACGGTGATTCGTCCGATCGGCGGCGCGCTGATTGCCGTCGCGACGCTGGGCCATGCGTCGCCGACCGTTCAGGGGCTGGTTGCGCTGCTGGGCGGGTCGCTGGCGGCGGGGAGTCACTTCACCAAGGCTGGCACCAGAGCGGTCGCCAACGCGAGCCCGGAGCCGTTCACGAACTGGCTCCTGAGCCTCACCGAGGACGCGTTCGTCATCGCCCTTGGCTTCATCGCGCTGAAGTATCCGGTGATCGCAGCGCTCGTCGTCCTGGTCTGTGTCGTATTGATGGTGATGTTTGCCGCGTGGATCGTACGCGCGGTCAGACGGCGGTGGCGGCGACCATCTGCGACGCTTAGCGCGTAAGCGCTGGAACTCTGACAGCTTTTCTCACCGCTCGCGGGCCTTCCCCTGCTCGCTCTCGCGACCGGCGAAGTGCGAACTGCGAATTGCGAACCGCGAATTGCGAATTATTGTCCAGTGGTGAACTTCAGCGTCCACGGCTTCAGCGGCTGGCCGTCGATCGCGGTAATTCCCTCACCGAGTTCTACGACCACCTGCTGGAACTGCCCGAGCGGTTCCTTGAATCGAATCTCGAGCGAGCGATTGCCGTCGTTGTAGGCAACGGTAAAGTTCGGCGGAGCGTTTGGCGGAGGAGTGGCGGCGCCGTAATGGATTCGAATGTGGCCGTTGAAGCTCTTCTCGTTCATGTCGCGCGAGAACTGAATCCGGATTCGGCCGCCGGGGGGGAAGTCGGTGTCGTCGCCGAGCGGCGCGCTGAAGATGACTGACGGCGGCGGCTCCACCGGTCGCGGCGGTTCGGCAACTTCGACAGGTCCCTCGGCTGGCGCGGTCGTCTGGCGGATGGATTCACCGGCGAGCCACACCGCCGTGCCGTCGCGCTGCACGGTGCCTTTGACCTCGAGCCAATGACCGGTGTCGACGCGCGCCGACGGATCGAGGTCGAAGTCCTTGCCCTTGGGACGAACGGCGGTAACCCAGATGGCCGCGTCGGCTGACTGCAGGACGAAATCCCATTTGCTCTTCGCGACTGCCTGCGGCAGATCGCCGTACAGGTTGCGGCCTCTGAAGCGGCCGGTGAGCGTGACGGTGCGACCGTCGAACTGCTCGGGCAGGAGAGCGATGGCCCGGATGGTCGCTGCCGTGGGCGGCGGATTGCTGACGAACGTTGCGGCCAGCAGAACGAACACCTGATCGCGCGCAGGCCAATGACCGTGGCTCGCGGTTTCGATCACCGGGGTGAAATCGTACGCGCTGAACCGCTGATCGCCTTCGAGCATGCGCCCAAGGTCGTAGAAGTCAGCACGGATCTCTCCGTTCGATCCTCCCGGCTGGTCCCTCCAGAAGATGAAGACCGGCTTTGCCGTGCCATCCAGCTCGGACAGCCGGCCGGTTTCCTTCACGGCGTGTCGAAGCACGACCCGCTTGCCGTTGAAGAACAGCGGGTTGGCGACCAGCGCCTCTGCTGTGGTTGCCATCCGGTCGGGTGGCTGCGCGGCGGCAGGAACCGCAGCCAGCAGGAACGCTCCGAACAGCAGCGAGCAGGCCTTATTCAAGTTTCTTCCGGCCGGCCCTCGTCAGCACCACCGCAAGCGCCAGAAACAGCAGTCCGCCCCCGACGGTGCCCACAACCCCATTATGCAGGAACGGAATCAGTCCTGGCGTATCCGCGTCGTCTGCTGCCGGGATGATGTTCCTGCCGAAGAGCGCGGCGTACAGAATACCTGCGAGCGAGCCGCCCGCGATCAGCCCCGAGCTGAACAATGTGCCCGCGCTGATCTCGGACTCCTGTGATTGTCCGGTCTTGCGTTCGACAATCCAGCGCACGATGCCACCGGCGAAGATCGGCGCGGTGGTCGCGATCGGCAGGTACGAGCCGACGGCAAACGAGAGCGATCGGATTCCGCACAACTCCAGCGTGACCGAGATGAATACGCCCACGAGCACCAGGCCCCATGGAAGGTTCTGACTGAGGAGTCCCTTGATGATCGTTGCCATCAGCGTCGCTTGAGGCGCCGGCAGCGATGGCGACCCAATGGTCATGATGCGGTGCAGGTAGAGTGTCGTGATCCCGATCACGAAGGACGCGGCGACGACGCCGATGACGAGCCCGAGCTGCTGGCGAATCGGTGTTGCGCCGACGAGGAAGCCTGTTTTCAGGTCCTGCGAGGTCGCGCCCGCGATCGCCGCGGCGATGCAGACGACCGCGCCGACACCGAGCGCGATTGGCGCGTAGACGTCGCCAAGCCATCCGAACGCGACGAAGATGCTGCACGTCATGATCAGCGTGGCAATCGTCATTCCTGAAATCGGGTTCGACGAGTTGCCGATCAGGCCGGTGATGCGCGACGAGACCGTCACGAAGAAGAATCCGAAGATGACGATGAGCACGGCAGCGACGAAATTCCACTGCATCGGCATGCCCGGGGTCACCGCCAGGAAGAGCGCGAGCAGCAACGAGCCAACGAGCACCACCGTCAACGGCATGTCGTGGTCCGTGCGGAGGCGTCCGCTGGCCGCGGATCCAGCGCCCAACTCCTTCATGCTCTCGCGGAACGACGAAACGATCGTCGGCAATGTTCTCGCCAGCGTGATGAGGCCAGCCGCGAGCACCGCGCCAGCGCCGGTGTAGCGAATGTACGCGCTCCACAGCTGCCGGGCCGACATTTGATCGATGCGCAGCCCGCTCGCGGGCACCGGCGGGAAGGGAACGGTCATGTAGTTGCCGAGGATCGTCAGGAGCGGAAGCAGCACCAGCCAGGACAGCACGCCGCCGGCGAACATCACTCCGGCGATCTTCGGTCCGATCACGTAACCGACGCCCATGTACTCCGGCGACAAATCCAGGTTGAGCGTGGCGTTCGGAAATACTCCCGTGCGGGACATCGTGTAGCCGACGGCCGTCGGGAAGAGCTGGAAGATCCACGACACCGCTTTCCAGATGGCCCCGGTGCCCAGCCCCATGAACACGGTTTTGGCGAGCGCTCCGCCGCGTTCGCCCGCGACCAGCACGTCCGCGCACGCCGTGCCCTCAGGGTAGGGAAGGACTCCGTGTTCCTTCTCGATGAGCGCCCGGCGAAGCGGGATCATCATCAGCACGCCAAGGATCCCGCCGGCGATCGCCAGGAGCGTGATTTGCCAGTAGTTGAAATACGCGGGCCCGTAAGGCGCGAGAAAGATCAACGCGGGGATCGTGAAGACGACGCCAGACGCCAGCGACTCGCCGGCCGATCCGATCGTCTGGACGATGTTGTTCTCGAGGATCGTCGACCCTCCGAGTCGTTTCAACACCGAGATGGCGAGCACGGCAATCGGAATCGAGGCGCTGACCGTCAGCCCGGCGCGCAGGCCGAGATAAACGGTGGACGCGCCGAAGATCAGCCCGAAAAGCACGCCGAGCACCGCTGCCTTGATGGTGAATTCAGCGGGGGAATCGGCTGCCTTGACGTAAGGCTGGAACTTGGGCGCCGGGGGAGCCGTCGTCTGCTGTCGCTGAACTTGTGCCATGGGGGCAGATGATTACACAAACAATCGGTGAATTGGCGAATTGGTGAATGAGGCTTCGCACGCGCTCCCGCGCGTGCTGTTACAGCGCGGCGGTAGCCGCGCGATGCAAATTCACCAATTCACCGATTCACCAATTCACCAATTCTTGAATTCACCAATTCAGTATCCCTCTCTCTTATCGACGACGTTCAGGAGTGGTTGGCCGGAGTCGAAGCGGCGCAGGTTGTCGGCAAAGAGGGCGGTCACGGCGTCCCAGTGGTCGGGCCGGAAGCCCGCCACGTGCGGCGTGATCAGCACGTTGGGTAATGCCCACAGCGGGCTTTCCAGCGGAAGGGGCTCGTGCTCGAAGACGTCGAGTGCTGCCTCGGCAACGGTCCGCTGCCTGGGATCCGCGGTGAGCGCGTCGGTGAGCGCCTGTTCGTCCACAAGTGTGCCCCGACTGACATTGACGAGGATCGACCCGGGCCGCATTGCCGCGAGCTCGCGAGGGCCGATGAGATGATGCGTCCCGGAGGTCTCCGGGGCGGCGAGCACGACGACATCCGCCGACGGCAGCAGATCGACCAGGCGATCGGGCGAGACTACGCGTTCGACGCCGGGCGGGCGCGGCCGGTCTGGCCGTCGCCTGACTCCATCGACGTGCGCCGACAGCGAGATCATCCGTGCGGCCGTCGCCAGCCCGATTGCGCCGAGGCCCACGATCAAGACACGCGAGCCGGCAATCGTGCGCGGCGGCGCGTCCGCGATGAGGCTGGTCTGCGACCATTCGCGTGAGCGTTGCGCGTCGAAGGCGCGCGGCAACTTTCGAAACAGCGCCAGCACGACCGCGACAACGTGCTCGGCAATCGTGTCGGCACTCAGGCCACGCGAATTAGTCACCACCACCGGCGACTCAATCACTTCCGGGAAGAGCAGGCCTTCCAGACCGGCTGCGGGACTGTGAATCCACTGCAGGTTCCTGGCAGCTCCGAGAACATCGCGGCGCAGATACGCCGTGAACACAATCTCCGCAGCCGCGATCGTGTCGAGCGCCTCGGCAGGGCTGCGAGCGTGCAGGAACTTGTGCCCGGGAAACTGTCGGCGAAGCGTCTCGAGGTTCGCGACCGGAATGTTCCAGGCCGGGAACCGGCTGAAGATGGCGACGAGAATCGTGCGCGTCTCGCTCAACGCCGGAAATCGCCGCTCTGTCCGCCGCGTTTTTCCACGAGGCGGATATTGCTGATGACCATGCGCTTGTCGATCGCCTTGACCATGTCGTAGATCGTCAGCGCGGCGATCGACACGGCATGAAGCGCTTCCATTTCGACGCCGGTCTGGGCCGTCGTCCGCACCCGCGCTTCGATGTCGTAGCCGGAAGCGAGCGGCAACAGCGTCACGCTGGCGTGCGACAGCGGGAGCGGATGGCAGAGCGGAATCACGCTGGAGGTCTGCTTGGCCGCCATGATTCCCGCGAGCCGTGCGGCTTGAAGCGGATCTCCTTTCTTGACTGCTCCCGAACGGATCTGTCGGACCGCTTCGCGCGAGATTGTGATCCGTCCGCGCGCAACAGCCTCGCGGGCTGTCGTCGGTTTGTCGCTCACGTCGACCATGCGAACCGCCCCGGTTTTGTCTACGTGCGACAGACCGCTTGCGTTGCCTCGTGCACGCGGAGAGCCCACTGGCGATGCTTTCGCTGTTCGTCGGTGTTTTTCTGTGGTCGTTTTTCTGCGTTCGTCTGTGGCGTTAGCCATCGAGATCTCCCTGCGCCAGGAAGAAGGACAGGCTTTCGAGCGAGACCGTCAGGTCCACGCTCTTCAGCTTGACGTCCGGCGGCACCTTCAGCGTTCCTGGCGAGAAGTTCAGCACCGCCTTGACGCCGGCAGAGACGACGGTATTGACCACCGTCTGTGCGGCCTCGGCCGGCACCGCGATGACGACGATTCGAATCTGCTCGCGGCGAACGACTTTGCGAAGCTCGCGGATGTCGTGGATCGGAACGCCGGCGCGCGAGCGGTGGCCAATCTTGTCGCGCACCGTATCGAACAACGCCGCGATCTCGAACCCTTCGTCGCGAAAGCCAGGGTAGTCGGCGAGCGCCAGCCCGAGGTTGCCGGCGCCCATGATTGCGATGCGGACCCGTCCGTCCAACCCAAGAATCTGTCGCAGGTGACGACGCAGCTCCTTCACGTAGTAGCCGACGCCGCGGACACCGAACTCACCGAAATACGCGAGGTCTTTCCTGATTTGCGCCGCGTTCAAATGGAATTGATCGGCGAGTGCCTGCGACGACACGGTCCGTACCCCCGCCGTGTCGAGCGTATTGAGACAGCGCAAGTACACCGACAACCGGTTGGTCGTCAGCTCCGAAACCGGCTCCGGCGCTTCGCCGCGGGATCCGTTTTGCGCCCGGCCCGGGCGCGTTGCCCGGGGCTTGTTCGGCTCTTTCACAAGGGCAATTGTATGGCTGATTGTCAACGGCTGATTGTCGGTGAACCCGGCCCGCCATCGCCAATCGGCAATCTCAATCGGGCAGTCCGCAATCTCCGCAATCAGCAATCAAGAATCAACAATGCTACTCTGCCTCCATGTCCCAGGGCCCCGCCGTCGACGCCGAGATCGAAGCTGATGTGACCACCATCGCGGACTTGCCGTTCCACGCCGTCGGGCGGTTTCCGAAGCCGGTCGCGCTCGCCCGATGCCGCGGCGACGAGCTGCTCGAGATTTCCAGCAAGGAGATGTTCGAGCGGATCCGCGACTTGTCGCTTGGACTGCGGGCCACCGGTGTGTCGCGCGGGGATCGCGTGGCGATCGTGGCCGAGAGCAGACCTGAATGGCTCTTGAGCGATCTCGCGATCCTCACGGCCGGCGCGGTGACGGTACCGATTTACCCGACGCTCTCGGCCGGTCAGGCGCGTTACATCCTCCAGGACTCCGGCGCCCGGCTCGCCATTGTCTCGACGCGCCTTCAGCTCGAGAAGGTTCAGGAAATTCGTCACCAGTTGCCGTCACTCGAGGCCGTGGTCGTCATGGATGGAACGGCGGCGACGACCTCGGTGTTGACGCTTGAAGAAATCGAGCGCCGTGGCCATGGCCGGATGACCGGTGAGTGGGGCGCGGCGAAGGGGTTTCGCGATGATGCGCGGACCGTCAAGCCGGACGATCTCGCGACGATCATCTACACGTCAGGCACGACCGGAGAGCCGAAAGGCGTCATGCTCACGCACGGCAATCTGGTGTCCAACCTGCGTGCGGCGTCGGATGCGCTCGAGATTTCGCAGGATGACGTGGCGCTCTCGTTCCTTCCGCTAAGTCACGGCTTCGAGCGGATGGTGGCGTACGTGTATCTGTTCGGCGGCGTGACCATCGTCTTCGCCGAATCCTTCGACACGATCGCGCGCGACCTCGCTCGCGTGCGGCCGACGGTGCTGACCGGCGTCCCGAGGGTCTACGAAAAGCTGCACGCGCGGATTCTGGAAACCGCCCGGACTGCCGGTGGACCGAAAGCCGCAATCTTTCGCTGGGCGGTGAACGCCGGCCTGGTTCGGGCGAAGGCCGTGCTTCGCGGCGGTTCCGCAGGTCCCATGACGTCCCTGAAAACCGCCATCGGCGATCGATTCGTCTTCTCTGCGATCCGCGAAAAGCTCGGTGGTCGCCTCCGCTTTGTCGCCTCGGGCAGCGCGCCGCTCGACGCCAGCGTGATGGAATTCTTTCACGCGATTGGCATTCCCATCATCGAGGGATACGGCCTGACGGAGACGTCACCGATCCTCACATTCAACCCGTTGCACGCGCTGCGCGTGGGGACCGTCGGTCGCGCCATCCCGGGCGTCGAACTCCGGATCGCCGACGACGGTGAGATCCTTGCCCGCGGCCCGAACATCATGCGCGGCTATTTCAACAAGCCCGAGGCGACTGCCGACGCGCTCAAAGATGGTTGGTTTCACACCGGCGACATCGGCCAGATCGACGCCGACGGCTACCTGACCATCACCGACCGAAAAAAGGATCTGCTCGTTACATCCGGCGGAAAGAAGATCGCGCCGCAGCCGATCGAAGCGGTTCTGAAGCGCAGTCCGCTGGTCGCTGAAGCGATGCTGCTTGGCGATCGACGCAAGTACGCGGCGGTGCTGATCGTTCCGGACTTTGCCGCCCTGGAACGCCGGCTGAAGGGTCTCGGACGCCCTCCGGGGACGCATGACGAATTGATTCAGCGGCCGGACGTCCTCGCGCTCTACCAGGAGATCATCGACGCGCTCAACCGCGAGTTGTCGCAGTTCGAACGCATCAAGAGCATGGCCCTCCTGCCAACCGAATTCACGGTCGAGTCCGGCGAGCTGACGCCGACGCTGAAGGTCAAACGCAAGGTGGTCGAGCAGAAGTGGCGCGATCAGATCGAGTCTTTGTATCGAGAATAGCGCTGGCTCTTGGCTGCTGGCTCTTGGCTGGCGGCTGGCTGGCATCCGCGTTTCGCGCTTCGCGCTTCGGCTACTGTTCAATCAACAACCAACAATCAACAATGCTCAATAGTCCGGAGGCGGCTCAATATGGATGATCGCATCCGCAATCTGCGGAAACGTCGTCATTAGCCGATCCTTGACGATGTGTGACAGGCGGTGGGCTTCGTGCAGCGGCATGCTGGCCGGATACCAGACGTGCAGATCGAGAAAGGTGTGGTCCGCCGACCCACGCGATCGAATCTGATGGCAGCCGACGACCTCCGGAGTGCTCATGACGACGCGGCGGATATCATCCTCGGCCAGGACCACCCGGTCGGACAGCACGCGGGATGTGTCTCGCGCGATTCCCCAACCTGTCCTCGCGATGAAGACGGCGATGACCATTCCGCCGATCGGATCGAGTACCGGGAATCCCAGCCACACCGCGCCGAGTGACAACAGCACCGCGCACGACGTCAGCACGTCGCTTTGCGTGTGCATCGCGTCGGCGTGCAAGAGCTCGCTCGACAGCCGCAGCCCTTCGCCGCGTTCGTAGCGCACCACGAACAGGTTGACGAGCAGTGTGCCGAGCATGACGACAAAGCTGAGGATCGTCACCTGCGGCGCAGCGCCACCGGCAAGGCGATTCAGCGCCGCGCGTCCCACCTCGACGACGACGAGCAGGAGGAACACGAAGATGCCGGCCGCCGCCAGCGTTTCGTACTTGCGGTGGCCGTACGGATGATCCTCGTCTGGTGGTTTCCTGGAGGCGCGAAGCCCGACCAGGCCGATCACGTTGGAGGCCGAGTCGGTAAGCGAGTGGAAGCCGTCCGAGATGACGCTGACGGCGCCGGTGGCGTAGCCCAACACGAGCTTTGCCCCGGCCACCGCCAGGTTGAGGATGAGAACGCGCAGGAGAACGCGGTTGACCGCGTCAAAACGAGTCAGGATTTAGAACATCCGCGCGTGGCGCAGCGGCCACCAGCGGAGCTGCACCTTGCCGATGATGTACTTCTTCGGCACGAAGCCCCAGTGCCGGCTGTCCGAGCTATTGTTCCGGTGGTCGCCCATCACGAAGTAGTAGCCTTCGGGGATGACCTGGGGACCCCAATCATCATGACTGCGGAAATCGGCCGGCACGAACGAGTCGTCCAGCCGAATGTCGTTCCGATACACTATCCCGTCGACGATCCGCACCTGGTCGCCTTCTTCCGCGATGACGCGCTTCACGAATGACTTGTTCGGATCGTTCGGGTAGTAGAGCATCACGATATCGCCGATGTGCGGTTCGCCAATCCGGTAGGCCAGCTTATTGACAATGAGTCGATCCTGATCGGAAAGCGTCGGCGCCATGCTGTGTCCTTCGACGCGCGCCACCTGGAACCCGAAGGTGACGATGAGGGTCGCGTAGACGGCAGCTGATGCCAGCGTTTTCAGCCACGCGATAAGCTCTTCGACGACCCGTTCCATGCGGAGCGATCCGCCGTCGATGGCAAGCCGTCCGTCCGCCGGTGCAGCGGTGCCACCTGAGAGCGCGGGCACCGGTTCGGTCGCCACCAACTGCTCCTGCGCGGCCAGGTGTTCCGGGCCGGGCACCGGTTCCGGAGGGGCATAGGTGTCCGGCATCGGGAGCGGTGGCGGCGGGGCGTACGAATCGTACTGATCACTCATAACCTTAAATACTCACGGAGTCGTTTGGTCTGCGACCGGCTGACCGGAATCTCCGTGCCTTTGCCGTCCCTCATCTTCAGGATGTAGTTGCGGCTGAACCAAGGCACGATCTCCTTGATTTTATTGATGTTAACCAAATGCGATCGATGGACGCGCCAGAAAACGGTTGGATCCAGCCGCGCCTGCAATTCATCCAGTGTCCGATAGTTGGAGGTTCCAGACAAGCTGTTCGTTACAACGGTAATCACGTCATCCTGGACAGAGGCGTGGACCACCTCGTCCGATTGTACGAGAAGGAACCGGTCCGCCACCTTGAGCGCCAGCTGGTCCCGCCGCCCCTGACGGTCGGACATCAGCTGCAGCAGACGTTCCATTTCGTCGGTCGACTGCGGTCTGGCCGCCTGGCGGTCCGACTGGATGCGGCGCCTGGCGCGATCAACTGCGGTGGCGAGCCGCTCGGCCTCGACCGGCTTCAGGAGGTAATCGACCGCATTCACCTCAAACGCTTCGATGGCATGTTGATCGAACGCGGTGACGAAGACGAAGTGTGCCTCGACCCCGGCAAGAAGCAGCCGTCGCGCAACCTCGAAGCCCGTCAATCCCGGCATCTGGACGTCGAGCATCACCAGGTCGGGTGATTCCTCGTCCACCACCTTGAGCGCTTCGATCCCGTTGGCGGCCTGGCCGACAACCTCGATATCGCTCAGCTGGCCCAGCAGGAAACACAATTCCTCGCGAGCCAGCTGCTCATCGTCCACCACGATCGCGCGAAGAGCGCCGTCGCCAGCCGTCACGCGGTGATCCTCGCCGGCACGACCAGTTCAGGGATGACGATCCGCGCGCACGTGCCTTCACCCGGCACACTGTCGAGCTGGAGCTGATAGTTCGCCCCGTAGATGACGCGAAGCCGCTCGTTGACGTTGCGCAGGCCGATGCCTCCTGTTTTCACGCGTGTGTCGTGATCCGCCGATACGCCGACGCCGTTATCGATCACGTCGATGATGGCGTGGCCGTTCTGCCGGCTGCTGCGAATCGTAATCCGCCCCTCTCCTATTTTCGGCGCGAGCCCGTGTTTAATTGAGTTCTCGATCAGCGGCTGCAGGAGCATGCTCGGAACCACGACGTCGAGGCTGTCCGGGTCGATCGACTTCTCAATGTGCAGTTTCGGACCAAACCGTATGCTCTCGATGTCCAGGTATTCGTCAATCGCTTCGAGTTCTTCCCGCAGCGTCACAAAATGCTCCTGGCTGCGCAGGAGCCGCCGCAGCAGACCCGAGAGCTTGACGATGAGTGTCCTCGCGGTCTCTGGCTGCGATCGAATCAACGATGAGATCGACGTCAGCGTGTTGAACAGAAAGTGCGGATTGATCTGGCTGGCGAGCGCTTCCACCCGTGCCGCCATCAACAGCTTTTCCTGTTCCTGCAAACGATGCTCGATCCGTGCGCTGTTCCAGATCTTGATCGGAATCGCCACGCACAACACCGTTGCGACGACGACCAGCGCGTAGAACCAGGGAGCCCTGGCGAAGCCATCCGGGTGCGCCAGATAGAAGATGCGCTCCTCGCCAAACCTGGCGCCGAGCAACTGACGGATGATCTCGAGGCCAACCGGCGCGGCCAACAGGATGACGACCCAGTCGATCTGAAACCGCCGCACCAGTTTCCAGACGTGACGATGGAGATCGGTGAAGAACAGCGGGGAGAAGTGCCAGATGGCTTCCTTCGGGCAAATCTCCCGCAGGCCGCCGCCAGCGAACCCGCAGCCAACGGCAAAAGGAAGCGCGATGAACTCACCGGCGACAAGCGCCGGAACGCCGAGCAGCGATCCGACGATCGCGCCGGCGTACGGACCAGCCAGCAGCCCGGCGAGAAAGGACCCGGCCAGCGTCAGATCGGCGGCGTCGTAATTGATCAGGATCCGCGCGACGACCCCGGCGGTCAGCGGGACGCCGAGGCTGGCGGCAAAGATGAGCCGCTCCGGCCAGTCGCGCTTTTCGGTCAGCAGGATCCGCCGGAACCACGGAAAGCGGACGAGCATCGTCGAAAGAATCGCGACGATCGCTACCTTGACGACCAGCGTCGTCAGCAGGAACTGCCCGGCCGTCAGCGCTTTCGTGGCCTGTGGCATTGGATCTATTAATTATAGCTTGGGGCTCAGGGCCCAGGGCCTCAGCCTAGCCTTGAGCCCTGAGCCTTGAGCCTTGTATGATCACAACATGATTCGTCCGTTCTTAGTCGGCTTCTATACGACCTTCAAGCACATCTTCAAGAAACCGCTCACCGTCAATTACCCGGACCAGAAGGTCCCGGTGTTCCCGAAATACCGTGGAAAACAGGTCCTGATGCGCGACGAGGACGGGCTCGAGAAGTGCGTCGCGTGCGGGCTGTGCGCCGTCGCGTGTCCGGCCGACGCGATCTACCTCGAGCCGGCGGAAAACGACGGAACGGTGCAGGCCGGCCCGCGCTACGCCAAGGTCTACCAGATTCACAAAACCCGCTGCATCTTCTGCGGGTATTGCGAGGAAGCCTGCCCGGTGTCCGCGATTTTCATGGGGAAGGACTACGAGCTCGCGGTCTACAGCAACAAGGACTTCATCTGGGACAAAGCCGATTTGCTCGTGCCTGCGGCGACGAGCAAATGAGAATTGGTGAATTGGCGAGTCGGTGAATTGGTGAATTTACTTCGCACGCGCTACCGCGCGTGCTTTCTAAGGCGCGGCGGGAGCCGCGCGATGCAGATTCACCAACTCGCCAATTCACCAATTCACCAATGGCCATGATTGGCGCCCTTGGCGACATTCACGGAGATTTCGCCAGCGTGCGCCGTATCATGCGGCAGCATCCCGACGTCCACACGTGGATCTGCGTGGGAGACGTGGCGGATGCTGCGGGACGCTACGAGCCGTTCGATGCCCCTCTTTACTGGATCAAAGGGAACAACGAGAACTTCGACCTGATCGCTTCAGGCGATCTCCCGTCGAACCTTCATTACATTCCGAACGGCGTTCTGCAGACGATTGCCGGCCTTCGCGTGGCCGGTCTCGGCGGCACGTTCGCGCCGACGATGTACGACATGCCGGCGGCGTCGCTGCCTCACCCGAAGAAGGGCACACCAAAGGCGACTGAGCTTGCCGATCGACGACGGCACTTCGTCAGGGAAGAAGTCGAAGCCTGTCGGGCGCTCGCGGATGTCGACATCCTGCTCACGCATGAAGCGCCGCGGCCATTTCGCGTCAAGGGCAACGACGCCGGGAAGACGCCGATCAACGAGATCCTGACGGCAATAAGGCCGCGCCTCCACCTCTTTGGCCATCATCACCGGTTGGTCGAGGGCGATGTCCGGGGTGTCCGCTCCGTGTGCCTGGATCTCGTCGGCCACTCGCATCTTCTGGTCGATGTAGCGACGTTGGAGTACCATGTAGTTTTGCACTGATCATGGCAAAGCCGACCTTTCTCGAAGCGATCGACCAGCGCGTGCTCGTCTGTGACGGCGCGATGGGCACGATGCTCTACGCGAAAGGCATTTTTCTGAATCGTTCGTTCGATGAACTGAACCTGACTCAGCCGGAGCTGGTCGGCGACGTCCATCAGGCCTACGTCAGAGCCGGTGCCGACGTCGTCGAAACGAACACGTTTGGCGCCAACCGGATCAAGCTCGGCACCTTCGGCTTGTCGGCTCAGGTTGAAGCCATCAACGTGCAGGGCGCGAAGCTGGCTCGACACGCGGCCCGTGAGCACGCGTATGTGGCCGGCGCGGTCGGTCCCCTTGGCATCCGCATCGAGCCCTGGGGCAAGACCGGTGTGGACGAGGCGGAGGAATTCTTCCGAGAGCAGGCGCGTGCGCTGGTCGAGGGGGGCGTCGATCTGTTCGTGCTCGAAACCTTCCGTGACGTCAGAGAGCTGGGCGCCGCCATCAAGGCCGTGCGCAGCGTCTGCGACTTGCCGATCGTGGCGCAGGTGACGACCGAGGAGGATGGTAACAGCCTGGACGGAACCGCACCGGAGGCGTTCGTGCCGGCGCTCGAATATCTCGGTGCGCAGGTCGTCGGACTGAACTGCAGCGTCGGCCCGGCGGCGATGCTCGAGACGATCGAGCGGATGTCGCACGTGGCAACAGTCAAGCTCTCCGCGCAGCCCAATGCCGGACGGCCCCGCGAGATCGAGGGACGGAACATCTATTTGTGTTCGCCGGAATACATGGCGTCGTACGCGCGGCGCTTCATCGACAACGGCGTGCGCCTGGTTGGCGGATGCTGCGGTACGACGCCCGAGCACATTCGCCATCTCAAGTCGGCGGTTCGCGTGCTGGGAGAAGAGGCGCGCTCAGGTACCCGGAGGGCCGCCGCAGGACGGGCCGCGGCGCGAACGGCGGCGCTGGTCGAGCCCGTCGCGCGCGCCGAGAAATCGCGGATGGCAAACGGCCTGTCGCGCGCTGCGTTCGTCGTCTCGGTCGAACTGCTGCCGCCGCGCGGGTTTCGCGTGGACGCGCTGGTCGAGCAGGCACGGCAGTTGCGGATCCACGGCGTGGATTTGGTGAACATCCCCGACGGACCCCGCGCCGGTGCGCGGATGAGCGCGCTTTCGGCCGCAGTGCTGGTGCAGCAACAGGCGGGAATCGAAACAATTCTGCACTGCGCGTGCCGCGATCGTAATCTGCTCGGTCTGCAATCGGACCTGCTGGGCGCCCATTCGATGGGGATTCGGAACCTGCTCCTCATCACCGGTGATCCGCCGCAGATCGGCGATTATCCAGACGCGACCGCCGTCATGGACGTGGACTCGATTGGCCTCACGAACATGGTGAAACGGCTCAATGACGGGGCTGACATCGGCGATCAGAGCATCGGGCCGCCGACGGCATTTCACATTGGCGTGGCCGCGAATCCGGCGGCCCTCGATCCTGACGAGGAGCTGCGCCGATTCGAGCACAAGGTGAAGGCGGGCGCCGAATTCGCGATCACCCAACTCGTGTTCGATGCGGAGGAGCTCGCTCGATTCCTCCGACGAGTGGAAGCGTTTCGAATTCCGGTGATGGCGGCGATCGCTCCGCTCGAGAGTCTCCGTCACACCGAGTTCCTTGCGAACGAACTTCCCGGCGTCCGTGTTCCGGAGGCTGTCGTCGAGCGCATGCGGCAGGCCGAAGCGAACGGTCGCGCCGCCGCGGAAGGCCTGGCGATCGCTCGGGAGATCGCGTCGGAGATTCGCCCGCTCGTGCAGGGGATTCAGATCAGTACGGCGGGTGGTTCGATCGAGAATGCGCTTGGCGTGATGGAGGCGGTCGTGGCGTAGCCCGACGTCAGCGTCGTACTTCCGCTTGCCCCATCCATTTGAACGGGTTATAGTCCACAGGCTTGCCACGATGGCAACGCAGGCGGCATTTTCATTGCTAGTTGATACGGGGTTCTGATGCCCTTATTCGAACGCAAAGTTGATCCGTCAGACGAGCTGGTCTCGGGTTCGGATGCAGCGACCCGAGCGCTCTCGGTGACGGTCGTTGAGAACGATTTTGTTGGCGCCGTCTACGACAAAATTGCGAAGGTCTACGATTTCACCTTCGGGCCCACGCTCCATCCCGGCCGACTTCGCGCCATCGATCGGATGGATATTCAGCCCGGCGAACGCGTGCTCGAGGTGGGCGTCGGCACCGGCATCAACCTGTCGCTCTATCCGAAGAACTGCTCGGTGACTGGGATCGACTTCAACGAGTCGATGCTCGAGATTGCGCGCGAGCGGGCTGAGCGGAAAGACATCCGCCACGTCAGGCTGCTGCAGATGGATGCCGCGGATCTCAAGTTCGCAGACGACTCGTTCGACATCGTCTACGCGCCGTACCTCATCAGCGTGGTGCCCGATCCCGTCCAGGTGGCGCGGGAGATGCGTCGCGTGTGTCGTCCGGGCGGCCGCGTGATCCTCCTGAATCACTTCCTGAGCCCGAACCTGATCCTTTCACGTGTCGAGCGGCTGATCTCTCCGTTCACGATTCACATCGGCTTCAAGGCGGATCTCGATCTACCTGCGTTTCTGACCCAGGCGGAGCTGCAGCCACAGTCGATTGAGAAGGTGAACTTCCCGAAGATCTGGTCGCTGGTGACAGTGATCAAGTAATTGGTGAATCGGTAAGTAGTGCGAAGCAAATTCACCGATTCAGCAATTCACCAATTAGAACGGTTTCTCCAACGACTCTGACTGCGGCGTGAACAATTTCGCGCCATCCGCGGTGATGTACAGGTCGTCTTCGAGTCTCACACCGAACTCGCCGCGAATGTAGATCCCCGGTTCATCGCTGAATACCATTCCCGGCTGTGCGGTGAGGGCCTTGGTCCATCCGAACATGTTGTTCTTCACCAGGTACGGCCATTCGTGCCCATCCATTCCCATCCCGTGGCCAAGCCGGTGGCTGAAGTACTTGAACCCGGGGCCATAGCCCGAGTCGACGACAACCTTGCGCGCGGCCGCGTCGATGGATTCGAGCGGCGCTCCGGGACGGGCCGCCTGCAAGGCCGCGGTTTGCGCCCGCTTGACGATGTCGAAAACGGCGTTCATCTTTGCCGTGGGCTTGCCGATGACGAACGTGCGCGTGATGTCCGACTGATACCCCTGCACCGTACACCCATCGTCGATCATGATGATGGTGCCTTCGCGAATGGTCTGCGGCGTGATCGAACCGTGGGGGAGCGCCGTATATTCGCCGACCTGTACGCTGGCTCCTCCGGGGAAGCCGACCTGTCGGTAGCCGGCGTCAATCAGATCCGATACCTGGTTCTGCGTCATCCCCGCTTCGAGCGCGTGGTACACCGCTTCGTACACCTTCAGCGTGGCGGTCGAGGCCAGCCGCATCAGTTCGAGTTCGTGGTCGTCCTTGATCATGCGGCAGCCGGCGGTAATCACCGTCCCGCTCATGACTTTCAACTGTGGCGCGGCGGTTGCGATCCCATCACTCCACACGAACTTCATCGTCTCTTCGATGCCGATAGTTCCCGCCGCAATGCCACGATCCTTGAGGCCCTGGACGATGAGAGCGTAAGGGCTCTCGTCTTCATTCCAGGTGCGGACGTCCGCCACGCCATCGGCGAACGGCCCGAGCGCGATCTGTTCGCGCGCGCGATCCTCTTCGAATGCGGGACAGACGAAAAAGGGTTGACCCTTGACTGGGATCACGCAAGCGAAGAGCCGCTCGCCTCCACCCCAGCGGATGTTGGTGAAGTAGACCAGCGACGTGCCACCGGACAGGACGAGCGCATCCATCTTCTCGGCCGCCATCAACTGCCTGGCCTTCTCGACCCGCAGCCGTCGTTCTTCGTTCGTAATCGGCCGCGCCTGGTTTCGCATCGAGGTCAGCGCGGCGATCGAGGGTGGGAGCGGCGACGAAGATTGCGAAGACGCGCCGGCTCGTCGCTGGAGGGCAAGAACCGGAGCGCCCAGGAGGGCCGCAGTCATCGAGAAGAACGAACGGCGATTGAGCATGCCGGAGATTCTAAGTGAAGTCGGGGTTACAAAGGTCGCGAAGAAAACGAAGTTCACAACGAAGAAACGGAGCTAACGAAGACGAACGAAGAAGAAAGATAAGAGCAATACTTTTGAGTTTTCTTCGTTCGTCTTCGTTTACTTCGGTTCTTCGTTGTGAACTCCGTTACCTCCGTCAACTCCGAGCCTTTCGCCGATCAACGCAGCCACCACTTCTGCGCCATCAGTTGGAGGCTGCTCGGCAGGTCCCGATTTCTCGAGCAGCCTCCGGAGCGCACCTCGCCACCTCCCCGCGAGAAACGACTGCAGGTCGAGGTACTCGCACCTGAGGATGTTTGGCATCTCCGCGACCATGACCTCGTACTCAACGAAGCGGCCGCGCGAGGTGTAGAGCATTGCCGTCCTGTTGGCGACGCAGTCGGCGATGATTCCGTACCCGGGCTTGGTGACGACGACGTCGGCGGCTGCGACCAGGTCCACGTAACGGAGACCGCGGCTGTAGATATCCTCCTCTGCAACACGATGGACCGAGTCGTCGATCGAATCGATCTCAGATGCGGGTGCGGTCATGACGAGATCGATGTCGTCCCGGCAGTCGATCTGATTGAGCGCGAGGCCTTCGACGCCGTAGTCGCCAAACGATACCAGCGCGATCGGCCGGTCGGCCGGCAGGCGGAGTTCCCGCTTGACGTCCGCCGCGGAGCGATCGGTCCGGGCGTGGCGCGCGACGAAGGGGACATCCCGAACCCGCGGCACCGTGGCGAAGCCACCATGCAGCGGCATCCGCCAGCCTTCGCTGGCGTGTCCGTACGCGTCGCGGATCGCGCTCAGCAAGCCGGGAGCGGCGGCCAGCTGCGCCTCGTAGCCCTCGTAGATCCAATCCCACGTGAAGTTGGAGACCACGACTGAAGGAATTCGCGCGACCGCTGCTGCGGCGCATGCCAGGGGAGGTGCATCCGAGATGATCAGAGCAGCGTCATGCGTCTCGAGGATTGCCGCTTCGTGCGCGGCGCGCTCCGGCAGCGTCCGATGAAAATCGGCGGCCGCGGCAATCGTCGCCCGTTCGTCGAGCCGGACGCTGTCGATCTGGATCACGCCGGTATCGTTCGGTCCCTCGATGAACGTCGTCGGCACTCGGACGGACTGATCGAACAGCCGTCGCGGTGCGGCGGTTCGAATCACGATGCCGAGATGCGGCAGCCGCGCGCCCAGCGCGTTGATGATCGCGATTTGTCGCACTGCGTGGCCGAAGCCGTGCCCGGACACGTAGAAGCAGACCGAGGGCACGCGTGCTCAGCGGACCGGCGCGTCGGCGACGGCCGGAGCGGGCAGCGCAACCTTGAGCACGTCCTCGAGCGTCCGGGCCGGGACGAACGTCATCTGCGAGCGGACTTCGGCGGGCAGTTCCGTCAGGTCCTGTTCGTTCATCTCCGGGAGCACGAACGTCTTGATTCCGTAGCGACGGGCCGCGAGCGCCTTTTCCCGGATCCCTCCAACCGGCAGCACCAGGCCTGACAGGGTGATCTCGCCGGTCATCGCGACCTCCGATCGGACCGGCTCGCCACGCGCAGCCGAGACGATGGCGGTGGCCATCGTGACGCCGGCAGATGGGCCATCCTTGGGGATGGCGCCGGCGGGCACGTGGACGTGCAGGTCCTGTTTCGCCAGAACTTCCGGCCGGATGCCGAGCGATTCTGCCTGTTGCCGCACGTGGCTCAGCGCCGCACGCGCCGATTCCTGCATCACGCTTCCGAGCTGGCCGGTGAGGGTCAGGTGCCCGTTGCCGCCCGGCAGCAGCACCGCCTCGATGAACAGCACGTCGCCACCCGTTTCGGTCCAGGCGACGCCGGTGGCAACGCCCGGGCGCGAGGTGCGAAACGCCGCTTCCGAGCGGAACCGCGCAGGGCCGAGATAATCGGTCAGCTGCGGCGCGTCGGCAATCGCGGTGTGCTGTTCGTCGGTGGCAACCCGGGCGGCCACCTTACGGGCGATCGTCCCAATCTGCCGTTCCAGCGACCGGACGCCGGCTTCGCGCGTGTATTCGACGATGATCCGCCTCAACGCCGCTTCGGTGATCTCGAGCTGCGACGCTTTGAGCCCATGTTCCTCCAGCTGCCGCGGAATCAAGTACATCCTGGCGATGTGGACCTTTTCGTCCTCCGTGTAGCCGCTGAGCGTGATGATCTCCATGCGATCGAGCAGCGCCGGGTGAATCGTGCCGAGCTGATTTGCGGTCGCGATGAAGAGCACCTTCGACAGGTCGATCGGGATTTCGAGATAGTGGTCGCGGAACGCGTGATTCTGCGCCGGATCGAGCACTTCGAGCAGCGCCGCTGCGGGATCGCCCTGGACGCCGACGGAGACCTTGTCGATCTCGTCCAGCATCAACACCGGATTCGACGAGCCGGCCGATTTCAACGCCTGGACGAGGCGCCCGGGCAGCGATCCGATATAGGTTCGCCGGTGACCGCGAATCTCGGCCTCGTCGCGCACACCGCCGAGCGAGATGCGGACGAACTTGCGATTCATCGACCGCGCGATCGACTGTCCGAGCGACGTCTTGCCCACACCGGGCGGCCCGACGAAGCAGAGAATCGGCCCTTTGAGATCGCCCTTCAGCTTGCGGACTGCCAGGTATTCGACGATCCGTTCCTTGACTTTGTCGAGATCGTAATGATCTTGATCGAGTACCTTGCGCGCTTCGACCGGATCGAGACGGTCTTCGGTCGGCTTGTCCCACGGAACATCGAGGACCCAGTCGAGGTAGGTCCGGATCATCTGGTATTCCGGCGACGCCGGGGTCATGCGCTCGAGCCGATCGACCTCGCGGTTTGCGATCGTGGCGACCGACTCCGGCAGCTTCGCTTCAGCGACGCGCTTGCGCAGTTCCGCCCCTTCGCCATCGCCTTCGCCGAGCTCGTTCTGAATCGCCTTCATCTGCTGGCGCAGCACGTACTGCCGCTGCGCGTCGGTCATTTCCTTCTCCGCCTTCGACTCGATCTGCCCTTTGAGCTCGAGCACCTCGATTTCGCGTGACAGCACCATCGAAATCGCATCGAGCTTCACCGCGAGATCGTTTTCCTCGAGCAGCCGCTGCTTGTCCTCCGCCTTCATGTCCAGGAGACTGGCGATCAGGTAGGCGATTCGAAGCGGATCATCGAGGCTCATCACCAGCGTCTTGACGTCGGGTGAAAGCCCGGTCGCCAGCGAGAGCGCCTTGTCGACCAGCTCCTGGAGCCGCCGCATGCGCGCATCGACGTCGATCGATTTCTGCGTGGATTCCGGCAATGGTTTCAGCAGGGCACGAACGAACCCGCGATCGGTCTGGAGAAACTCGGCGCGCGCTCTCGCGATGCCCTCGACCAGCACCCGCATGCCGGTCGGCGCCTTTGCCATCTGGCGAATGATCGCCACCGTTCCGACGCGATACAGATCGTCAGGGGCCGGGTCGTCTTTGTCGCCGCGTTGCAGCAACAGCAGCACCATGCGATCGCTGGCGAGCGCGCGGTTGATGGCTTCGATCGAGACCGGGCGTCCGACGCCGAGCGGCGCGACGGTCATCGGGAGAACGACCGTTTCACGCAGCGGCACGACCGGGAGCTCAGAGGGGAGCGGTGAGGTTGGTGAAGCGCTGGTGGAAACTTCAGTGTCAGCCATGTGTCCGTCTATTGAGCGTTGAACCGCGGCGTGTTGCCGTCGGCGGCCAACCACACGAGCCGCGACGCCAGCTCGGTGATGCGTTCCAGTTTCGCAAAGTCAAGGCGTTCCGTATCGTCGTCGGGCGTGTGGTAGTCCGGGTGCAGGCCGGTCGTGAGAAAGACCGCCGGGATGCCGTGCTGGATGAACGGCCAGTTGTCCGAACGCCGAACCAGATCCTGCGAGCCGCGGTCGTAGTCCTGCTTGACGATGAGGCGAATCGTTTCGTTCGCGACGTCAGCGTCCCGCGCGAGATCCGGCGCATACGAATAGCCCAGCAGATGCACGACGTTCGTGTTGTCAGACGCGCGGGTCTTCGGAAAGCCGCGATATCGAGGATCGTCCGGATCGGGAATGTCCTCGCTTCGTCCGACCATGTCCAGGTTCACGTTGGCGACGATCCGTCGCGACGGCACCGGGTGGGTGACGTAGTAGTCGGCGCCGAGCTCACCCTTCTCCTCACCGTTCCACAGCGCGAAGACAACGGCGCGGGCAGGCCGTGTTCCTCGAGCAGCGGCGCGCGCGAAGGCGGCCGCCATCGCGATCACGGCGGCCGTGCCGGACGCATTGTCGTCCGCCCCGTTGTAGATGCGGCCAGCATCATCGATGCCATCGTGATCCAGGTGCGCACCGACAACCACCAGGTCGGTCGCGCCCTCACGACCTTCAACCATGCCGAGGATATTGTCCATCGTGATTGGGGTTGCCACCACACCCGGCGTCAGCGAGCAGACCATCGTATGCTGTTCGTCGAGCGCACGCCTCAACGTCTGCCCGGTGGATTCCGAGATCGCCGCGACCGCAAGCGGCGAATCGTGCATCTCGTCGTAGAGACGGTAATTCGCCGATCGGATAGAAGAATGCGACGGCCACGCCGCCTCTCGATCTCCGGTGTATCTCCTGACCACCAGCAGCCCGGCGGCGCCGTGCGCTCGGGCGGCGTCGATCTTGCGCTCGATGCTTCCCAGCTCGGGCCCGGTGTCGCTCGGCGGCTGTCCCGAACGCGAGAGCGTTTCCGGCGCCCCGTCGAGCGCCAGGACGACCGCGCCGCGGACGTTGAGACTCGCGTAGTCGTCGTGCTGCAGGCCCGGCGCCGAGATGCCGTAGTTGACGAAGAGGAGCGGACCGCTGACCGTCTGGTCTCCCGACTCAGGCTGAGGCATGAAATCGCTGCCGACACGCAGGTCGACAAGGGAGCGGTCACCCTCGGAGACCGTCAGACTCGCGCGATCACCGAGCCGTGGCTGGTAGACCTTGACGTGTTGGAGATAATCAGGGACCGCGGCCGGCACCTTCGCGTCCCGCAAGGCGTTGGCGATATAGGCTTCAGCTTGTTGATTGCCGGCATGCCCGACACCTCGACCCGACATCGCGTCGCTGGCGAGCGCGGTCACGTAGGCCTTGAGTTCAGCGACGGCGACGTCCTGGATCTCGCGATCGATCGTCGCCGGAAGCCGTCCGCCCTCGGGTCTGACGATCCCGGCTGCAAGAAACCAGACAACGGCGACGGAGATGAAGCGCGACCACATCGCTGTTGGAAGTGTAGCCTACGCAAGGCTCGCCACGGGAACTAGGCTGGAAGCCATCTCATGAACCGGTCGCTCGGTCCACGGTGCGAGCGAGCATGGCGAGAGAGCGTGTGGGGAGTCCGAGGGGCGAAGCCGTCGGATAAGACCAGAAGCGCACAAGGTATGCATATGATTCTGGCAAATGGAAGTGCCGATGGGGGCCGACGTCGTCTCAGGCGCCACCGGGAGGACGGTCGGGTTCGGAGCGAAACCCACAACCTGCTCACCACCATCCCTATGCTGATTCACTCATCCGTAGAATTCCGTCCAGCTTTCGATTTGTGTCGCCGTCTACCGTGCCGCGTAAGTGCGCAACCCGCGCGGCCGCTATTATAGAGAGATGGCTGACTCGACGATTCCGCGCGTGGCCATCACGGGAATCGGCGTGGTCTCGCCCTTTGGTGTCGGGCGTGACTGTTTCTGGCGTCATGTGCGGCGTGGCTGCAGCGGCACGCGCGCCATCGTCGACTTCGACGCGTCCGCATTTCCCTGCACCGTTGCAGCGCCCGTTCCCGCGGTCAGTATCGACGATGCGATCCCTATCAACGGTCGTGCAGCAGACGAGCGCGGTGGCCGATCCGATCCGCGGCGATACTCACGAGCGTCGTTGATCGCCGTCATTGCCGCGAGCGAGGCGTGGGCGGATGCCGGCCTGAGACTGAACGAACCGGGTGCCGGCGTGCTGGTAGGCAGCGGAGCCGGTGGGATCGACGTCGCCGAGCGGCAATACTACGAATTCTTCAACGATGGTTGGAAGCGCGTCACGCCATACGCCATTCCGGTGTCGATCGTCGGCATGATGTCGAGCGAGATCTCGATCGCGCTCGAACTGCATGGGATCAGCCACGTCGTGTCGACCGGCTGCACCAGTTCGACCGACGCGATTTCATACGCGGCGTCGCTGATTCGCAGCGGCGACGCGGAGATCATCCTCTCAGGCGGCGCAGACGCGTGCGTCACGCCCGGCATGATTGTCGGTTTTTCCAAGATGCGCGCCGTCTCGACCGCGCACAACGATCGGCCGGCTGAAGCGTCGCGGCCGTTCGACCGCGAACGGGACGGCTTCGTGCTGGGAGAAGGCGCGTGGATGGTTGTTCTCGAGCGCGAAGATCGCGCCCGTGCCCGAGGCGCTACCGTCTACGCCATCGTCGAGGGTTATGGATCGACCTGCGACGCGTACCACCGCGTGCAGATGGCTCCTGACGGTGAGCAGATCATCCGGGCAATGAAGATCGCGATCGAGCGTTCCGGACGGCCCATGGAAGAGATTGGGTACGTGAACTTCCACGGCACATCCACCGTGCTCAACGACAGCGTAGAGTCCCGCTGCGTCCGCCGCCTGTTCGGCCCGCTCGCCGATCGCGTACCTGGCTCATCGACCAAGTCCATGATCGGCCATCCTCAAGGCGCCAGCGGAGCGGCCGGCATCGTCACCGCAGCGCTCGCGCTTCGCCACGGTTTTTTGCCTCCGACGATCAACCAGACGCATCCAGATCCCGAATGCGACCTGGATTTCATTCCTAATAGCGGGCGTGAGTCCGACCTCACGGCTGCGCTCTGCAACTGCCTCGGGTTCGGGTCGAAGAACAGTGCGATTGTACTTGGGAGGGCGTGAATGCTTTCGCGGTTCGCGGCTCGTGGCTCGCGCTCCTGCGGTTGGCTGCTAGCGTCTGACTTCTGGCTACAGGTTTGCCCTCGACATTGTTCTCGCCGCCGAACGTGCCGCAGGTCATGGTTGCAAGCGCGGAAAGCTGGAAGCTGGAAACTGACGTGATCGACGTCTTAATCGCCGGCTGCGGTCCAGCCGGCGCACTCGCTGCGACGATTCTTGCCCGGGCCGGCGCGCGTGTGACCGTCCTCGATCGCGCAACGTTTCCGCGACCGAAACTGTGCGGCGACACGCTGAATCCTGGAGCGCTCGCAGTCCTGCGGCGCCTTGGTCTCGGTGGTGCGACGGGAGCGGCGGTTTCACTCGACGGCTGGATCGTCACCGGTGAAGATGGCGTTCGAGTCGAGGGACAGTACGACGGTGTGCAGGGTCGTGCCATTTCACGTGGCAGCTTCGACGCCGCGCTCATGATGGCCGCCGCCGGCGCGGGCGCGCGCATCGAGGAAGGCGCCCTCGTCCAGGGACCGATCGTCGATGCTTCAACGCATCAACCGACGGTGACCGGGCTCACCGTTAGCGGCCGTCATGGCAAACCTGTCGAGCTTCGCTCACGCATCGTGATTGCGGCCGACGGCCGATACTCTCGCGTCGCGCGCGCGCTGGGCCTGTCACGTGCAGCGACGTGGCCGCGCCGGTGGGCGATCGGCTCGTATTTCGAAGGTGTCGCCGGCATGACCGCCTTTGGGGAGATGCACGTCCGCAGCAACCACTACATGGGCATTGCGCCGCTTCCGCACGGGCTTACCAACGCATGCGTCGTCACACCAAATCCGGGCGGGCGGTTGCCGGCCGACTGCATGACGACGATGCTCCGAGCCGATCCGATGCTCGGCGAGCGATTTGCCGGCGCGAGGATGGTGACGACGCCGATGTGTCTCGGCCCTTTGGCGATCGACGCGCGAGCGGCCGGCGCGCCGGGATTGCTCCTTGCCGGCGATGCGGCCGGCTTTGTCGATCCGATTACGGGCGACGGTTTGCGTTTCGCGCTTCGCGGAGCGGAGTTGGCGGCGCACGAGGCCCTGCGTGCACTCGAGTCGGGCTTTGATGGCGCACACGTGAACCTCTTCGATGCTCGTCGCCGCGAGTTTGCCGCAAAGTGGCGCTTCAATCGCACGATGCGGTGGATCGTGACGTATCCGGCGGCCGTTCGCGCCGCCGGATATAGCGCCGCCATTGTTCCGCAGCTCCTGCAGCACGCGATTCGGTACGCTGGCGACGTTCACGCCGCATGACCGTCGCGCTGATCGTCCTGGCCCTCGCATTTCTTCCCATGGCGTTCGAGGCGCGCCTGGCTGCGCGGCACGATCGCGCGCTTCGAAGCGCCGGAGCCGTCGAGCCCAAGGACGATGTGTTTCCGATCATGCAGGTGGCGTATCCGGCGTCGTTTCTGGCGATGGCCCTCGAAGCCTACCTGAGGTCCGCGCCGTTTGAGGCTGTGTTCGGCCTTGGCGCGATCGTGTTCGCGTTGGCGAAGGCCATCAAGTACTGGGCGATCGTGACGCTCGGATCGCGTTGGACCTTTCGCGTACTCGTTCCTCCCGGTGCAGCGATGATTCATCACGGGCCTTATCGTTTCATGCGACATCCGAACTACCTTGGCGTGATCGGCGAACTGATCGGCATGGCGTTGATGGCTCACGCGGTCTATACCGGACCCGCTGCCGTCGTGTCCTTTGCCGCTATCATCGCTGCACGAATCCGGGTGGAGGAGCGCGCGCTTGATCGCGTCAATTCGCCGTAGAATGCGCCTGCGTGTCACGGTTCACCGGAGTACGAGAGGCTGTTGCGGTGACGGTGGGACTGATCCTCGTCACGGTCACGGTATTCCATCAACAGGTTGCTGATCTCTTTGCGCTTCCCGACCGCGGCGATCCTCTCTTTTCGATGTGGCGCATGGCGTGGGTGCGGCACCAGATCGCGAGCGATCCCGGTCACCTTTTCGACGCCAATATCTTCTATCCCCTGCCCGCCGCGCTGACGTACTCGGACTCGATGCTCCTGCCGGCGCTCGCGTCTGCGCCGCTCGCCTGGCTGCACATCCACCCGGTCGTCGCCTACAACCTGATGTTGCTGGCCGCGTTCGTGCTCTCGGGTCTGTCAGCGTATTGGCTCGCGCGCGGCCTCGGTGGCGATGCGAGCGCGGCCTGGATAACGGCCCTGGCATTCACCATCGCGCCGTTCCGCGTGAGCCACTTCAGTCACCTGGAATTGCAGATGACGATGTGGATGCCGACGGTGTTGCTGGCGATCCACCGGATCTTGAATGGTTCCAGCCGGTATGCGGGCCTTCTTGTTCTGAGCCTTGCGGCGCAGTGGTATTCGTCGATGTACTACGGGCTCTTTCTCACCATCTACTCGGCCGTGTTTGCCGTGGTGCTGGCACTCGCGTCAAAAGTTCCGCTGCGGAAATGCGCATATGGCGTTGCCGCGTTGGTCATCGCCGGGATGCTCGTGTCGCCGCTGGTTTACGTCTACGCAAAGTCAACTTCCGCTCGGGGCGTGCGATCTCCGGATACGATTGCGTTCTTCAGCGCCGTACCCGCGGACTACCTGAAGCCCGGAACCGGCAATCCCACGTACCGCGCGTTTCTTCCCCGGTTCGTCCACGCCGAGCGCGCCCTGTTCC